>CANQPX010000012.1 GCA_947625915.1 uncultured Clostridia bacterium
TTTTTTTAAAAAAAATTTTTGTTTTTTTTTTTTTTTTTTTGTGCTATAATAAAAATATATATGGCTGCACTGCTTTGATTTTACAAAAAACAGCGCAGAAAATCAGAAAGAAGGTATTTTTATGAGATCAAAAAAGTTTATCGCTGCTTTGACAGCCGTTGCTCTGACTTTCTCGGCTATGACCTTTACTGCCGCAGCCGATGAGTCCGCTTCGGAAACCGGCGAGACAAGCACAAGTGAAACTACTGCTCCTGCGAGCGAAAGCAGTTCCGACGACACAACTACAAGCACAACTACCGCTCCTGCGAGCGAAAGCGGTTCCGAAGATGGTACAACTACAAGTGTTACCGGCGATGATACGACTACAAGTGAGACCACTCCGAGCGAGACTACTCCAAGTGAAACTACTACGAGCGAGACCGAAACAAGCGGTGACGATACTTCCGCTCCGGAAGAACCGGGCTATGTATGGGAACATGAGGATTTTGACAAACTTCCGGGCGAATCGGTCAACAGTGAAAACGTAACCTCCGGCATACAGTGGAAAAAAGACGGCAATGATATTTATGCTTACAGTGAAAGCGGAAACGCCGGAAGCGATACTATGAGACTCAAGATCAACAGTACCGCCAATGTAAATGAGGTTCTTGAATATATCGCATTATCAATCATCAGCAGTATGGAAAATACTACCGACATGATAAACATAAGGGTTGCTTTTCCAATATCGGGCGTTGAAAACTATGAGGAATTGTGGGTTCCGATTGATCTTAGCTACGTAAACAACACAAACGCAATTATTGCCAGAGCTGATAATTTTAATTTGGGCGGTGAAGATCAAGATCTTAATTTAATCATCGACAAAGATATAGTTATCACTATAGATAATATGCCTGCAGGAGCATATATAAACTTCAAAGGTATAGCAAATTATGTAACAGTCGAAAATACCGAGACCGAGCCTGAAACAGAAACTACCGAAACCACAGAAACTACCGCACCTGCGGCTACTGCTCCTGCAGGTCTTCCGACCGCTCCTGCAGTAACTGCGGCTGCAACAACGGCTGCTGCCGAGACAGCTTCTGTAATACCCGCTTCATCAACGGAAGAAGCCGTAAGCGCAATAAGTGAAGCCGCTGCAAACAGCACAGTCACACTTTCTCTGGAAAACGGCTCCACCACAGTATCAAAGGATATCATATCCGCCGCGGCAGGAAAAGATGTAGACGTAAAATTTGAACTCAATAACGGAGTTTCATGGAGCATAAACGGACAGGATATCACCGACGCTGCGGATATCGATCTGGGAATAACTCTCGATACAAAGACCGTTCCCGAGGAACAGGCTCAGACCGTTGCGGCAGGAAACGATACTTTCCAGTTCTCACTCGCTCATAACGGACAATTCGGATTTAAAGCAGTTCTGAATATCCCTGTAGAAGAAAAGTACAACGGAAAATACGCATACCTTTATTGGTTCCATGACAACAAGTTCGATTATATGGGAAGTTCCGAAGTAAAGGACGGCAGCACCGCGCTTGTAATGGATCACGCTTCCGACTATATCATGGTATTCGGCGAAGCAGAGGATTACAACGTAAATGTAGCCGCAGGAATGACCGCTCTTGAACGTGAGATCGCTTCTGCAAACACAAAGACGACCGTTCCCGCCATTCCGGCAGGTATTGCAGTTGTAACAGCCGCACTCGGCGTTTCCGCTCTGATACTTAAAAAGAAAAGTTCAAAGTAATTTTCCGTAAAGATCCGAAAAACGCAGTTTTCCCCGTTTTGGGCAAATTATTCACAAAAAACGGGGAATTGTAAAAATGCACAAAAATGATGAGGAAAAACGCGGAAAATTCTACATTGAAAATCTGTAAAAATCAAATTACCCCCTTGCAATTGTGAGGGGGTAATGTTATAATATTACTTGCGTGACTGCAATATTTATGTTTTTGCGAGGAAACGGAAGGTTGCCTGCGGTTTGCAGGGGAATTTCCGCGGAGTATGTCCGATCATGAATCGGGCGGCTGTGATAGTGAACACTGTGTGTGCTTAAACCATGGGCGGCGCGGCTGCGTACCGTTACTGCGCCTTTTGCTCAAAGGTAAGCTTTGTGTTTGCACTTGCTCGGAAAACAATGTTTTTCGGGTTTTTTAATATCCGTATGCGGGAAACACATGGGAGCGTGGAAAGTCCGAAAGCCGTAACGGCTCGGGTCTGCGCCGGATAAAATGTTTTCCCGAACGACAATATCACAAAACTCGTCCCCAAAATCAAGAAATCAAGAAAAATCTTATTCAGGAGGCGATCCAGATGGCAGTCAATGAAAAAATCAGAATAAGGATCAAAGGTTACGACCATGCGGTAGTCGATGCAGCAGCTGCTAAGATCGTTGACGCTGCAAAGCGCAGCGGCGCGAGAGTAAGCGGTCCTATCCCGCTCCCCACCGATAAGGAGATCATCACGATCCTCCGCGCGGTGCACAAGGATAAGGACAGCCGCGAGCAGTTCGAGCTGAGAACTCACAAGAGACTTATAGACGTTATAAGACCGTCAGATAAGTCCGTTGAAGCACTGCAGGGTCTTGAACTTCCTGCCGGCGTTGACGTTGTAATGGAGATCAAGTAAGTCTTGCGGGATATCCCCGAAGGCTCACCATTTCCCAAAAATGTTGACGGCAGGGTCATGCTGCCGACAGGCAGCCAATAACCAAAGGAGGAAAAACTATGACAAAGGCACTCATCGGCAAGAAGATCGGTATGACACAGATCTTCGATGAAGCAACAAACAAGGTGATCCCCTTGACTGTTGTAGAAGCGGGTCCATGCGTTGTCGTTCAGAAGAAAACAACTGAGAACGACGGTTACAGCGCAGTTCAGCTCGGCTTCGGCGACCTGAGAGAAAAGCTTGTTAACAAGCCCCTCAAAGGTCATTTCGCTAAGGCGGACGTTGCAGCTAAGAGAACTCTCAAAGAGTTCAAGCTGGACAATGCCGAGGCAATGGAAATAGGCGCAATTCTGAAAGCTGATACTTTTGAACCGGGAGATATCGTTGATGTTTCCGGAACTTCAAAGGGTAAGGGCTTTCAAGGCACCATCAAGAGGAACAACAATTCCAGACTGAAAGAAACTCACGGTACAGGTCCTGTTCACAGACACGCAGGCTCAATGGGTGCTTGCTCATCGCCTTCCCGTATCTATAAGGGCAAGGCTCTCCCCGGTCACATGGGACATGAGAAAGTTACCGTTCAGAATCTCGAAGTCGTTAAAGTTGACGCGGAAAATAATCTTATCGCTATCAGAGGAGCTATCCCCGGCCCGAAGAACGGCATAGTTACCATCTGCGACTGCGTCAAGAAGCAAAAGGCTTAATGGAAGGAGGAAGCAATAATGCCTAATGTAAAAGTTCTGGATATGACAGGTAAAGAGGTTTCCGCCATTGAGCTGTCAGACGCCGTTTTCGGCATAACTCCCAATGAGTCCGCTATGCATACCATGGTAGTCAATTACCTCGCAAATCAGAGACAGGGCACACAGTCCACTCTCACCCGTACAGAGGTAAGCGGCGGCGGAAGAAAGCCTTGGAGACAAAAGGACACCGGTCATGCAAGACAGGGTTCAACACGCGCTCCTCAGTGGACACACGGAGGAATAGCTCTCGGACCTAAGCCCAGAAGCTACCGTTTCACAGTGAACAAGAAGCTTAAGAGACTGGCTATGAAGTCTGCTCTTTCCGTAAAGGCTATCGACAACAATATCATCGTTCTCGATTCCATAACAATGGACGAGTACAAGACAAAGACAATGACCGCCATGCTCAAAGCAATAGGCGCAGAGGGCAGCAAGGCTCTCATAGTTATGCCCGAGGTGAACAACTACGTTATCAAGAGCGCAGACAATATCCCCGGCATCAAGACCGCTCTCGTAAATACGATAAATGTTTACGATATCCTTAACTATGATAAGTTCATAGTTGCAAAGGACGCCGTAGCCAAGATCGAGGAGGTGTACGCATAATGACTGCACAGGATATAGTTATAAAGCCTATAATCACCGAAAGAAGCATGGAAGGTTTGCAGGAAAGCAAGTACACCTTCAAAGTAGCTAAATCGGCTAACAAGATCGAGATCGCAAAAGCGGTCGAGGAACTCTTCGATGTGAAAGTCGCTAAGGTAAATACCATAAGCGTAAGAGGAAGAGCTAAAAGAATGGGCATGAACAGAGGTTATACTCCAAGCTGGAAAAAAGCTATAGTTACCCTCGCAGAAGGCTCAAAGACCATCGAGTTCTTCGATGGCATGATGTAAGTTTACTCCTTATCCGATAACGGAAAATGAGTAAGTATGGAAGAGACAGCTTCCGCAAAACATCGCAGAATTTAAATAAGGAGATGAACTTCAAATGGCTATAAAGTCATATAAGCCGACGACGCCTTCAAGACGTCAGATGACTGTTACCGACTACAGCGGACTTTCCAAAGTCGCTCCCGAAAAAAGCCTTCTTGCTCCTATAAAGAAGACCGCGGGCAGAAACAGTTACGGCAGGATCACCGTTCGTCACAGAGGCGGCGGAAACAGAAAGAAATACAGGATCATAGATTTCAAGAGAGATAAACAGGGCATGAACGCCAAGGTCCTTACAATAGAGTACGATCCTAACAGAAGCGCATTCATCGCTCTCGTTCAGTACGACGACGGAGAAAAGAGATATATCATCGCTCCTAACGGTCTTGCCGTTGGCGATGTCGTAACAAGCGGTCCTCATGCCGATATCAAACCCGGCAACGCTCTCGCTCTCAATGATATCCCCGTTGGTACGTTTATCCACAACATCGAACTTTACCCCGGCAAGGGCGCTCAACTCGTCCGCTCCGCAGGAAATATGGCGCAGCTCATGGGTAAGGAAGGCAATTACGTTCTGGTAAGACTTCCTTCCGGCGAAATGAGAAAGATCCCCGCGAACTGCATGGCTTCCATCGGTCAGGTATCTAACATCGACCATGAAAACGTAAGCCTCGGCAAAGCGGGAAGAACTCGCCACCTCGGTATCAGACCTACAGTCCGCGGTTCTGTCATGAACCCGAACGACCACCCACACGGCGGTGGTGAAGGTAAGTCTCCTGTGGGACGTCCCGGACCTGTTACTCCTTGGGGCAAGCCCGCTCTCGGCTACAAGACCAGAAAGACCCATAACCGCACAGATAAGTTTATCGTAAAGAGAAGAAACGGTAAGTAATTCTTAAACCTTATAAGCCGCGAAGCTGCGGGAAATTTTCCCGAAGCGGAGCGCATCCGGTCATAACCGGCTCATTGAATCATAAAGAAGGGATAAGTTCCCTGCCCAACGGAGCAGCGAAAAGCGAAAGATGATATCTTGCCGCGGCGATCTCCGTAAATAAGAGAGGAGGAAAACCAATGAGCAGAAGCGTTAAGAAGGGACCTTATGTACAAGAAGTCCTGTTAAAAAGAGTTATCGCTATGAACGAAGCGGGCGAAAAGAAAGTCCTCAAGACATGGAGCAGAGCTTCAACGATATTCCCCGATTTCGTAGGTCATACATTTGCCGTACATGACGGCAGAAAACACGTTCCCGTATACGTTACGGAAGATATGGTAGGACATAAGCTGGGAGAATTTGCTCCTACAAGAACTTTTAAAGGTCATGCAGGTTCAAAAGTTTCCAATAACGGTAAGAAATAAGGCAGAGAGGAGAATATAAAATGGAAGCAAGAGCATATCTTAAAAATGCTCGTATCGCCCCCAGAAAGGTACAGATAGTTCTCGACCTCATCAGAGGAAAGGACGTTGAGACCGCAATGGCGATACTGCAGCACACACCAAAATCTGCCTGTGAATACCTGGAGAAACTTCTGAGATCCGCAGTAGCAAACGCAGAAAATAACTTCGGCATGGATAAGGATAACCTTTACGTTTCCGAATGTTTCGTTTGCCCCGGACCGATAATGAAGAGAATAATGCCCAGAGCTAAAGGCAGAGCGTTCCGTATCCTCAAGAGAACTTCCCATGTTACTCTTGCGGTGAAGGAAAAAGAATAAGTCGAAAGAGGAGGTAAACTAAATGGGACAGAAAGTTAATCCGCACGGAATGCGTGTCGGCGTTATTAAAGATTGGGATTCCCGCTGGTTTGCGAATAAGGCGACTTTCGGCGATACTCTGGTCGAGGACTACAATGTCCGGAATTATATCAAGAAAAACCTTTACGCAGCAGGCGTTCCCCGCATAGAGATCGAAAGATTTGCGGATAAGGTAAGGATCCACGTTCACTGCGCTAAGCCCGGTATCGTTATCGGACGCGGCGGTGAAAATATCGAAAAGCTTCGTCTCGATGTTGAAAAGATGATGAAAAAATCAGTTGCCATCAACATCGTTGAAGTAAAATCTCCCGATATGGACGCACAGCTCGTTGCTGAAAGCATTGCCGCTCAGCTTGAGAACCGTGCTTCTTACAGAAGAGCCATGAAACAGGCTATCGGAAGAGCCATGAAACTCGGCGCAAGAGGTATAAAAGTAATGGTAAGCGGTCGTATCGGCGGCGCCGAGATCGCTCGTTCAGAATCATACCACGAGGGAACTATCCCCCTTCAGACCATTCGTGCTGATATAGACTACGGCTTCGCAGAAGCAAGCACAACATACGGTCGTATCGGCGTAAAAGTTTGGATCTACAAGGGCGAAGTCCTCAAGGGAGACGTCGCAAAAGCAAAAACAGCCGCTCCCGAAAAGACAGAAAAGAAACCCCGCAGAAATGACAGGGGCGAACGCCGTCAAGGCGGAGAGAACCGCGGCGCAAGAAAAAGAGAAGGAGGTAATCAGTAATGCTGCTTCCAAAAAGAGTTAAGTACAGAAGAGTGCAGAGAGGTCGTCTTACAGGTAAGGCGTCCAGAGGCAACAAAGTCTCTAACGGAGATTACGGTCTTCAGGCTCTGGAACCTGCATGGATAACCTCCAATCAGATAGAAGCCGCCCGTATCGCGATGACACGTTACATCAAGAGAGGCGGTCAGGTCTGGATAAAGATATTCCCCGATAAGCCCGTTACAGAGAAGCCTGCTGAAACACGAATGGGTTCCGGTAAAGGTTCCCCCGAATATTGGGTAGCTGTTGTAAAGCCCGGCAGAGTAATGTTCGAGATCGCCGGAGTTACCGAGGATATCGCAAGAGAAGCTATGCGTCTCGCTATGCATAAGCTCCCGATCAAATGTAAGTTTGTAGCACGTGAGGAAGAGGAGGCGAGCGAATAATGAAGGCTGCGGAAGTAAGAGATATGACAACTCTTGAGCTTGATAACAAGCTTTCAGATCTGAAAAAAGAGCTTTTCGCTCTCCGTTTTCAGCACGCTATAAATCAGCTCGATAACCCTACACGCCTCAAGGCTGTAAAGAAAGACATAGCCCGCGTTAAGACAATTCTCCGCGAGCGTGCCGGTTCCGAACAGTAATGAAGGAGGGAAACAAAATGGCTGAAAGAAATCTTAGAAAAACAAGAGTTGGAAAAGTAGTTTCCAACAAGATGGATAAAACCATTGTTGTTGCGATCGTTGATAACGTACAGCACCCCCTGTACAAGAAGATCATCAAGAGAACTATCAAACTTAAGGCTCATGATGAGAACAACACCTGCAACATAGGCGACCGCGTTGAGATCATGGAGACACGCCCCATTTCCAAGGATAAGAGATGGCGTCTCGTAAAAGTGATCGAACAGGCTAAGTAATAACAGCCCGCAAAGCGGTAAAATGAGCATTGTTACGGAGGCGCTGCGAGAAATATATCCCCCGCTGCTGCTTCCGACGCTCCTGCTCGTAAAAATCAGGAGCAGGATCTGAATATGGAAGGAGATAATCGCTGTGATCCAGATGCAAACTTATCTGAAGGTCGCCGATAACACGGGCGCAAAAGAACTTATGTGTATAAGAGTTCTTGGCGGTACCCGCAGAAGATATGCAAATATCGGTGACGTTGTTGTTGCTTCGGTCAAGAAAGCAACACCAGGCGGCGTTGTAAAGAAAGGCGACGTCGTTAAGGCAGTTATAGTTCGTTCGGCAAAGGGTCTCCGCCGCGACGACGGAACTTACATTCGTTTCGATGAGAACGCTGCCGTAATTATCAAAGAGGACAAGAACCCCAGAGGTACACGTATCTTTGGACCTGTTGCACGTGAGTTGAGAGATAAGGATTATATGAAGATCCTGTCACTTGCTCCGGAAGTTCTGTAAGGAGGCGTAACAATATGAATAATCTTCACGTTAAAAAAGACGATGTTGTTGTTATCCTTTCCGGCAAGGACAAGGGCAAGCAGGGCAAGGTACTCGAAGTTTCCCCCAAGGAAAAGAAAGTGATCGTTGAAGGTCTCAACATCGTAACAAAACACGTTAAGCCCAGACAGATGGGTCAGCAGGGCGGCATCGTAAAGTGCGAGGCTCCCCTTTATGCATCAAAGGTAATGGCTGTATGCCCTAAATGCGGCAAGCCTACCAGACTCGCTCATAAGATCGAGGACGGCAAAAAAGTAAGAGTCTGCAAACACCCCGACTGCGGCAAGGCTTATTAAGGAAAGGAGTAATTGAAATGGCATCTAATATGAAAGAACTTTATGTCAGCACAGTGGCTCCTGCTTTAATGAAAAAGTTCGGCTACAAAAGCGTTATGCAGATACCTAAGATCGACAAGGTAGTAATAAACGTCGGTGCGGGCGAAGCTAAGGACAACGCTAAGGTCATCGACGCTATCATGAACGACCTCGCGGCTATAACAGGTCAGAAACCTATAGTTTGCCGCGCTAAGAAGTCCGTTGCAAACTTCAAGATCCGTGAAGGAATGCCTATCGGCGTAAAAGTTACCCTCAGAAGCGAAAAGATGTACGAATTCCTCGACAGACTGTTCAACGTGGCATTCCCCCGCGTACGTGACTTCAGAGGAATAAACGGAAACTCCTTCGACGGAAGAGGAAACTATTCCACAGGTATCAAGGAACAGCTGATATTCCCCGAGATCGAGTACGATAAGATCGATAAGGTCCGCGGTATGGACATCAATATAATCACCACCGCAAATACAGATGAGGAAGCAAAGGCTCTTCTTGAGCTGATGGGCGCTCCCTTTGCAAAGTGATAGGAAAGGTGGTCAGGATAAATGGCTAAAACATCAATGAAAGTTAAGCAGCAGAGAACTCCTAAGTACAGCACCAGAGCTTATAACAGATGCAAGATCTGCGGCAGACCTCACGCATATATGAGAAAGTTCGGTATCTGCCGTATCTGCTTCAGAGAGCTTGCTCACGACGGACAGATCCCCGGCGTGAAGAAAGCAAGCTGGTAAGCAAAATGCTGCTTTTAAAGTAATATAAGGAGGTTAACCGTTATGCAAATTACAGATACAATTGCAGATATTCTTACAAGAATTCGTAATGCCAATTCTGCAAAGCACGCAACAGTTGACGTTCCTGCTTCCAATATGAAAAAAGCTATAACCCAGATACTCGTTGACGAGGGTTATCTCAAAAGCTACCAGATCATAGACGACGGAAAGCAGGGCATCATCAGGATCACGCTGAAATACGGCGAGAACAAGTCTCAGGTCATCACCGGTCTGAGAAGAGTTTCTAAGCCCGGTCTCAGAATATATTCAAGCTGCGAGGATATGCCTAAGGTAATGAAAGGTCTCGGCATCGCGATCGTTTCTACCTCCAAGGGCATTATGACCGACAAGAAGGCAAGAGAACTCCATGTCGGCGGAGAAGTCCTTGCATTCGTATGGTAAGGAGGAACAAGTAAATGTCAAGAATAGGCAAAAAGCCCATTACTGTTCCTGCCGGAGTCGATGTTAAGATCGACGGCACTACCGTTACGGTAAAGGGACCTAAGGGCACACTTACAAATACTTTCAACCGCGATATGATGATCAAGGCGGAAGGTAATGAGATAATAGTTGAGCGTCCTTCAGAGGATAAGCTCCATAAGTCTCTCCACGGTCTTACAAGAACTCTTATCCACAATATGGTGGAAGGCGTTACAAACGGATTTTCCAAGTCTCTGGACATAGAAGGTATAGGTTACCGTGCCCAGAAACAGGGCAAGAACCTTGTGATGAACCTCGGTTATTCACATCAGGTAATAGTTCCCGAAACAGACGGCATAACAATAGACGTTCCCTCTCCGAACAAGATCGTTGTCAACGGAATAGATAAGCAGAAAGTCGGACAGTTTGCCGCTGAACTCCGTGAGAAAAGACCCCCCGAGCCTTATAAGGGCAAGGGTATCCGCTACACCGGCGAGAGAATTATCCGCAAGGAAGGTAAAGCCGGTAAAGGTAAAAAGTAATTTCCGCATAAGAAACGTTATCCTATTTTTAGAGAATGGGACAGTCCGCGGCAGGATCTTCCCGTCGGAGCGACTACTATTCTCCGCTTGAAAAGGAGTTGAATTATCAATGGTAAAGCAGATAAACAGAAAAGCTGCAAGAGCTAAAAGACAGGTGCGCGTCCGTTCTAAAATAAGCGGAACGGCAGAATGCCCAAGACTCAACGTTTTCCGCAGCGCTAAGAATATCTATGCCCAGATCATAGACGATACCGCAGGAGTAACTCTTTGCGCAGCTTCTTCACTGGAAAAAGACTTCGGCGGAAACGGCGGCAACAAGGAAGGCGCGTTCAAAGTCGGCGAAATGATCGCTAAGAAAGCTGCCGAAAAAGGCATAAAGGACGTTGTTTTCGACCGTGCAGGCTATCTCTATCACGGAAGAGTCGCAGAACTTGCAGAGGGCGCAAGAAAAGGCGGTCTGAATTTCTAATTCAGCGCGATCAATAAATAAGGAGGTAATACTTTTGGCAAACGCTAAAATAGATGCTTCTGCTATGGAGCTTACCGAAAAAGTCGTTGCAATAAACAGAGTTTCCAAGACCGTTAAGGGCGGACGTATCTTCAAGTTCGCGGCTCTCGTTGTAGTAGGCGACGGAAACGGAATAGTAGGCTTCGGCATGGGCAAGTCCGGAGAAGTTCCCGACGCTATACGCAAGGGGATCGAGGACGCTAAGAAAAATCTTATAAGAGTTTCCCTCAGAGGAACTACGATTCCTCACGAAATTATCGGAACATTCGGCGCAGGCAGAGTTCTTATGAAGCCCGCCGCTCCCGGTACCGGTGTTATCGCAGGCGGTCCTGTTCGTGCGGTCATCGAAATGGCAGGCATAAAGGACATCAGAACAAAGTCTCTCCGCTCCAACAACGCTTGTAATGTGGTAAGAGCTACCATCAACGGTCTCGCTCAGTGCCGCAGCGCAAAGGAAGTTGCTGAGATCAGAGGCAAATCCGTTAAGGAAATCTTGGGTTAAGGAGGACGAAAGATATGAAAGTAAAGCTTGTAAGAAGTCTTAACAGCGTTAAGAAAGATCAGGCAGCTACAGCAAATTCTCTCGGACTCCGTAAGATCGGAGACGTTTCCGAGCAGCCCGATAATGACGCTACAAAGGGCAAGATAAAGAAAATTGCTCACCTCGTAGAGGTTATCGAAGCATAATTTATACAAGGAGGTGCGAAAAGCATGAAAATTCACGAATTATCCCCTGCCGAAGGCTCTAACAGAGATGTCAAGAGAATAGGAAGAGGTCACGGCTCCGGAAACGGCAAAACAGCCGGCAAGGGTCATAAAGGTCAGAATGCCCGTTCGGGCGGCGGCGTAAGGATCGGCTTTGAAGGCGGTCAGATGCCTCTGGCAAGAAGGATCCCTAAGAGGGGCTTCAATAATATTTTCACGGAAAAAATGGCGGTGGTCAACGTTTCGGATCTTGCTAAGTTCAAGTCGGGAACAGTTGTTGACGCAGAACTGCTCAAAGCAGCAGGCGTCGTAAAGAAGACCGCTAACGGCGTTAAAGTTCTCGGGAACGGCGAACTTGGCGTTGATCTTACAGTAAAGGCGGCAGCTTTCTCCCAGACTGCTAAAGAAAAAATCGAGAAAGCAGGCGGGAAGGCTGAGGTGATGTAATGTGTTTACGACCTTCAGAAACGCTTGGAGGGTTCCGGAATTAAGGAAAAAGATCATTTACACATTACTGATAATTCTCGTATTCAGAATAGGCTGTCATGTTCCGGTACCGTTTATGGATCCGAATGCGGTCAGCCAGATGTTTGCCGACGGAAATTTTCTGAGTTATATGGATATACTTTCCGGAGGCGCGCTTTCACAGGGAACATTGTTCTCACTGTCGATACAGCCTTATATCAACGCGTCCATCATTATGCAGTTGCTGACTTACGCTCTGCCGCCGCTGGAAAACCTCCAGAAGGAAGGCGAGTCGGGTCGGAAAAAATTACAGAAGATCACAAGCTTTGTTGCGTTGGGCATCGCTCTTGTAATGGCATATGCATATTATATCACGCTGAGAAATAACGGCGCGGTAACTTACAGTTCGGGCTTTCCCGGAGTGTTTACGGCGATCGTAATAGTATTGGCGTTCACGGCGGGCGCAAATATCGTTATATGGCTCGGCAACAGGATAAACGAACACGGCATCGGAAACGGTATCTCGATAATACTTTTCGCCGGTATCGTTTCAAGAGGTCCTTCGGCAATACTGGCAATGTTTGAACTCATCAAATCGGATATGAAGTATGTGTTCGTAGTGCCTGCGGTATTGATAGTTTTCGTGGTAATGATAGGCTTCATAGTCTTTATGAACGAATCCGAAAGACGTATCCCGATCCAGTACGCAAAGCGCGTTGTGGGCAGAAAACAGTACGGCGGTCAGAATACACACATCCCTATCAAAGTGGCAATGAGCGGCGTTATGCCTATCATCTTTGCAATGGCTATAATGTCACTGCCGTCAACGATATCGATGTTTGTTCCGCCCAAGGCTTCACCCGAGGGATTCTGGCAGAAATTCTACGCGGGATTTATCAATTTCTTCAAATATAACAGCCCATGGTATGCGATCCTTTATTTCCTGCTGATAATCGCATTCAACTATTTCTACGTTTCAATGCAGTACAATCCGATAGAGATCGCTAACAATCTCCGTCAGAACAACGGCGGTATCCCGGGCATACGCCCCGGTAAACCGACCAGCGATTTCATCCAGAGAGTTCTCGGAAAGATCACTCTTGTGGGAGCATTCTTCTTGGGCGTTATCGCAATATTCCCTATCTTTACAAACATGGCTCTCCCCCAGCTGAATATCTCAATGGGCGGAACGTCTATCCTTATCGTGGTAAGCGTTGTGCTGGAAACGGTAAGAACTCTTGAATCACAGATGATGATGAGACACCACAGAGGATTTCTCGAATAAGCAAATTGCTTTAACGGGGATATGCCGAAAAAGCGGAAATGTTCTTCCGCACAGTGAATAAAATGAAACTTTATAGGAGGATTATTATGAACCTGATCTTATTGGGCGCTCCGGGCGCAGGCAAAGGCACACAGGCAGAGGTCATCAGCGAAAAGCTGGGGATCCCGCAGATATCTACCGGAAACATTCTGCGCGAAGCTGTTAAAAACGGCACAGAATGCGGTCTTAAAGCCAAAAGTTTCATGGAGAGCGGTGCTCTCGTTCCCGATGAAGTGGTCATCGGGATCCTTAAAGACAGGATAGCGGAAAGCGACTGCAAAAACGGCTATATCCTCGACGGATTTCCAAGAACGGTCCCACAGGCGGAAGCTCTCGAAAATATGGGGATAAATATAGATAAAGTTGTTTCTATAGATGTTCCCGATGAAGTTATACAGGGCAGGCTCTCGGGAAGAAGAGTCTGCGAAAAGTGCGGAGCTTCTTACCATGTGCAGTTCAATCCCCCGAAAAAAGAGGGGATCTGCGATAAGTGCGGCGGAAATGCCGTTCAGCGTAAGGACGACGCCCCCGAGACCGTTATCGAAAGACTCCGCACATACCACGAGCAGACTGCTCCGCTTGCGGATTTCTACGAAAAAAGAGGAAAGCTTGTAAGAGTTGAGGGTCAGGAGGAAGTTAAGGATACTTCCAAGAAGGTACTGGCTGCAATTAACGCATGACAGACTTCAGGGAAAGAAGTGCGTTCCAATGATAAGCGTTAAATCAAAAACAGAACTGGAAAAGATGCGCAGAGCGGGCATAATTGCCGGCAACGCGCTCCATACCGGCGGACGTTCGATAAGAGACGGAATGACAACATATGAACTTGACAAGATAATTCACGACTATATCGTCAAAAACGGCGCAAAGCCCTCTTTCCTCGGCTACGGAGGATTTCCCGGTTCGGCGTGCATAAGCATAAACGAACAGGTCATTCACGGGATCCCGTCAAAAAAGGTGAGGATCAAGGAAGGAGATATCGTCAGCATCGACGTGGGAGCGTATATAGACGGTTTCCACGGAGATACGGCATTTACCTTCCCGGTGGGGAAAGTTTCCGACGAGGCAAAAAAACTGCTGAAAGTCACGGAAGAAAGCTTGTATCTGGGAATTGAACAGGCTGTCGCAGGGAACCGCATAGGCGATATCGGTCATGCCGTTGAAGAATACTGCGTTTCATACGGATTCGGAGTGGTAAAGGACTATATAGGTCACGGAGTGGGAAGAAATCTTCACGAATCTCCGGAAGTCCCCAATTACGGGAAGGCGGGTCACGGTCCGAGACTTGTGGCGGGTATGACGTTCGCCATTGAACCGATGATAAATGCGGCGGGCGAGGGCGTAAGAGTCCTGCCAAACGGCTGGACCGTCGTTACAAGATCGGGTTCGCTTTCGGCTCATTTTGAGCATACGGTGGCTATAACCCCCGACGGACCGGTGATCTTGACAAAGCCTACTATTTAAACAGGTCAGGAGGGCGGAATGTGGAAGCAAAAGTCGGAACGATCGTCCGCGCTATGGCAGGACGTGAAAAAGGCAGATTTATGATAGTAGTTTCCACAGAGAACGGATATGTTTATCTTGCGGACGGAAAAGAGCGGAAACTCGGTTCCCCCAAAAAGAAAAACATTAAACATATCAGCCCGACAAAAACCACGGCGGATACCGAAAAATTGACAGATAAAGGACTCAGATGCTTCTTGAGAGAATTCTCGGAAGAAACAAAAAAATAAGTCCTGCCGAAATCGAAGATCAGAAATTCCAAAAGGAGGCATTTGCTTGTCTAAGGAAGATGTAATTGAGATCGAGGGTACGGTCATAGAAGCTCTGCCGAACGCAATGTTTCAGGTGGAACTGGCAAACGGACATAAAATTCTCGCTCACGTTTCCGGTAAGCTCAGAATGAACTACATCAGAATAGTTCCGGGAGATAAGGTCACAGTCGAAATGTCGCCTTATGATCTCTCAAAGGGCAGAATTACCTGGAGAGCAAAGTAATCAACTCAGAAAGGTGGTAATTTTTTATGAAAGTAAGACCTTCTGTAAAGCCTATCTGTGAAAAATGCAAGGTTATCAAAAGAAAAGGCAAGGTAATGGTTATCTGCGAAAACCCTAAGCATAAACAGCGTCAGGGCTGATGAGAAACATTAGTATTTAAAATCCAACATGGAGGTGTATTGTAAATGGCACGTATTGCCGGCGTTGACCTTCCTAAGAATAAAAGAGTCGAGATCGGACTCACATATATCTACGGAATAGGTCGCAGATCCGCAGACGTTATCCTCGCAAATACCGGTATAAACCCCGATATCAGAGTAAAAGACCTCACCGAGGACGATGTTGCAAAGCTCAGAGAATATATCGATCATAACTTTATGGTGGAGGGCGATCTCAGAAGAAATGTCGCTCTTAACATCAAGAGACTGGTTGAGATCGGCTGCTACAGAGGAGTACGCCACAGAAAGGGTCTCCCTGTAAGAGGTCAGAGAACTAAAACCAACGCAAGGACCCGCAAAGGTCCCGTTAAGACCATCGCTAACAAGAAGAAGTAAGGAGGGATATACTAAATGGCTCAGGTCAAAGGTAAAAAAACGGTCGTCAGAAGACGCCGTGAACGTAAAAATATCGAAAATGGAGCTGTTCATATCCAGTCCACTTTCAATAACACGATAGTAACTATCACCGATACACAGGGCAACGCTATCTCTTGGGCATCGGCAGGCGGACTCGGCTTCAGAGGTTCAAAGAAATCTACTCCTTTTGCCGCTCAGACTGCTGCTGAAACAGCTGCAAGAGCTGCTATGGAACACGGACTCAAGACTGTTGAAGTTTATGTAAAAGGTCCCGGTGCAGGTCGTGAAGCCGCTATCAGAGCACTCCAGACCGTAGGTCTCGAAGTTAAACTCATTAAGGATGTTACTCCTATTCCCCACAACGGATGCCGTCCTCCTAAGAGAAGACGCGTCTAATTCACAGGAGGTGTAATTGTAATGGCATTGAATAAAGAACCTATCCTTAAAAGATGCAGATACCTCGGCATCAGCCCGATGGTAATGGGCATCTCTAAGGAATCTAACAGAAACCCCGGCGCAAATAACAGAAAGAAGCTCTCCGAATACGGTATGCAGCTGAAAGAAAAACAGAAACTTAAATTCATTTACGGCGTTCTGGAAAAACCTTTCTATCACTATTTTGAAATTGCTGAGAAAATGGAAGGCAAAACAGGTGATAACCTTATAACGATCCTCGAATCAAGACTGGATAACGTTGTATACAGAATGGGTCTTTCCCTTACAAGACGTGAAGCAAGACAGTTAGTTTCACACAGACACTTTACTGTAAACGGCAAGCGTATAGATATCCCTTCCTACAGAGTAAAAGTAGGAGACGTTATCGCTCTTTATGAGGGCAGCCGCAGCAGCGAAAAGTTCAAGACGGTAGTTGAGGAAACTGCAAGCAGAACAGTTCCCCTCTGGCTTGAATCCGATAAGGCAAATTTCGCAGCAAAGGTAACTCGTATGCCCTTGACAGAGGATCTCGATTACGAGACTCAGACTCACCTTATTGTCGAGCTGTACTCCAAGTAATAGGCAGAATTATATACGTTATCCGCAACTTGAATATAGGAGGGTTTTATCATGCTTGAACCAATTCAGAAGGCGGACATTGATACCGTCGAGCTTAAAAGCAACGGAACTTACGGCAAATTTACTGTTGCTCCGCTGGAACGCGGTTACGGACACACTCTCGGCAACAGCCTGAGACGCGTTCTGCTCTCCTCACTTCCCGGCGTAGCCGTCACATCGGTAAAGATAGACGGCGTACACCATGAATTGTCTACCGTTCCCGGCGTTAAGGAGGACGTAACAGAGATCGTCCTTAATCTTAAAGGTCTTACCGCAAAGCTTCACGGCGAGGGTCCGAAGACAGTTTATATCGAAGCGGAGGACGAATGTGAAGTTACCGCGGGCGACATTAAAACCGACTCCGAGGTGGATATTCTTGTACCGGAGATGCATATTGCTACTCTCGGCAAGGACGCAAAGCTGTATATGGAAATTACGATCGACAAGGGACGCGGTTACGTTCCCGCCGAAAAGAACAAGCAGATCTCCAATTTCGGCATAGACGTCATCGCGGTAGACTCGATATATACCCCTGTACTGAAAGTGAACTACTCCGTTGAAGATACACGTCTGGGACAGGTAACAGACTACGATAAACTTATACTCGAAGTCTGGACGGACGGCGTTGTGTCGGCAAAAGAGGCTGTTTCACAGGCAGCCAATCTCCTCATTGAGCATCTGAAGCCGTTTACAGAGCTTTCTGATGAATCCGCTATCACGGAAATAATGATAGAAAAGGATGACAAGGGTAAAGAAAAGATCCTTGAGATGACCATTGAGGAACTTGACTTGTCGGTGCGTTCATTCAACTGCTTGAAGAGAGCCGGCATCAATACGGTTGACGACCTTATCAATAAATCCGAAGAGGAAATGATGAAGGTAAGGAACCTTGGTAAAAAATCCTTTGATGAGGTAAAGGAGAAGCTCCAGTCATTGGGCTTCAATCTCAGTTCCGAAGAGGAATGACCGCGATCGGATATGATCGCATAACTTTGATATGTAAGGAGTGAATAATATGCCGGGAACCAGAAAACTGGGCCGCACAAGCGACCATAGAAAAGCTATGCTCAGAGCTATGGTAACATATCTGCTTGAAAACGGCAAAATAGAAACAACAGTGACCAGAGCCAAAGAGGTACGTTCTATGGCGGAGAAGATGATAACTACCGCAAAGACAAACGACCTGCACTCCAAGCGTCAGGTTCTTGCTTATGTGACTAAGGAGGACGTAGTTAAAAAGCTTTTTGACGAGATCGCTCCCAAGTATGCCGAGAGAAACGGCGGTTACACAAGGATCGTAAAGATCGGACCGAGACGCGGCGACGCTGCGGAAATGGCGATAATCTCACTGGTAGACTGATATAAAAAATACGCCGCATTTCGTTACGGAATGCGGCGATAGTTTTTAGAAAAACAAATTGCTCTGTATTGCAAAACAGCTCACCGGGCTGTTTTGCAAGGCTTAAATTATAATAGCCGTTAATACCAAGGGGGAAGCCCTCTATCGCAGGGCTTCCCCCTCTTGCTGTCTGCGACAGCAATTCACCCCCTGCGGAGCTCCTAAAGGCATTAGGAGTTCCGCCGTCTGCGGACGGCGGCGAGGGCTCCGCCCCTCGACCCCGCCAGCGCGGCTGCGCTGGACCAGCTTTTCAATTTTGCGCTGCGCGCAAAATTGTTAAAAACTTTTTTCAACAAACTGCGGCGATTTTATTTCCGGGGGAATAAGTTTATTTTTTTTCGGCTTTTTTCTTCTTATTTGGATCTATCCTTCGGTAGGGTTTCTTGGTGTTGGTAAGACATATCAGGTAGTCGGAACTCGTCCCGAACAGATCCGCAAGGATCCTCAATCCCTTAACGGACGGCTCTAATTCCCCTGTCTCGTAGCGGGAATAGGTCTGCTGCGTACAGCCGAGGGCTTCGGCGACCTCTTTCTGATAAAGACCACAGTCCTCACGCAGTTCGCGAAGCCGCTCTTGTAATGTGTGTGCCGCCTCGGTCTCTTCTGCGGGCTTGTTTTCTTCGGTGGGTTGGTTTTCTTCCGTGACCTTCTTTTCTTCCATAAATTTCTCTCCTTGAACGTTCATATTTTCGGATAGGTATAAATCAATTATATTGCAAATAAACGCGTTCGTCAAGGTTTATCAGGACATTTTTTCCTGCATTTTCAAAAAATAACATTGGCAAAAACAGCAGAAATATCGGAAATTATTCCGCAAAAAGTTACATAATAGTAATATCTGTAACCAAATTTTAACCTTATTGCGAAAAAAAAACTTTATTTTGTATGTGTTGACTAAAAAATAAATGAAATCGACAGAAAAAATTGTTATAATAATACTTGGAATTAAACCGCGATTGTGTTATAATTACAGCATAGTTTGAAAAACTATACTATATACAAACAATTGAATGGAGGAAAAAACAATGAAGAAGATCCTTGCAGCAATCGCTGCTTGCGCTATGTCCGCTGCTATGCTCGGAATCACAGCTTCCGCAGCAGGTGAAACAGCCGCTGAGTCTGAGATCACTATCCCCGAGGAGACTACTGAGATCACAGTTCCCGAGGCTACAGATGTTACAACAGAGTCAGAGACTACAACAGTAGCAGAAGAAACTACAGCAGCAACAGAAGCTGAGAACGCTTCTAACCCTAAGACAGGTAATGCTCCTATCGCTCTCGCTGTTATCCCTGTTGCTCTCGCAGCTGCAGCAGTAGTAGCTAAGAAAGCTAAGTAATTTTTTCTTACAAAAAATGACTCGCTTGTAAAAGCGGGTCTTTTTTTTGAAAATTATAGAAAAATTGCACAATGTAAACGATATTATTTCTTACAAAATTAATATAGATTTTTACGAAATAATATTGTATAATTAGGTTACAATATTATATTGCAAATATTGCAAAAACAAAAGAAAACGGAGGAATTTATTATGAAACTCAAAAAGATCATTGCTGCAATAGCTGCTTCTGCTGTAGCAATATCAACAATGGCAATTTCAGCTTTTGCTGACACCACTTACCACGCTTACCTCGGAGTTCAGACTAATCCGAGCTGGATCTACAGAAATGCTTGGAACGATGCCACATACGGCAAAGATGTTGACGGCTGGGATTACAGCAAACTTGCGAAGGATGGCGCAGCTGCTGATATCGGCGGTACTTTCACAGACGTTGAGTTTTCAACCGACGGAACTTACAAGGTTTCCCTCACAGGCGCAGATCTGAGCAGTGAAGAACTTTTCAGCCTTCTGTTCATATCTACGGATGTTCCCGTTGATTCCGGCGTAAAATTCACTGATGTAAAGGTTATTATCGACGGCAACACAAAGTACACCTTTGACGAAGGCTATATCCCCGAGGATACAGGCGATTATATCCAGATCCAAGCTCGCAACATCTGGAACGATGACCTCGGCAAGGAAGAGGGTCTGTTCGGCTACACAATGCCTACAGATTCCGTTGAAATGGAATTCACAGTTTCCGGTCTCGGCGGTGCTGCTGCATCTTCCGATGCAGGCACAGAAGATGCAGGTACAACCACAGAAACAACTGCTCCTACAACAGGTAACGTTCCCGCTGCTGTTATGGCTTCCGTAATGGTAGTTGCAGGCACTGCAGCAGTTGCTTCCAGAAAGAGAAAGTAATCACAAGCTAAGCTTGTAAAACAAGACCCCTCTTATCAAAGAGGGGTCATTTTTTGCATATATTATGCAATTTTACCATAATTGACAAAAACTATATAAAAAAATTATTCAAAAATAATGTTGTTAACGCACGAAAAAAATGTTATAATAAATCTATAACGGACAAATGTCCAAAATCGAAATGGAGGAAATTAATTATGAAGATCAAAAAGATCCTTGCTGCAATAGCTGCTTCCGCAGTTGCAGTATCTGCAATGGCTGTAAATGCTTTTGCCGGTCAGGATGAAAGTACTTTAGCAGACGGTACAGCTTTCTTGAATCTCAACAAAGCCGACTGGAGCACATTTGATGCTGAGTACACAAACGCTGAAATAACAGGCGACGGAACTTATACTGTTTCCATGACAGCTGCAGAGGCTGTTGACCTTGGCGAGTTCAACGCTCTTGAAATCGTTAACGGTGAAACTGTTTTCAACAGAACTTATACTGTAACGATCGATTCTGTCAAGATCAACGGAACAGAAAAGAAAGCAAACGAGGGTTATACTTGCTCTGCTGACGGAGCAGGCGTTAAAACAAGAGCAAACATCTACAATGCATACAACGACCCCAGCGAAGATGCTTCTGCTGACGGAACTGTTGACTGCCGTGCTGCTGACGGTGATGTTATGAGCAAGTCTGCAAGAATTGTTTCCGCAGATGACCTTGTTGGCGTTACAAGCATGGAAGTTACATTTACTGTTGCAGGTACCGCTGCTGCTTCCAACACAGAAGAAACAACTGCTGCTGAAACAGCCGCTGATAATGATGTTGAAACAACAGCTGCTACTACAGCTGCTGAAACAACAGCTGAAGCAGCTGATACAACTGCTGCCGCTGACTCCTCTACCGACGCTGCTAAGACAGGCAACGTTCCCGTTGCTGTTATGGCTTCCGTAATGGCTCTTACAGGTGCTGCAGTTATAGCTTCAAGAAAGAGAAAGTAATTTTTCCTAAAGTATCTATCCTCCTCCCGCAAAGAGGAGGATATTTTATTTTATATCAATAATTACAAAAAAATATATGAAAATGTATTGCATTGGGAAAATAAAAGTGCTATAATATAATCAACAGTTTATGACTGTAAAAATGTAAAATAAAGGAGTTATATTTATGAAACTTAAAAAGGTCATTGCTGCTATCGCAGCGACTGCTGTAGCTGCTTCCATGACAGCTGTTAATTCTTTTGCAGCAGCAAATATCGGTATGGAAGGCTACACATTGAGCGATGATTACGGCGATTACATGGACATGGTACAGATGTACAGCGACGTTGCAAGCGTTGCAACTTGTGAGATCACAGTTACAGACTCAGAAGCTAACGGCTGCGTTGCGATCGCATCAGAATCCACAGCATGGGCTTGGGCTCCTGTAGATTCAAGCACAGCAACAGATAACGGCGACGGTACATTTACATACAGTGTTCCCTGTACACTTGCTGCAACAGATTCTATGGTAAAGATCACTGTTCAGGACTGGGACGAGGCTACTACACTTGCTGTAGTTTCCAAGATCGTTCTTAAAGACGCTTCCGGAAATGTTCTTGTAGAACTTCCTGCAAGTGCTTCTAATGATGAAGGCGGCGAAACTACCGAAGCCGAGACCACCGAAGCTGAAACTACAGCAGGAGCTCAAACTACAGTAGCAGGTGAAACAGCCGCTGAATCCTTAGTCGGAACAGAAGAGCAAACAACTCTTGCTGAAACAGCTGCAGAGACTACAGTTGAAGAAACAACAGCAGATACAACTGCTGCCGCTGACTCCTCTACAGGCGCAGCTAAGACAGGCAACGTACCTGTTGCTGTTATGGCTTCTGTAATGGCTCTTACAGGCGCTGCAGTTATCGTTTCAAGAAAGAGAAAGTAATTTTTCTAAAGACATATCGCAGATCCCCCTCCCAAAAGAGGGGGATTTTTGTCTTTCGAAAAAAGTATTTAACAATTTTGCGCGCAGCGCAAAATTGAAAAGCTGGTCCAGCGCAGCCGCGCTGGCGGTTTCCAAAGGCAGAGCCTTTGGTCGCGCTCCGCAGAGCGCGAAATTCCCTAATGCCTTTAGGAGCTCCGCAGGGGGTGAATTGCTGTCGCAGACAGCAAGAGGGGGAAGCCCTGCGATAGAGGGCTTCCCCCTTGGCATTAACGGCTATTATAATTTATGCCTTGCAAAACAGCCCGGTGAGCTGTTTTGCAATAAAGAGCAAGAAGGGTATTTTTTGTTACATATCAAATAATTGCAAAAATATATAAAAAATGTGTTGCAATAGGAAAAGAAAAGTGCTATAATATAATCAACAGTTTTACAGCTGTAAATAATCTGCAAAAAGGAGAACTATTATGAAACTTAAAAAGATCATCGCTGCTATCGCAGCAGCTGCTATGGCAGTTTCCATGACAGCCGTAAGCGCATTCGCAACAACCGTTGAGATCGACTCCGAATACCCCGGATCATTCAATACAAGCGGTAAGGGTATCTCAAAAGAAGAACTCAAAGCCGTAGGCGGAGATGTTAAGATCGTACTTAATATTGAAGTATATGATGAGTATGGTCTTGCAGATCAGTACCTCGTTAACCCTATCGACTATGATGGCGGTTGGAAAACACAGACAGATCTCATCACAAGTGATACAGTAATTGCAAAGACAGACGGTTGGATCTGCGTTACAAAGGATACAACAACCGTTGAATTCGTTTACCCCGCAAGCGCTATCGATGCATTGGGCGACACAGGACTTTGCTTCAGCTGCCAGAACGTTATAGTTAAGTCTGCCGATTATGAACTTGCTTCCGGTCCCGAAGGCGAGCTGACACGCGTAAGCGACCAAGAAGGTAAAGATTACTGCATGGGTAAATACGATCCCAAGGCAGGCGCTGCTGATACAGGTTCTGCAGATGCAAGCACAGCTGACGCTCCCGCAGGCGACTCCGCTACAACATCTTCCGAGACAGGCAACGTTCCCGCTGCTGTTATGGTTTCCGTAATGGCTGTTGCAGGCGCTGCAGCAGTTGCTTCAAGAAAGAGAAAGTAAGCCGCGTTCATCGCGCATAAAAAAGCCTCCGTTTAACGCGGAGGCTTATTTTTTTATTGTTGAGTGCGTCCGATCTGTGTTATTATAAGCTGTGCGGTAACGGGCTGTTCGCCGCATTTTCCGGCAGCGACCTCAATGGGAGAGTTATTCTTGGGATTTCTTACGGAAAGCATCGTTCCTGCTGCCGCGCTTATAACGGTCATTCCCACAGCTTGGGAAGTTTCCGTTCCGTGACCCACAACGGTGTTGTCGAGTTCGCAGCCGTTGAGCGCGAGAACAAGCTGACCGCTGCCCTTGATGCCCACTTGGAACATTACGAGATAAACGCCGTCCTCATCGAGAATGAACGAACTGTCGTTTGCGCGTTTTATGGCTGTTCCCGCAGCCGCGCCGCAGCTTGGAAAGCAGACGTCGCAGCCCGCAGCGATAGGATCGCAGTTGTCGTTGGGCATAACGGCATAGAAGCTTGCATAATTCAGTATCTGACCTGCCGCGCCGGGGTCACCTTTGTCGCCCTTCTCGCCTTTGGCACCCGCTGCGCCTGTTTCGCCGCGCTCTCCGCGATCGCCTTTGTCGCCTTTCTCGCCTTTGGCTCCCGTTGCGCCTGTCTCGCCGCGCTCTCCGCGGTCGCCTTTGTCGCCCTTCTCGCCTTTGGCACCTGTTGCGCCTGTTTCACCGCGTTCTCCGCGATCGCCTTTGTCGCCCTTTTCGCCTTTGGCACCTGTTGCGCCTGTCTCGCCGCGTTCTCCGCGGTCGCCCTTTTCACCTTTTTCACCGCGTTCGCCCTGCTCGCCTTTTTCGCCCTGCGGACCTGCGGGGAATTTTATGCAGAATGTGTTAGTTTCTCCGGTTTCACAGCCGCAGTCACAGCCGCAGCCGTCATAGTTCACCTGTTTGTTCATTATAATCCTCCGATCGATTTGTAAACGCCGATAAAAGCGTTATCGGCGTTTCAATTCATTATATGTTCAAGCAGAGGGTTTGACACAAACAAAAGCCGACGGACAAACGTCCGTCGGCTGCGTTCGATAACATTATGCGCCTATGAGACTCATCACGCTCTGCGGCAGTTGATTAGCCTGCGCGAGCATACTCTGAGAAGCATTTGTGAGTATCTGATCCTTGGTGAATTCCATCCATTCCTTTGCCATATCCGTGTCTCTTATGCGGGATTCGGCTGCGGAAATGTTTTCATAGTTGTTGTTAAGGTTGTCTATCTTGACCTCAAGTCTGTTCTGAATGGAACCGAAAGTGCATCTTATGAGCGTGGCTTTGCTGAGAGCATAGTCAAGCCTGTCAATGGCATAGTTTGCGGATTCCTGTTTCAGAAGTGAAAGCTTATCGAGTCCGAGACCTTCTGCGGTGCAGTTGAGGTCGCTTTCCAGACCGCCGAGAGCCGCCGAAGAATATTGGAAAGTAAATTCTACAGAATCCTTTGAACGTGAATTTGCTTGTATGATAAGGTTATTCGTATATGTAAGGTTATCATATATGCCTGAAAAAGCATTTGCGCTGCGGTCATCAAAAATTTTCAGATCCGCCTGCATATATATGCCGCCTATCTGTGTGGGGTTTGTAACGCGTATTTTCATACCATCATGCAAAGGATCGATAGTAGAATCTAATACTTCGGGAAGGTGAACGCCTTCCGCCGCAAGATCAACAACATTGCCGTCTTCGTCTACCCATTCGCCCTGTACTCCGTCATAGGTATAAACAGCGCCGTCTTTAGCTACCGAATAGTCTATACCGCCAATCGAAGGATTTTCGGGATCAAATTCATCAAGTTTGAAATCGCCGTTCTCATTGTACGCATTTGCATCTGTATGAGAGACAGTCTCATCAAAATGGTAACCGTATGAGCCGTAACTTCTGCCGTTTGGTGCCTGCAGTCTGCCAACATTGAGAGTAAATCCGTCGGGAAGCTGTCCGCCGTTTGCATCTTCAATGTGGTATAAATTTTTCTTGTCATAATAGCGGGCAGTTGAGCTGTTTTTCAGTTCTTCCTCGGTATAATTATAATATCTGTTTTTAAGTCCGTAATAATCCCAATCATGCCATTCATTAGTTATATTGTCTTTCCACATATTGGTATCACGGTCATATTCGAGAGTAACACTTACACCGCCGTGTTCGAGCCATGTGTCCACATAGAAATCAGTTGTATAAGAGTTACCGCCGCCGACATACTGCTGTCCGTCCTTTGTTGTGGTTGCCGACCATGACCTTGAGGTTACATGAAGTTCAAGATATGCGTTGCCTTTCATATCCTCATCTTCATAATAAAAGTCAACACCTTCAAAAAATATTTGAGGACCTCCGTCATAATCATCACCGTAAACTTTAAGTTTATCAGTGTCAGGATCTCTTACCGCCTGCGGATCGCGGCTGTCGGGATCCATTGGATTTGAATATTCCTGACCGTCCTGGCTCCATGTATATTTGAGATCATCAACGTCTCTGTCGAATGTATCGTCATTCACATATGTTGCTTTTTGTTCGGGAGTAGCTTTTACCCAATCAAGATAGCGTTGTCTTTCTTCCCTTGTAACGCCCTTGTCATTCATCTGGTTAACATAATTTTCGGTCCATTTTTCCAAGTTTCCGTTTTCAAGCCACTTTGCATTTCCTGCATAATTTTCCGTGTATGAATCGGTAACATCAACATATGAACCTCTTGCGACTGAGCCGTGTACCCACTTACCTGTCGCGTTGCTGTATGCATCATGAGGCAGTTCGGAACAATCAACATATGCTACATCTATAGTTCCGCTTTTCTTGGTAGTAACTCTGATAACGCCTTCATTTCCCTGAGTTTCTATTGTTATCTTATCCTTAAACTCATCGGGAAGGTTTTCAAGAGTGAACTTTGTTTTAAAATCTTCATATGAAGCTCTTACGCTGGCTTCATTAAGAGCCTTTAAAGCTTCCATAAGTTCCTTATCGTCGGTCATTCTTTCTTTTACGTCGGGAGCAATGCGGATATTCATTTCGGGATCCGGAAAATCTTCAAGTGATGAGAAAACTTCGCTGAAATTGTTTGTAAAGCTGCCCTCGCGGAACTCACATTTTGAAGGAGTGAGCCACATAGTTCCGTTTTCTGTAAGGAAAGTAAAGCCGTCAGCCATTTTACGTCCGTTAAGCATTACCAGACCGTTAAAATCCGTATCGGCGATATGGTCGAGTTCATCACAGAGTTGGTTATATTCTATTTGAACGGCTTCGCGGTCAACTACGTCCTGATAGGTGCCGTTAGCCATCTGATCTGCAAGAGCCTTTGCGCGGTGGATTATGGAAACAGTTTCGCCAAGTGCGCCTTCAAATGTCTGCACAAGAGATACGCCGTCCGCACAGTTGTGGATAGACTGCTTGATGCCGACGATCTGGGAGCGCATTTTTTCGGAAACAGCAAGACCCGCGGCATTATCGCCTGCTCTGTTTATGCTGTAGCCCGAAGAAAGCTTTTCAAGAGACTTGGCAAGTTTGCTCTTATTTTTATTATATGATCTCTTAGCATTTAAGCCGGGAATGTTGTGTTCGATGATCATTTTCAAAGACCTCCGCTGTTTGATAAAATATTGCGTAAACCGGTTTCCATAAACTTATTACATAATATATATCGGCACGAACTTCAAAAACTTTAGCATTTTTTTTTTTTTTTTTTTTTTTTTTTTTTTTGTATAATTGCACAATAAATTCTTGATTTTATTGTTGATTATAACAATAAAAATTAGAAATAATTCCAAATAAATTGCCTATATTTACCAATGTGATCGCTTATCAACTGTAAATTGCCTTTGCAAAAATTTTCTTTACTTATTATCTCTAAGGTCGATTATCCTCTTTGCTTTGCCTTGGAAGCGTTCAAGCGATTTATGTTCAACAAGAGAAACTTTTGTCTCTATGCCGAGAACGGTCTTAAGGTCGTGATGTATCCGATCTCGGAGGTTTTCAAGGTTAGAGAAATTTTCAAGCAGACCGTCGTCCGCAAGTTCCACTTTGACTTCCAGACGGTCGGAAAAATCTTTCCTTGTAATAACGAGCTGATAATGGGGCGCGATCTCGTCAAACTTCATCAGAACGGATTCTATCTGTGACGGAAAAACATTTACGCCGCGTATTTTCAGCATATCATCGCTTCTGCCTTTTACTTTATCCATTCTTGCGAAAGTCCTTCCGCATTTGCAAGGCTCATAATTTATGCGCGTGATATCTTTTGTTCTGTAGCGGAGCATAGGTATGCCTTCTTTGGTCAGCGTGGTAATTACCAGTTCGCCCGTAGAACCTTTTGGCAGGACTTCGCCTGTTTCCGAGTCGATTATTTCCGCGAGGAAGTGATCCTCGTTTATGTGCAAGCCTGCTCTTTCGCGGCATTCGCCGGAGACTCCCGGACCCATGAGTTCGCTCATTCCGTAATTATCCGTAGCAAAAAGACCGAGAGTTTTTTCTATCTGACCGCGCATTTCCTCGGTACAGCCTTCCGAGCCGAAAAGACCGAGTTTAAGGTTCAGTTTGTCGATAACGCCCATTTCCTTAGCCATTTCGCCGATATACTGTGCATAAGACGGCGTAGAAACGAGTCCTGTTGTTTGAAAGTCCTGCATAAGCATTATTTGCTTTTCGGTATTTCCGCTTGAAGTCGGAACAACTGTAGCGCCGATCTTTTCCAGACCGTAATGCAGCCCCAATGCTCCCGTAAAAAGTCCGTATCCGAAAGCGATCTGTATGATATCCTCATCTGAAGCGCCTGCCGCCATGACGATCCTTGCCATACAATCCGACCATATATCTATATCCTTAGCCGTATAGCCCACAACAGTAGGTTTACCTGTAGTGCCGGAAGAAGCGTGTATGCGGACGATATTTTTCATTGGCTGACCGAAAAGTCCGAACGGATAAGTATCTCTGATATCCGCTTTCGTGGTATATGGGATATACTGTATATCTTCAAGGCATTTTATTTTATCTGCGGTAACACCCGCATCGGTAAGGCGTTTATTATAGAAAGGGATATTGTCCATGCAATATTTTACAAGGTGTTTCAGTCTTTCGAGCTGTAATTCCTCGATCTTAGCGCGGGACATAGTTTCCATATCTTTCTGAAAAAACATATTTTTACCTCCCTGATCTTATCATGCAAATCGATACACTATATCCTTTTTATTATAAAACATTTTTTAAAAAATTTCAAGTGCTTTTTTAAGAAAAATCAACACAAAAAAGAACGACGGTCTGTCATATTTACAGACCGCCGAATCATAATGCGGGAATTCTAATTGTTTCAACATCTCGAACTCCTCATTTAACTTTTAATATTAAAAATTTTCTTTATGTCACTGTCTGACAAACCAAATGCTTTCATTTTGGCAAAGATCTCATTGTCTCTTTCTGCCCTGCCTTTGGCAATGCCCTTGGCAATTCCCCTTTCCTCGCCGGTCAGAATAGCTTCTTCGAGTTCGGAAGCCCTGTCGTGCATGGCTTTTTCTCTCATTCTTGCAAGTTCTTTCAATCTATCATTATCGTTCATAACATAAAGCCCATCTATAGCTTTGGAAATTGCAGGAACTTCTGCTTGTTTCAACATTATGAATTCCTCATTTAACTTTTAATATTAAAAATTTTCTTTATATCGCTGTCTGACAAACCGAATGCTTTCATTTTGGCAAAGATCTCATTGTCTCTTTCTGCCCTGCCTTTGGCAATTCCCCTTTCCTCGCCGGTCAGGATAGCTTCTTCGAGTTCGGAAGCCCTGTCGTGCATGGCTTTTTCGCGCATTCTGGCAAGTTCTTTCAATCTATCATTATCGTTCATAACGTAAAGCCCGTCTATAGCTTTTGAAATTGCCGGAACTTCTGCTTGTTTCAACATCTCGAACTCCTCCTTCTTCGTGGATCTGATGAATTGAAGCCATAACTTTTTCCTGTCTCCCTTGTCTATTCCGCCTTTTACCTTTTTAAGTTCAAAGAAATGTATCTGCATTTTGTCCGAAAGCTTTTTCTTATGTTCAACGTCCCAAACGGAAAATTCCGAATGAACATCTTCATGTTCCCCGAAAAGAACAAAATCCAATATGTTGATAGATATACAAGGACACAGCTTACTGTAAGGTTCCCCCTCGTCAAGCTGGGAAGAATATAACTTCGACCAGTAGAGAAGCGTTCTGTCCGGGAAGAACTTCTCCGCTCTGACTTGCATTTCAACATTTACAAGCTGACCGCCTATGTCGATATTCAGATCAAGCCTGTAAAACTTTTCATCAACGCTCTCCGGCTCAATTTCCGGGTTCTTAACCTTTATATCTCGCATTTCCTCCTCGGGAATATCAAGCATATCCGAAAGAAACGCTTTTAGGATATCTTTATTCTTCTCATTCCCGAAAAGCATTTTGAAAACTATATCAAGCTTCGGGGATAATATCGTTTCATCTTGAACCATCGGTAAACACCTCCCGATACTCTTTGTCAATTATATTATACCACGAACGTCATAGAATTGCAATAGATGATATTTATTTAAAAAATTTTCAAAAAAAACGAGACAAATACAATAATTTATGGTATAATTATACCAAGTATATTTGATCGGATAGTCAGCTGCCGATCATATCATTATCAGGAAAGGAACGGTACATAGTATGACCCATGAGAAATCCTGCGGTGCTATAGTCTACCGCAGGCACCATGGCAATATCGAAATATTGCTTATCAAACACGTTAACAGCGGGCATTGGTCATTTCCCAAAGGTCATGTTGAGGAGGGCGAGACCGAGGTCGAGACCGCTAAACGCGAGATCATGGAAGAAACAGGCATAGATGTTATCATCGACCCCACTTTCCGCGAAACTGTACAGTATTTCCCGCGGAAAGATACTCAGAAAATTGTGGTCTATTTCATTGCAAAAGCGCGGAATTATGACTTTACCCCACAGGAAGAGGAGATCGCCGAGATAAAGTGGGTGGATATAGGTCATGCTTTTGATGTATTGACTTATGAAAATGATAAATCTATTGTAAACAAAGCTAAAAAAGCCATGATATGAACAAGAACAGCCCTTTTATCGGGGCTGTTCGTTTTTATTTCTGTATTTCTATGCTGCGGTGGATAGGGTGGTGGTTTCGGAAAGTGTTTCACTTGAGTCATCGGTTCCCGTTGTTTCCCCGTCTTCGCTCGGCGTAAGAAGCTTTTCCGATACTATGGTGGTTATCCTGTCTATAAGTTCAAATATCGGGTAATCTACTTCAAAATATGTGTGTATCCATACATCGTCCGTAAAGTCGTAGACCGTTTCGCCGCTTTCGTTTTCTTCAAGGAAATCCAGTTCGTCAAAATATTCTTCTCCGTTGATATAAAGCTTTGTTCCGCTCCAGTGAACGTCATAATGCAGCGCATCGTCACGGTTCTCTTTTATAGCTTGCTTTACAAGTTTCTTTATGGTGGTTTTCAGCGTTATGGAGCCTAACTGTTTGTCAAGTTTGTTGGGCTGAACATATACCGCGACCTTTCCGGTGGATTTGTTCTGTACGTCAAGGACAAAGCATCGGAAATTCCCAGACTCCGAAATGATGCCTCCGCTCGGTGTAAGGAGCGTATCTACCGTTGTTACGCGGAAAACATTCATTATCAGGAAAAATGCTATCCCTCCGAGAATGTAAAGCAGCAGGAATATTGTTCCGAAAACCGTTTTAAGGGTATCGTTCATCTTACAGCAGAAAAATCCGAAGAGCGTTACCATTGCCGCAGGTATCAGCAATGGCCAGTTGCCCCAGTCGAGCATTAAAGTCGGGAAGAATACCAACAGATTTGCAAGGCTTATTATACAGGTTATGAACGATCGCCTTGTATACAGGAACAGCAGTGCCGCCAATAATGAGATCGCCGAATATATTATGGCGAATTTCGTTTTGTCCGTATACTCTATGTCATAGAAAAATACCGCATATGCAAAGTAACAAAGGCACAATGTATATGCTGCACAAAGTATGCTCACCGCCATGATGAACCATTTGTTTGTGACTATTTTTTTCAGTATATTCATATCAAATTTTTTCTCCCATACAGTAATTCCCCCAAAGGCAGCCGCCTAAAACGGCTCCTTCGGGGGAACAGGATCGCCTTACGCAAATTTTTTCATTATAGCCGATATGATAAGTCCTATGCCGCCGACTATTGCCAGTATCAGAACTACCAGCAGTATTGTCAGCGCAATATTTTTGCCCGTTGAAACGGTATTTTCACCGGTAAGCGTCTTTTGCTGATAGTCGCCGAGGTTTGCCACGGAAGTTCCGTCCGCAAAAGTGATCGTGAGGTCGTCAATATATGCGATATCTCCCGAATATGGTGCAAATGTCGGGATAGTGAAACCGATCATGTTGTTGTCGGCGTCTTCGGGGATAGTAAGACTTACGTCCGTCCATGTTTCAGTACTGAGTCCGACAGCAGGCTGATTGAGCCAGATAATGCCGTCGCTGTATAACGCAAGATTTTCGCAGTGGTCTTCCGCGCCTTCCGCGAGCAGAACGCTCATTGTTATCGTACAGCCGCCAAAGTTATCTAAATTGAGCGTTTCGGCGTCTATGTATGCACCGCCGAAGCCGTTTTCGATATTTTCCGTAAAATTTTCGGAGACAAGAAGGCTACCGTTTCCGTTTTTGGACTTAGCGGAAGTTGATGTAAACTTAAAGCTCACATCTTCCGCAGAACCGTATGTCTGCCAGTCGGTGAGTTTGTTGGAGTTATCGAAGCAGTAAGCGGCTTCGCCGTCATTTGCCGCAAAGCTGCCGATCGCGGTCGAACATACCAGAGCTGCCGATGCTGCCAACGCTGCAAGAATTTTTTTCAGTTTCATTTAATAATACCAATCCTTTCGGTTTATGTTAATTATCTTGTATATCATTACGCTATTAATATTTTATTATACAAAAAATGATTTGTCAATATATTTATTTTAAAAAAAAGTTTTCGCTGCAAAGTTTTTCTCGTATCAGTTCCAACCGTCCGTAAGCCGTCTGCAAAGTGTTTTGCCGATATTGTTTAACGGCTGCTGTTCGGAGCAGGCGCCGAGTTTATATGCTTCCATAGGCATACCGTAGACTATGCAGCTTTCCTTATCCTGACCTATGGTATATGCGCCGCTGTTATGCATTTTCAATAAGCCTTTTGCGCCGTCCGCGCCCATTCCCGTCATAAGTGCGCCTATAGCTTTTCTTCCCGCTGTTTCCGCAACGCTGGAGAAAAGTACGTCCACCGAAGGACAATGTCCCGAAACTTTTTCGCGCTGTTCGCACTTGACGTAATAGCCTTTTGCGTCTTTTTTGAGTTCCATATGGAAACCGCCTGCGGCGATGAGGCATTGTCCCTGTACAACGCGGTCGCCGTTGCTTGCTTCGCGTACCGTTACGGCGCAGCATTTGTTCAGCCTTTCGCTGTAAAGCTTTGTAAAGACAGGCGGCATATGCTGTACAACGACTATCGGCGGCATTGTTGAAGGAAAGGAACTTATTATACATTCCAGAGCGTCGGTTCCGCCTGTTGAAGCGCCGAGAGCGACTACATAACCGTCTTTTGCTTTTCGGTCAAGTCCCGCGATATCCTCTCTTGTGGGGAGGATAGGGGCTACCTTGCTTTTCCTGCTGCCTGCGGGGGAAAGTATCGGAGAGATGGTATTCCCTGTTTCCGAGGTGATAGGCTGAGAAGCGGAGAGTTTTGCGGCAAGAATTATTTTTGTTCCCATCAGAGTACAGAATGTAACGGTCTCCGAGGGCGATGAAGGTTTCTTTAAGGCGTCGGCGGCAAGAATATTGTCTGTAAGGCGCATATTTGCGTCATACATTGCTATGGAAGGTATGAAATACTGATCCGCCAGTTCGCGGATAAAAGCCGCGTTTTCCGGTCTTGAAGGAGAAATTTCCACGATCGCAACATTCAGCTGATGTTTTATCGATCGGATCTTTTTCCGTGCTTCGTCTGCGTCCGGCAGCGATGCAACAATATCTATATTATTGCTGCCCGAGAGCGCATTTATAATAGTGGAACGGAAATTTTCCGAACTGTCTACGATCATTACCTTTATTCCGAGCTTATAAGCGTGTTTTCTTTCCATAAAAAATTCAAACCGCTCCTAACGTGAATAACTTTTGTTTGTACAGATAAACACAATGCCGCGCAAGAGCGGAATACTAAAATCTTTATCAAAGTACAGGCAAAAGGTCGGTGAAAAACTCACATATGCAAGCTTTTGCTTGATTTTTGATCTCAATTGGATTTTTAGTATAAGAGTCCTTGCGCGAGCCGTGGGTTTTACAAATTACAAAAAAGAATGTTTATTTGCCGGTGCTTCTGAAGTGCGGCGGTATATAGCGGGTTTTATATATGTATATCTTGTACCTCTGCCGACGCTTTCCGCGTGACCGATAAAGAGGTAGCCGCCTTCTTTTGTTACGTCATAAAAACGTTCGATGAGTTCGTTTTTGGTTTCCTGTTCAAAATATATCATGACATTGCGGCAGCTTATGAGGTCATATGGTTTGCTGCAGGTGATCCTGTCCATAAGGTTGAACTGTCTGAAAGTTATCATATTTCTCAGTCTGTCGATGACCTGATAGTGTTTGTCGTCTTTTTTTGTGAAATATTTTGACAGCCACTGAGGGGGAACGTCCTTTACCATATCTTCCGAATAGATACCTTCGCGGGCTGTTTTCAGAACGTCCGTATCAACGTCCGTACAAAGGAAGCTTATGCGCCATCTTGAAAGGTTCGCGCCGAAATACTCGTCTATAGTCATTGCGATAGTGTAGGGTTCCTGACCGGTAGAAGAAGCGGCGCACCATATATTCATAGAATGTTCCGAGGCGTTGTTTTTTTCTATGTACGGCAGAACGGTACTTTTCAGAAAATCGAAATGTTCGGGTTCTCTGAGGAAGAACGTGTGGTTGGTGGTCAGCTTATTGACGAGCTGCATCGTTTCGCTGCCCGACTTATCCGCAAAGGCGAAATCTATGAATTCCTTGAAATTCTTAAATCCTCTTGATGTTACCATATTGGAAAGGCGTCCCTCAATAAGGATACGTTTCTTTTCCAGATTTATTCCGTAATTTTTTTTCATGTATGTTACAAGGCGGCTAAAATCATCGTCTGTAAGCTTGAGCATCATGTGGTATCACCTCTTGCGGGAAATTTTCAATCGTCCTTGATAAGTTTGTCGCAGTCAAGGAGGAGTCTTATGCCGCTGTCAAGGTTGACAATGGATTTGATATAGTGGTTAGCGTTGACATTTTTGGCGTCGGGAGTCCTGCTTATATCGTTGGGATTTACGACTACGACTTCGCGTACGCGGTCAACGATTATTCCCACCTGATTGCCGTCATCAAATTCAAGAACGATTATGCAGGTCCTGTCGTCGTAGGGGATCTCGTCTATGCCGAAGCGTTTTCTTACGCTTATTACGGGAACGACTTTACCTCTGATGTTTATAACGCCTTTGATGTGATCGGGTATCTTTGGAACGATGGTTATCTGTTCGATACCGATTATTTCGTTTACATACTTGATCTCAATGCCGTAGATGGTATCATCGATCGTAAAGAAGAGCACTTCATTTCCGTCAGCGGAATAGTTCTTGCCTGCGGAAGCTGCCACAGTAGTATTTTCTTCCATTATCTTCAATCCTTTCTTACCGGAAAAATCGCAGGGGCTGCTTAGAAATCACTGATTATGTTGCTTACGTCAAGAATTATGGTGATAGAACCGTCGCCGAGTATCGAGCAGCCTGCCATACCGTTCTGTTTTACGTTGTAATTATTGAGCAGAGAGGAGAAAGGCTTTACAACTACCTGCTGTTCGCCGATAAGTTCATCTGCAAAGAGGCAGGCGCACTTTCCGTCTGTTTCAACGAGTATGACGATGCCGTCGTAAAGATCGTTCGTACCCGGAACGAGGTCGTAAAGATCATAAAGTCTTATAAGCGGGAAACATTCGCCGCGGATCATTACCATTTCCTTGCCGTTGGTATCTTTAACGAGCTGATTGGGTTTTACCTTGAAGGATTCTCGGATAGAGTTTATAGGTATAGTAAATATGGATTCGCCCACGGAAACTTCCATGCCGTCCACGATAGAGAGGGAAAGCGGGATCTTTATTATAAAGTTTGTTCCCTGACCGAACTTGGACTCAACAGAAACTGTTCCGCCGATCTTTTCGATGTTCTTTCTTACAACGTCCATTCCGACGCCTCTTCCGGAATACTCCGTTACCTGTTCGTTGGTAGAGAAGCCGGGGAGCATTATCATATTGAGGATCTCTTTTTCGGAATACTCGCTTGCGGGCTTGGTGAGGATACCGTTCTTTTCAGCTTTTGCGAGTACTTTTTCGGGGTTGATGCCCTGTCCGTCGTCGGCGACTACTATAATAACTTCACCTGAAGAGTTATAAGCGGAAAGTGTAAGTTTGCCCTTGGGAGCTTTTCCGGCTTTTATTCTGTCCTCAACGTTATCTTCGATGCCATGGTCCATAGAGTTTCTTACCATATGCATGAGCGGGTCATTGAGCTGATCGATGATGGACTTGTCAACTTCTGTTTCCTCGCCCTCGAAGATAAGGTCAACGTCCTTGCCGAGTTTGACTTTCATATCTCTTACGATACGGGTCATTTTGCTGAATGCGCCGGAAAGGGGAACCATTCTTATGGACATAACAGTGTCCTGCAGTTCGCTGTTGAGTTTGCGGAGCTGTCTTGCGGACTTCTGGAAGTTATCGAGCCTGAGACCCTTGAGGTCGGGGTTGGAAGTTACCATAGCCTCGGTGATAACTATTTCGCCCACCAGATCGAGGAGGGTATCGAGTTTGTTGAGGTTTACGGAAATGAGGGATTGTTTTGCGCCGCCTGAAGCGGGTTTTGCGCCGGCAGCAGCGGGTTTCGCGTCCTGTTTGGGAGCGGGTTTAGCGGCGGGAGCGGCAGCAGGAGCCGATGCGGCAGCGGGTGCAGCAGCGGGAGCAGCGGCAGGTGCAGCGGCAGCGGGTGCTGCTGCGGGCTGATGAGCCGCGGCTGCTTCTATCACTTCATATGATTTTACGGAAGGAGCGCTTTCAATGACCTGAAGCACCATTTTGGGCTTATCGGATTTGAAGCGGATAGTAAATCCGTTTTCTACTATGTATTTTGCGGATTCGGAATTTGTCTCGATGTCGGCAGGCTCGAAGGAAACGTTGTCGCAGACATCGCGGACGTTGTTGACTACCAACAGTGCGCGGAGATTTTCCATTTTGCAGTCGTCCTCGAAGTGGACTTTTACCACTGTGGAGTCATCGTCGGCAGCAGAAGCAGGAGCGTTCACCGCCGAAGTCTGGGAGATTATATTGCAGTTCTTAACGTTAGGTGTTGTTCTTATGGTATCTACAATGGCGTCTATGGAGGCGTTTGCCGCGGGGATAAACGTGATATCAAAACCGTTCTTGACTATAGTTTCGGCGGTATCGGGGTTATTCTCGATATCGGCGGGAACGTATTCGAGTTTCGAGCAGGATTCGCTTATCCTGTTTATGACAAGCAGAGCGCGGAGGTTCTCCATTTTGCAGTCCTCTTCAAAGAAGACTCTTACCGTTGTCTGTGAGGGATCCGAATTCGCAGGGGCAGCTGCGGGCGCAGCAGCGGCGGGAGCAGCGTTCTGAGCAGCGGGAGCGGCAGCAGGAGCAGCTGCGGGCGCAGCGGCAGCGGTTTCACCGCCTTTAAGGACGGCAACGAAAGCCTCGATCTTATTCATTTGTTCGGTAAAATCGGTCTGGGTATAATCGTCGTCCTGCAAAAGATCTATTTCCGCTTTCATAAGGTCGGAAGCGGTGAAAACGAGGTCATACAGGGATTCCATAGAAGAGATCACGGGGTGATCTTCTCTTATGATGTAGAACATATCCTCGATAGCGTGAGCGAGCTTGGACATATTTTCGAGTCCCATCATTGCGGACGAACCTTTGATGGTATGCATGGTACGGAAGATCTCGTTGATCTCTTCCTCGCCGAAGCTGCTTTCGTTTTCGGTCTTCATCAGGATCTGGTCAAGCTGTTCGAGCAGAGAAGTAGTCTCAAAGACGTACATATCCGCCATTGCTTCCATGCCTGCTTCAAATTTTGCCATAAAAACACCTACCTAAAAAAATAAGTTTACGTTGAAGTGTACATAACACCTATATGAGCAAATATTGTAAGTACAAGTCTGAGTGAGCGGGAGTGCGGGGGTATGCACCCATACTCACGGCTGCAGAAATACATACTGCCGTATGATGATTATAGTATATTTTTAATTATACTATAAAAAACTCTTTACTACAAGACAAAAATGTAATATAATAAAAATAAAGCGGAAAAATTTTTGTGCTAATTTTCGTCAGATTTAACAAAAAGTGATGTATTTTTATTTTTTACATGAATTTTTAATCTTTTGACTGATTTAAATTTATAAAATTAGTTATTTTTTCCAAAAATGAATTTGTGAATTTTTTGTGAAAGGAATGGTTGGATATGTCTGAAATGTTAAGGGTCACTACTCCTGTGGATCCAAAAGATTACTCCCTTAACCAGAATCCTAAGTTTCAGACCCCGGGACAGAACTTTGAACTCGGAAATGTCGATCAGGTAAACAGACCCAACGAACGCGATGAACAGCTCGGCGAACAGAACCTTAAAGATCAGACCGGCGCAGGTCAGCTCAGGTTCCGGAGTTCGTTCCTGAAAGATCCTGCGGTCACTGCCGTACTTCTGAAAGGCATTGTCGGCAGCGGTGCGCTTTCCGCACTGCGGGCGTCGGGTAATACAGAACTGCTGAATAAAGTTGCGGAGTTCGCTTCGGAAGTCATGCTCTCTCCGGAAAACGTGACGTCGGATATCCTGCGCCAACAGGGAGAAGCAACCATGTTCAGCGGCGAACTTTGGGGCGCGCTTAAAGATATCCTTTCGCAGCTTGACGGAACGAGCCTTGGTGAGGAAATGACCGCTGCGGTGCTGGATTTCATGAAAGCCGCCGCTTCCGCAGAGTCAAGGGACAGCGTACTTGCGTCAATTTCCTCGGGGCTAAGGTACCTTGCAAACGAGACTGCCCAGAGCAAGGAGATCATGGATCTGCTGTTACAGACGGCGGATAAGCTGAACGTTTCCAATTTCAACGAGGTAAAAGGCGATGTCCTTGCTCTTGTGAACTATCTCGGAAAAAGCCTTCTGCTAAGTGATAAGACGCAGAACCTGCTTTCACTGATAACATATAACCTTTCACGCTTTAACAGCGATACTTCTTCCGTGGGCGAAAGTTTCCAAGCCGTCCTTGCAATGGCTCCCGACCCTGAGACAGCCGATAAACTCGGTATGCTTTTCACAAAATTCATTGAAAGTTCCTCACTGCCTTCGGAAGTAAAGCTGAACGCTCTGAACGACAGTCCGTCCGCTTCGGCGCAGCGTTCAATGACGATGCTCACGGAACGTATCGCCATCGCGGTGAATTACGGCGTAAAAAAGCTTTCTCCGGAACAGTTGGGTGAAATACTTAAAAATGCCGTTCCGCAGAAAGAAGCCGTGCAGAGTACCGATCCGCGCGGCGAATTCCCGGGCGGATCGGATATACGCGGAGAAAATGCTGCGGCGGAAAAATTCACTCTCCAAAGCGGAGTTTCCGCATTGAGGAAAATTTTCTCCGAACTTCTCCCCGATAACCTCAAAGGCGGTCTGAATACCTTGCTGAGAAGCTTTGAGACAAGCAAAGACCTTAATTCTCTCATAGACCGTCTCAGCGTTATCATAAACAAAGTCGACGATATGGACGGCAAGATCGCTCTTGCTCAGGGCGTGAACCTTATCCTTACGGATATGGCTCAAGCGGCGGGGATAAATTACCGCCCGCCCACGACTATGGAAAATATGCTCGACTTCCTGATAAAGAACATAAACGATCCGTCTCTGAGATCGCTTTCTTCTATGAACAGTTCGGATATGATACAAGGTCTGCTGACCGCTCCGGGAGTTTTCACGCCGCTGCTGCACTTCCTTGTGCCGATGGATCTGGACGGGCTGAAAGCGTTTGGCGAACTCTGGGCGGATCCCGACGCTGGAAAAAATACCGAGACGGGCGGAGACGACAGCCATTTGTTCCTGTGTTTTGAAATAGAGGACGAGGGCTATTTTGAAATGGAACTTTACACAAAAGGCAAAAACCTCAACATTTCCCTTATGTGTCCCGCAGGAACGGAGAAAAGCTATGCGCCGTTAAGAGATACCGTTCCGATGCTCGCGTCGTCCTGCGGATTTACGGCGGAAAAAATGATGATACAGCCTTTAAGGCGAAAAAGAGAACTTACCGAGGTATTTCCCAAACTCGGCGAAAGGAGGAACGGTCTTAATGTCAGTATATAGGGGTAAAAAACCGTCCAACGCGGCGGTCGCGCTGAGATATAATCCCGAAAAGGACTATACTCCGATAGTTGTCGCATCGGGTCACGGACATGTTGCGGAAAAGATAATAAATCTTGCGGACGAGAACGGTGTTCCCGTTTACAGAGACGATTCAACGGCGGCAATGCTTACGATGCTGAATGTCGGTCAGGGTATCCCGCCCGAACTGTATCAAGTCGTTGCGGGCATATATGTTCAGATAATGCAGATAGCAAAAGAAAAAGGCAAAGCTAAATTATGACTTTCCGCAATATATCTCAATACGATAAAAACTAAAGGAAGTGGCATTGTTGTTTACAAAAACAGATGAAAAATACGGATATGACGGAGAACTGGGGGCAATATATTCCTCTGACAAGACCGAATTCAAAGTATGGGCGCCCGAAGCGGCTGCCGCAAGAGTACAGCTTTACAAGAGCTGCAGGGACGAGACGCCTTACCGCAGACTGCCTATGGAAAAAGGAAGGGACGGAGTGTGGCGCAAGACGGCTTTCGGCGACCTTAACGGGACATATTACACCTATGTCATGACTTATGACGGCATAGAGCAGGAAGCTGTGGACATATATGCCCGTTCCGCGGGAGTAAACGGCGCAATGGGCATGATAATAGACACAAAAGCCTGCGATCCCGCAGGCTGGGATAAACAGGACTATGTAAAACTCGAAAAATACACCGACGCTTGTATCTATGAACTGCACGTCAGAGATTTTTCCATTGACAAGAGCGGGAATTTCTGTTATAAAGGACGTTTCCTCGCGTTCATCGAAAAAGGGCTCGTTAATGCTGCGGGAGACAGCATAGGTATTGACCACATCAAGGAACTTGGGGTTACCCATGTTCATCTTATGCCCTGTTTTGATTTCAGCACGGTGGACGAGAGCGATGTTCACCGTCCGCAGTTCAACTGGGGTTACGATCCTCAGAATTACAATGTTCCGGAAGGTTCGTATTCTACCGATCCTTTTGACGGGAAAGCCCGTGTTGCAGAGTTCAAGCGGCTCGTTTACGCGCTGCATAAAGAGGGCATAGGCGTTGTTATGGACGTTGTTTATAATCATACGGCTGCAACGGCGGACTCTAATTTCAACAAAATTTACCCGAAATATTATTACCGTCTCTGGGGTGAGAACGGAGAGTATTTCAGCAACGGCAGCGGCTGCGGCAACGAATTTGCAACGGAGCGGAAAATGGCGCGGAAGTTCATTATCGACAGTCTTTGCTATTGGGCAAAAGAATATAAGATAGACGGTTTCCGTTTTGATCTTATGGGGCTTTACGATAAGGAAACGCTCAATCTTATTGCACAAAAACTCAAAGAGATAAACCCGAACGTTCTGCTTTACGGCGAAGGCTGGACGGGTGGAGATTCCCCTCTTGAATGGGATATGCGGGCAATGAAGCTGAACGCGAGAAGCACGCCTGATCTTGCATTTTTCAGCGATGATTTCCGCGACACGGTAAAGGGGAACAATTTCGAGAACCGTGACAAGGGTTATGTAAACGGTGCTACCGGCAACGAAGAATATGTCAAAGAAGTTCTTTGCGGGCGTATACCTCATCCGCAGATACCGAACCTTACACAGTTCTCATGGACGGACACTCCCGCACAGACGGTGAATTATGCCGAAGCACATGATAATCTTACGCTCTGGGATAAGCTTTACTACACCAACAGCACAGACAGTATCGAAAAGCGTATCCGCATGGATAAAATGGCGGCGGCAATGGTCTTTCTCGCACAGGGGATACCTTTTATCCAAGCGGGGCAGGAATTCCTGCGGTCGAAGCCTTTTCCGGGAGGAACTGCATTTGACCACAACAGTTACAAGTCTCCCGATGCGATAAACAGTCTCAAATGGAACAGAAAATCCGAATATAAAGATGTTTTTGAATATTACAAAGGACTTATAGCGTTCAGGAAGGCGCACAGTGCGTTCAGAATGTGTGACAAGGACGAGATCGGGGAAAAGATGAAATACATTGACAGACTTCCGCAGAGAGTTGTGGGTTTTGTGCTTTACGGTGACAATGAATTTGAGGAGACGGTAGTATTTTTCAATCCCAATGATTGTCCTGTGACCTTGCACGCTTTTGGTTCATACGGGGTATACATTGACGGAGAAAAAGCGGGAGTAGTTCCGATGCGGACGGTTGAAGGGGATTATGAGATGGACGGACTCAGCACTATGGTACTTGGGCGCGTAAGGGCTGATCTTTCCGAAGAAAAGGTTTATGATGCACCGGCAACGGACTAAGGGCTGCTTTTCAATGAAAAGTATTGCAAAAGCAGGCTGAGGCGGGGCAGGCTGAGCCTGCAGGCGTGCGGGCGGAATTTTGTTTTTCTACTGTTTTGATCCTGCGCCTAAAGTTTTGATGTTCTTTTCACCGGAGGGGTTCTTTAGTTTGCTTTTCTTGATTTTTTATTTTGAATATAACCCTTTTTTCCATTTCATGCGAGGGGCAGACAACCATAAGGGAAGGGGAAACCCGAGCATGGGTGGGTGGGGGACGGCGGGGGTTCTTTAGTTCGCTTTTCTTATATTTTGTTTTGTGAAAATCTCTTAGTTTTATGTTTCGGGGGGCAGAACCTTTAGGGAAGGGCGACCCCGAAAAATTAACAGGGACGCTCGCACGGGTTCTCCCTTCCCCTGCGGTTCTGCCCCCCGAGCCCCCCACTCCCCAACCCTAACCCTCTCCACGCTCGCTATCCTAAAGTTAATATTACAGAAAAGGCTTTTTAGAACTCTTGAACGAAGAAAGAAATGGCTACGGGTTCTTTGGTTTTGTTTATCTTAGTACGAGCGTTCTAATATTAGATGAAAATTAAAGAAGAATAAGCGTTCTAAACAATAGCTTTTATTTTTGCGGAGTCCTTTCCCGTTTAGAACTCTATAATTGTTGAATATCAAACTAACAGTAGAACTCTCGTACTAAGATAAACAAAACTAACGGTCACCGTTGATTTCACAAACTAAGTTCAAGAGAACTTTAATATTTATTCTATAATATCAACTTTAGCATAGCGAGCGTGGAAGGGGAAAGGTTGAAGGAAAGTGGGGATGCACGAAAGCTGACGCAAGAGTCAGCTGGAGAAAACCTAAGGGAAGGGGAAAACCGTGCGAGCGTCCATGGGGACGCTCGGGTTTCCCCTTCCCTTATGGTTGTCTGCCCCTCGCAAGAAATGGCAAAAAGGGTTATAAGATAAACAAAAGATAAGAAAAGAACACAAAAGAACCCCCACCGACCGCCCCCACCTCGCTCGGGGTTCCCCTTCCCTTATGGTTGTCTGCCCCTCGCATAAAGTGGCAAAAGAGGATTTTCACAAAATAAAAGATAAGAAAAGAGAAATAAAGAACCCCCGCCGCCCTTTTAAATTTGAACATAAAATAAAAGATAAGAACAGAATATCAAAAATCAACGCATAATAAATTTTTTAAAACCGAAAGGAAGATCACTATGAGCAAAGTTTATGAACGACTCGAAAAATGTTATGAGTGCTTTAAGAAAAAAATCAGTTTTACCCCCGATGTCGCCCTCGTCCTCGGCTCGGGTCTGGGAGATTATGCAGAAAGTATAACCATAACGGATACTTTGGATTATAAGGAAATAGAAGGTTTCCCCGTTTCGACAGTGCTCGGTCATAAGGGAAGATTCGTTTTCGGATATGTGGGAGATGTTAAAGTCGTAATTATGCAGGGACGCGTCCACTATTATGAAGGATATAAAATGGAAGACGTCGTGCTGCCGATACGCCTTATGAAAATGATGGGCGCAAAAATTCTGTTTTTGACAAATGCTTCGGGGGGAGTGAATTTCGGTTTCCATGCGGGAGACCTTATGCTTATTTCCGATCAGATATGCATGGCGCCTTCGCCGCTTATCGGGGAAAATCCCGATGAACTTGGCGTGAGATTTCCCGATATGAGCAATATCTATAACAGGGATCTGCGGGATATAGTGCGCGATACGGCGAAAAGACTGGAAATTCCTTTGCAGGAAGGAGTTTATATACAGCTCACGGGTCCGAATTACGAATCTCCCGCGGAAATAAGAATGGTCCGCACTCTCGGCGCGGACGCGGTGGGAATGTCTACAGCCTGTGAAGCTATCGCCGCAAATCACTGCGGAATGAAAGTCGTGGGGATATCATGCATTTCAAATCTTGCCTGCGGAATGACCGACAAGCCCCTTACCCATGCGGAAGTTCAGGAGACAGCCGATAGGACAGCACCGCTGTTCAAAAAGCTTGTTACCGAGTCGATAATTGCGCTTGCAAAGGAAATATAATGAAAGCAGCAATATTCATTTTAAAGTGGATATTGCTGCTTTTGTTCTGCAGTAAAAGCGTTGACAAATACGGGGAATGTGGTATAATAGAAGTAGGGAGTGATAATGTGGCTCTTGAATACCAGCGATACGGCAGGAATAAAAACACCCTTGTCAACAAATCATATATTGACAGCGGAGAGTATAAGCGAAAGTTTGATAATATTACCGATAACCCCTATGTTAATAAAACATTATACGATTGTGCTAAAAAAGCCTTAAAGCACCGAAGCGGTACGGAGTTTGAGGATATGTATTTTATTGATGCGTATTCCGGAAAGATCGTTGCACAAGAAGTAAGCCAGACAGATAAAGAAAAAGTTGTATATTCAGACAAAACTGAAAGCACACTTAAATTATACAATGAAATAATTACTTTACATACTCATCCAAACAGTATGCCTCCAAGTGCGGCTGATTTTAACTCGGCTTTTAAAAATAAATATCAAAAAGGTTTTGTTGTTTGTCATAATGGAAAAATATTTGGTTACACATCAATTGGAGAAGTAAACGAAAGTCTTTATAATCTTTACATTCAAGAATATATGTCCAACGGCAAAAGTGAATATGACGCACAAATTTCAGCTTTAAACGAGATCATGAAAAATAAATTTATTGATTTTTGGGAGGTGAAATAAATGGGAAATTTTGTTTTAGACGATAGAGTAATAATACCGGAATGGATAAAAAAATTAACACCGGAAGAAAGGCGTGCAGAAATTAGAAGGCTTGAAAAAGAAGAAGCTGACAAATATAAATTGTCAATGCAATCCTTAAAACGTCCATTAAAAAATTGAATATTTTTAAAAGCATTCATTTTATGGGTGCTTTTGTTCTGTATTAAAAGCGTTGACAAATGCGGGGAATGTGGTATAATAGAAACAGGGAGTGATACCTCAATGGACGTACTGACACGCAAGTCTAAACCTGACAGCTATGTTGAACCAATGCCAAAGAAACAATTCAGAAATATAAAAAAGCTTTTCAGCGGCATGGCGGTATTATTCAGCAAAATGATGAAACCGATTTATATTTAGAAGCAAAACACGCCGAAGGCATTACCTACGATGCTAAAACAATATTGTTAAAGCAAGATCCCGGAAGAGCAAGCGTATTCGAGGAGCTTATACATACCACACAATACAGGGAAGGGAAAAACGACGGCTCTGTAAAAAGCCGTTTATTGAACGAAATTGAAGCTCAAGAAAAACTATTGAAATATGCTAAAACGTATAAACTGACAGAACCGGAAATAGAACAAACTGAAAATGCTTTGAAAAGGTATCAAGAAGAATTAAAAACATATATTAATTTACATGGAGGTGACTGATATGTTCAAAGTTACAGGTATATTGCCAATTGGCAGCGATCTTTCGGTAACACTTGATGGAGACAGCGATAAAATTACCAACGGCTGTAAACTTGTTGATGACAACGGTAATGTAATTGTTGTAAAATCAGTTGCTATGGTAAGATATACTGATCCGCAGTATATCGGAAAAGATATTACCGTATTGATCGACAAATGCGATATTGCGGTCGGCAGTATATTGTCAACTGCGTGAAAAGATCTTTTGTTGGATATTGATCTGTAGCAGCAATATTCATTTTAAAGTGGATATTGCTGTTTTTGTTCTGCAGTAAAAACGTTGACAAATGCGGGGAATGTGGTATAATATAATTGACAGGAAACATGGAGGGTGATAATATGGGATATACAGGTGAGACGATCTTATCTCCGAAGCTTGATATAGTATTCAAAATGCTTTTCAGTAAGGAGAAAAATAAGGATATTCTTAAAGCTTTTCTATCGGATATGCTTGATATCCCGGAAAACGAACTTCATAATGTGATAGTTAAAAACACTGAAATAAACCCCGAAAGTATAAATGAAAAATATTACAGGCTTGACTTGAATGTCGATATCGGTACGCAGCTCGTTAATGTGGAAATGCAGGTCAGAGCAGAGGATTTTTTTGCAGAACGTTCACTCATCTACTGGGCAAAACTGTATTCATCGCAATTGGACAGCGGAACGGATTATAAGGAAGTTTGCCCTTGCATAGCAGTAAACATTGTGGATTATAATATTTTTGAACAGCATGATGACTTTCGGTCGGTTTTTGAAGCATGGGATAAGGAGCACGGCATCAGGCTGACGGATAAAATGCAGATACATTTTTTTGAACTTAGAAAGATCAAGACCAACATAAAGGACGATATAAGCGCGAATGACAGAAAAAAATTATGGCTGCAATTCATCAGAGCCGAAACAAAGGAGGAGTTCGAGATGTTAAGACAATCAGAGATCCCTGCAATTACCAAAGCGGTAAATTCACTGTATGATATGAGCGATGATGAGCGTACAAAGGAAATGGTCCGTATGCGTCAGAAAGCATTAAGTGATAAAATATCCGAACTTGCTTCAGCTGAAAGAAAAGGCAGAGCGGAGAGAGAAGCTGAGATCGTTTCAAAATTGCTTGCAAGCGGTATGTCGGAAAGCCAGATACAAAAGATACTCAACAGTTGATAAAAAGGTCTGCGGTACATTGTGTATCGCAGCCTTTTTTATGATACAGTACTTGAAAATACATAATTTAGTGAATAATATCAATTTTATGCAAAATTTTTCGTATATTTCTTGAAAAATTAATAAAAATATGCAAAAAAGTACTTGACAAATCACGAAAATGCGGTATAATTATCTTATACTGCTTGAAAAAACAATTTTCAGAATAAATTTTGTGGAGGAATTTACAATGGCAAAGGCAAAAAAAGATATCAAAAAAGTCGTTCTGGCTTACTCCGGCGGTCTGGATACTTCAATCATTATCCCTTGGCTGAAAGAAAATTACAATAACTGCGAAGTTATTGCCGTTTCCGGCGACGTAGGTCAGGGTACGGAACTTGACGGCCTGGAAGAAAAAGCCCTTAAAACAGGCGCTTCAAAACTTTATGTCGAAGATCTGAAAAAAGAATTCGTTGAAGAATTCATATTCCCTACCGTTAAGGCTCAGGCTGTTTATGAAAACAGATACTTGCTCGGTACATCTTTCGCCCGCCCCATTATCGCAAAGAGGATCGTTGAGATCGCTAAAAAAGAAGGCGCGGACGCCATCTGCCACGGCTGCACAGGCAAGGGCAACGATCAGGTAAGATTTGAACTCACTATCAAGGCTTTCGCTCCCGAAATGGAGATAATAGCTCCTTGGCGCGTATGGGATCTTAAATCAAGAGATCAGGAGATAGATTATGCCGAAGCTCACAATATCCCTCTTAAAATAAACAGAGAAACAAATTATTCCAAGGATAAGAACCTCTGGCACCTTTCACATGAGGGTCTTGACCTCGAAAACCCCGCTAATGAACCTCAGTACGAGAAACCCGGATTCCTTGAACTGGGCGTTTCCCCGATACAGGCTCCCGATAAGCCTACTTATGTTACTATCCACTTTGAAAAGGGTATTCCCACAGCTATAGACGGAAAAGCTATGGACAGCGTTGCACTGGTCATGAAACTTAACGAACTCGGCGGCGCAAACGGCATAGGTCTTGCGGATATCGTTGAGAACCGCCTTGTGGGCATGAAATCAAGAGGCGTTTACGAAACTCCCGGCGGAACTATCCTTTATGCCGCACATGAAGTTCTGGAAACTATCACTCTTGACAAGGCTACTCAGCGCATGAAGCAGAAGCTTGCTATAGATTTTGCTGACATTGTTTACAACGGTCAGTGGTACACTCCGCTCCGCGAAGCGCTTTCCGCTTTCGTTGACAAGACTCAGGAGACGGTTACCGGCGATGTTAAACTTAAACTTTATAAGGGCAACATCATCAATGCAGGCGTAACTTCTCCCTATACCCTCTATGATGAGGAAGTCGCTACATTTGATGAGGATCATGTTTACGATCAGGCTGATTCCGCAGGATTTATCAATCTGTTCGGTCTCCCCATCAAGGTTAAAGCTATGCTTGACGCTAAGAGAAATAATAAGTAAGCAATAAAAATTTTCGGGAACGGGCGCAATACTGCATATCGGCGGAATTGCGCCTTGCCCCTTTAAATAAGGGCTGTTTCGGGAATTATCCCGATAAATATAGTCATATATGAAATAATAAAGAAGATAACAGAATATCTTAAAAAATATTCCTAACAATAAATAAAGATCCCGAAAGGAAAACAGATCATGAAAATTTTGAAAAAACTGACGGCATTGCTTATATGCATTATAACAGCCGCGGCATTTCCCGGCTGCTCGGAAGAAAAAACCATGACGGCTGAAGATATCGCTCTGCAAAAGTCTATGCAGGGCTTCTGGGCGGCAAGCGAAAGCACCGGTTACAATCAATATGACGAAAACGGTGAGCCGACTTATATGATAGTTGTGGAATTTACGGACGACTTAAAATATTTCCTTCACGAATGTTATATAAGCGAGGGATATGTAATGACTGCTTCCGACCCTGTGACATACACGATAGAAGATGAAACGTTCAAAACTTATGTTGACGGAAAAGCAATGTATGCAGGCGTTTCAATAAGCGATGACGGAAATACTATGTACTGGATAAACGATGATTCTACCGAAACATACGAAAAAATAACCGATGAAGAAGCGTCTGAACTCGGTATAGTCAAATATGACAAGGAAACATGGGAGTCTTCAAGGGCAGCGTATGAAAGCAGTTCATTGGCTGCGGAAGAAAGTAACGGCGAAAGTGCCGTAAATACGGATAGTTCGGAGGAATGATAATGGCTGATAAGATGTGGGCAGGACGTTTCAGCAAGGAACTTGACAAACGGGTGAATGATTTCAATTCTTCAATTTCATTTGACGCAAGAATGTACAGACAGGATATACGCGGTTCTATCGCTCATGCGGCTATGCTCGGAGATACGGGGATAATAGATAAGTCCGAAAGCGAAAAGATCGTTGCGGGACTTACGGAGATCCTTGCGGATATCGACAGCGGCAAACTGCTTTTTGACCCGAATTCGGAAGATATCCATATGTTCGTGGAACAAGTTCTTACCGAGCGGCTCGGCGAAACGGGAAAACGTCTTCACACTGCAAGGAGCAGGAACGATCAGGTCGCACTGGATATAAAAATGTATCTGAAAGATGAGATCATAGAAATTATCCCGCTTGTAAAAGAACTTATAGAAACATTATGCAAGATCGCCGAAGAAAATCTTGATACGGTAATGCCCGGATATACACATTTGCAGAGAGCGCAGCCAATAACGCTTGCTCACCATATGATGGCTTATGCAAATATGCTGTTAAGAGATCTGGGAAGGCTTTCCGATACCTACAAGCGAATGAATTTCATGCCCCTCGGCAGCGGCGCGCTGGCGGCAACAACATATCCTATCGACCGCAGACAGGTCTCCGCTATGCTCGGCTTTGAAGATATAACACAGAACAGCCTTGACGGAGTTTCGGACAGAGATTTCTGTATAGAACTCTGTTCTGCACTTTCGATACTTATGATGCACCTTTCAAGGTTTTCCGAGGAGATCGTTATGTGGTGTTCGTGGGAGTTCAAATTCATTGAACTTGATGACGCGTATTCAACGGGTTCGTCGATAATGCCGCAGAAAAAAAATCCCGACATAACCGAACTTATCCGCGGAAAAACAGGGCGCGTTTACGGCGATCTGAATACGCTGCTCGTGATGATGAAAGGGCTTTCTCTTGCTTATGACAAGGATATGCAGGAGGATAAGGAAGCAATTTTCGATGCGGTAGATACGGTAAAGCTTTGCATTTCAACATTTATACCGATGCTTGAAACAATGAAGATCAACCGTGAAAATATGCGTGCTGCGGCGGCAAAAGGTTTCATAAACGCAACGGACTGCGCGGACTATCTTGTTAAAAAAGGCATCGCTTTCAGAGACGCATACAAAATTACCGGAACACTGGTCGCGCTTTGCATTGAAAAAGGCACTACTCTTGAAGAACTGCCGCTTTCCGAATACAAGGCGGTATGCCCCGCGTTTGACGAAGATGTGTATAAAGCGATAGATCTGGAGACCTGCGTTAATATGCGGAAAACTCCGGGCGGTCCTGCGCCGTCATCGGTAAAAGCGCAAATTGAATATATCCGCGAAAAAGTCGGAGATATATCCATTGGAAAATGAATATATACATAACAAAACTGCATAATTGCATAAATTTATACGCAGGACATAATATTTATGGCAAAAATTAATAAATTTCTTATATAATATATATTTAATACAATTTTTACAAAATGCAGTCAAGGGAGAACGTAAACGAGTACAAGTAATTGAAAGGAACGGTTTCAAGATGGCATACAAGGTGTTTATTGACGGTCAGGAAGGAACTACCGGGCTGAGGATAGTTGAAAGATTTCAGGGAAGAAACGATGTGGAACTTCTGAAAATAGATGAAGCATTGAGGAAAGATGTTTCAGAAAGGAAAAGACTTATAAACGAATCGGATTTTACATTCCTTTGTCTGCCCGACGCGGCGGCGGTGGAATCCGTTTCGCTGGTGGAAAATAAAAATACCCGCGTGATAGACGCTTCCACAGCGCACAGGACAAATCCCGCTTGGGCATACGGACTTCCCGAACTTTCGGCGGAACACAGAGCGAAGATAGCTTCTTCAAAGAGAGTAGCAGTCCCGGGCTGTTATGCAAGCGGATTTAATGCGGTGGTATATCCCGTTGTAAAAGAGGGACTTATCGCGCCGTATCACCCTATAGTGTGCCATGCGGTATCGGGTTACAGCGGAGCGGGAAAGAAAACAATTGCCGTTTATGAAGGTGAGAACAAGCCTTTTGAATACAATTCGCCGAGACAATATTCCATGGGGAAACACCACAAACACATCAAGGAAATGATGGCAGTTTCGGGACTTTCGTATCCGCCGATATTCAATCCGATAGTTGACGATTATTACAACGGAATGGTAGTTACCGTTCCTCTGCACATTCGCGCCATGGCGAAAAAGACTTCCGCGCAGCACGTTTGGGAAGTTATGGCGGCACATTACGAAGGACAGAATTTTGTAAAAGTGATGCCTTTCGGCGGAGAAGGAGTTCTTGAGGACGGCTTTCTTGCGGCGAACACGCTCCACGATACAAATCTTATGCAGATATTTGTTTTCGGCAACGAAGATCATGTTCTTCTATGTTCACGTCTTGACAATCTCGGCAAAGGTGCAAGCGGTGCGGCTATCCAATGCATGAACATCATGATGGGGATCGATGAAACGACAGGATTAATATAATGGAAACGGTAAAATATCATGAGCAAGTTTGATAAATTATTTCTGCAAATTATGAGCGGTACACAAGATAATAATATTGATTTCAGTGATTTGCAAAAGGCTTTGACTTTGCTTGGATTTACCGTTCGTATAAAAGGAGATCATTTTATATATTTTAAAGATGATGTAGACGAACTGATAAATATTCAGCCTAAAGGTAATAAGGCAAAACCTTATCAGGTCAGACAGGTAAGGAATATTATATTAAAGTACAGATTAGGAGGCAAGTTCGATGTATAAATATGAGATCATTATTTATTGGAGTAATGAGGACAACAGTTATATTGCCGAAGTTCCCGAACTTGCAGGCTGTATGGCTGACGGTGAGACTATGCAGAAGGCTCTTGAAAATGTTCATATCATAATAGATGAATGGATAGAAACGGCTAAAAAGATAGGGAAAAAAATTCCCGAGCCAAAAGGCAAGTTAGCTTTTGCGTAAAAGCTTAGTAAAAATTCTTTTTCAACAAATCGTGCGAGGTGGCAACCCAAAAGGAGAGGGGAACCCGAGCGGGGATTTTAGTTCGCTTTTCTTGATTTTTTATTTTGAATATAACCCTTTTTGCCAATTTATGCGAGGGGCAGACAACCATAAGGGAAGGCATAGGGTGGGTGGGGGACGGCTGGTGGGGTTATTTAGTTCGCTTTTCTTATATTTCGTTTTGTGAAAATCTCTTAGTTTTTATCTTTCGGGGGACAGAACCTTCCGGGAAGGGAGAACCCGAAAAATTAACAGGGACGCTCGCCCTGGGTTAAAAATCAAAACGCTTCGCATTTTGATTTCCTTCCCCTGCGGTTTGTCCCCAAATGACGCTTGCGTCATTTTGAGCCGACCTACTCCCCAACCCTAACCCTCTCCACGCTTGCTATGCTAAAGTAGAGATTATAGAAAAGATTTTTTAGAACTCTTGAACGGAGATTGCGTTGGCTACGGGTTCCTTAGTTTTGCTTATCTTGGTACGAGCGTTCTACTGTTAGATTAAAATTAAAGAAGAATAGTATTTCTAAACAATAGATTTTCTTTTTTCGGAGTCTTTTCCCGTGTAGAACTCTATAATTGTTGAATATTAAACTAATAGTAGAACTCTCGTACTAAGATAAACAAAACTAAAGGTTCGCGTTGATTTCTCTTTCTATGTTATAGAACACTATAAGACCCAAATTATAAAATCTACATTTGGATAGCGAGCGTGGAAGGGGAAAGGTTGAAGGAAAATGGGGAGCGCGAGGGGAGAAAACCTAAGGGAAGGGGAAAA
>CANQPX010000013.1 GCA_947625915.1 uncultured Clostridia bacterium
GATCAGACTGCTCTTGTTACCTTTCCGGAACGGAGACATCTTGTGCATACATAAATATGCTTAGGAGTTCCGTCAACAATAGCCTTTACACGCTTAACGTTGGGTTTCCAAGTTCTGTTGGAACGGTGATGTGAATGGGAAACCTTTATACCAAAAGTAACGCCCTTTCCGCAAATATCGCATTTTGCCATGGGGTTACACCTCCTTTTCCATAGCTTTTTTAAAAATCAACGATAATATTTTACCACATTCTTTTATAAATTGCAAGTGTTTTTTGAAAAAAAGTCGGACAAATTTAAAATTTTAAGAAAAATTCATTTAAAATTGGAAATAGTCCTTGAAATTTCAAGTCAAATGCTGTATAATAGTATTATTATTGTTTTTGAATATGGAATATATAGGTTTTAGGAGGCACTTTTGCAGCAAAAGTGTATACATATTTTATGAATACGAGAATAACTGAGATCATCATACACGCTCTGGTGCTGCTGACAGCGTTCCCGATACATGAATCGGCACACGCCCTTGCGGCGCATTGGATGGGAGACGATACCGCCAAGGATCAGGGGCGCATCTCTATGAACCCCGCAAAGCACCTTGATCTGTTCGGTACTATATTTATGCTGATAGCAGGCTTCGGCTGGGCAAAGCCCGTTCCCATAAACCCAAACAATTTCAGGAACAGAAAGGTCGGCATGGCTCTTTCGTCACTGGCGGGACCATGTTCAAACCTGCTGCTTGCCTATGTTTCTATGATATTATATAAAGCACTGGCATATTTTGCCTTTTTAAGACAGAGCACAGCGTTAGACACTGTTTCAACGGTGTTCCTTTACTCGGCCTTTCTGAACGTGGGACTTGCCGTGTTCAACCTGCTGCCGATACCGCCGCTGGACGGTTCGAGGATATTCAACCTTGTGCTGCCAGAAAGGATATACTTTAAAGTAATGAAATACGAAAGAGTTATTTTCGGCATACTTTTTATATGTATTTTTCTGGGACTTCTTGACAGACCGCTCAACTTTATGCAGTCCAAGGTGATAATGTTTATGGACTTGATAACACGTTGGGTGGATATCTTGTTTTTCAGATCATTTTGATTGTCGGAGAGTAATTAATGGAAAAAATGTCTTTTAAATTAGAGGTGTTTGAAGGTCCTCTCGACCTGTTACTATACCTTATATCAAAACATAAGCTAAACATAAACGATATTCCCATATTTACGCTCCTTGAACAGTATCTGGACTATATGGACAAGATGTCGGAGCAGAATATGGAAATAGCGGGCGAGTTCCTTGAAATGGCTGCAAGGCTCGTGTATATCAAGACCGTGTCGCTGCTGCCGCATAAGGAAGAAGCCGAACAGCTGAAAAAAGAACTTCAGGGACGGCTGATAGAGTATTCCTTGTGCAAAAAAGCTGCGGAACTTATGAAAATGCGTTATATCGGCAACGTTAACGCTGTCAGAAAACCCCTTGCGATAGAATTTGACAATACATATTCACTTATACATGACCCGCAGGAACTGCTTGACGCATACCTTAAAGTTCAGCGGAAACCGCCCGAAGAACAGGTAAAAGCCGAATCTTTCAATACGCTTGTGAAGAAAAAGATAGTTTCCGTAACATCAAAGATCATCTACGTCCTGAGAAATCTTTACAAAACGGGAACTTGCCTTATGAGCGGGCTTTTTGACGGAATGACCGACCGCTCCGAACGTGTGGCAACTTTCCTTGCAGTTCTTGAACTTACAAAGTCGGGAAGGATCTGGCTCAATGATGATAATACGGTCATAACGTTCAACCGTAACAGAAATACAAGTGCCGAACAGCCGAGCGAAACGGAGGTCTCCTATCAGTGAAATTGAATGAAGGCGTTTCTGTAATAGAATCTATCCTCTTTGCCCACGGAGATCCGATAGAATCGGATAAACTCTGCGAAGCCGCGGGCATAGAACAGGATACGCTCGAAAAACTTATTAACCTGCTTTCGGACAGGTACGAGTCAACATCAAGCTCTTTGCAGGTGATGAAACTCGGCAGCTGCTATCAGCTTGCGGTAAGAGCGGATTATTCCGAGTATGTGAGAGCCGCTCTGGAAACAAAGAAAAATACGCCCCTTTCACCTGCGGCAATGGAAGTGCTTACCATAGTTGCTTACAATCAGCCCGTAACTAAGGGCTTTGTAGAACATATACGCGGAATAGACAGTTCAAGCGTTGTCAATTCTCTTGTTGAAAAAAATCTCCTTGAAGAAGCGGGAAGGCTCGATGTTCCGGGAAAACCCATAGCGTATAAAACAACATCGGCGTTCCTGAGAAGTTTTCAGCTGTCGTCTCTGGACGATCTTCCGCCGCTGCCCGGCTCGGAAAGTCAGGTCAGCTTCGATGAGATACTTATTTCAAAAGATGAATTGCCAAGCAGTGGGGAACAGGAGCCTGCACCCGATGACAGCGAAGCTGCCGAAAATGTCTGATACTTCCGAAAGGCGGTGGTTACTTGACGGCGTTGATTGTGATCGGGATAATTATCCTGATCTTTGCGGTCATACTTAATATCAAAATAAGGGCGGAAGTTAAATTTTACGGCGGTGTGCTTGATCTGAAGGTGAAATATTTCCTGTTCACCGTTTTCCCTTTGAAAAAAAAGGAGAAAAAGGCAAAAAAGGATAAAAAGAAGAAAAGCAAAAAGCCGCCCGTAACGGAGGAAACCGTTCCTGAAAGCACGGAAAAACCGACCGACAATACAGAGGAGAACGTTCCCGCAGCGGAGGAAAACGATACGGAGAGCGAGGAGGATAACAAGTCACAAAAGGAAAAGAAAAGCTTTTCCGAAAGGTTCGGCAGCATTTCGGATATCCTTGAAAAGATAAAAGTTGTGTGGGAAGCTTCAAAAAAAGGTCTGAAAAAGCTTTTCCTGCATATTTACATCGACGGGCTTGTGATAGATCTCACCATAGCAGGCGAGGACGCATACAGCGCCGCATTGAATTACGGCAGGATAAGCGCGGCAGTCTACAACGCACTTGCGGTGATCTCAACGCTTTTCAGGACAAATATCCGCTCGGTGGATATCGCCTGCGATTTTGACGGAAAAAAATCTGTTTTTGACGGCGAAGCAAAGATCACCGTAAGACCGTCAACTATCCTTTCGGCAGTGTTTATCATACTGTTCGGACTTCTGAAAAATATCAAAGTCCTGACCAAAAAAAGTGAGAACGTTAAAGATCAGCCCGATAAAAACGCGGCTGTAACAGTATAAAGGAGAATGAAAATGGATACAAAAGTAAAAGATCTTGTCGCTTCCGCTATCGGAAAGATACACGAACTTTCCGATGCAAATACCATCATCGGCGATCCGATAAAGGCTGACGGCGGCATAACTATCATTCCCGTATCAAAAGTCTCATACGGCTTTGCTGCGGGAGGTTCCGATCTTCCGTCCAAAAGCGATAAGGCGTTTTTCGGCGGCGGAAGCGGCGGCGGAGTTTCGATACAGCCTATCGCATTCATAGTTATTGCAAACGATGATGTAAAGCTTCTTGAGCTCGGCACGGGAAATTCTTCCGCAAATGCCATAATCAGCGCTGTTCCCGACCTTATCTCAAAGGTGCAGACAATGTTTTCCAAAAACAAGAAGGACGGCGCAGCAGAAACAACAGACGCTATTGTGAATGACGCTGCGGAAACGGCTCCCGGTGCGGGACCGGAAATTGAAAAGGTCGAAATAAACACAGACGGTTTTGATTTCTGATAAAATAATTTCGTTTTAAACCTCCATAATATATTTTGGGTAAATCCCCACAAATAAAAATATATTGCAGGCTGTGCGCCTGTACGGAGGTATTTATGAAACGCGGGATCATATCATTTTTAACGGCAATGCTGCTGTTTGTAACGGCTTTGCCTTGTATCGATGCTTCGGCTTTTGACGTATCGGATATTTCGGCGGGAGCGGCGGTGCTTATCGACGCTCAGTCGGGAACGATCATAACGGGCAAAAATGAGTATTCTTCCATGCCTATGGCAAGTACCACAAAGATAATGTCGGCACTGCTGCTGATAGAAAGCGGCGATCTTGACAGAGAATTCAGGGTGGATAATAATGCCATCATGGTGGAAGGTTCTTCAATGGGACTTTGTGAAAACGACATCGTAACAAAGCGGGCGCTTTGTTACGGTATGCTCCTTCCGTCGGGAAATGACGCGGCAAACGAGACTGCCGTACTTCTTGCGGGAAGTGCGGAAAAGTTTGCGGATATGATGAACGAAAGAGCAAGGAGCATAGGGCTTTCCGGAACTCATTTTGTGACGCCTTCGGGTCTGCATGACAAGGATCATTATTCCACCGCTTACGATATGGCTCTGCTTACGAGGGAAGCTTTAAAAAACGAGACTTTCCGTGAGATATGCGGTACAAAGCAGATAAAACTCAAGTTCGGCGACCCGCCTTACGAAAGATGGCTCACTAACACGAATAAGCTGCTGTCACTTTATGACGGCTGCATAGGCGTAAAGACGGGATTTACGGACGAAGCTGGAAGATGTCTTGTTTCGGCGGCGGAAAAGAACGGTGTAACACTTATCTGCGTTACACTCAACGACCGTGACGACTGGAACGACCATATGAAAATGTATGACTACGGTTTTTCACAGGTGAAATGTAAAAAAGCGGAATGTGACCTTTCGGGAATTTCCGTTTATGTTGCAGGCGGCGATCGTGAAACACTTCCCGTAAAAGCGGAGGATATCCCGGAGTATACGGTCGTAGGCGGTTCCGGACCGCATATAACTTTTGAAACGGAGACGGAAAGATTTCTCTATGCACCTGTAGAAAAAGGAAGAAAAGCAGGAACTATCCGCTTCTTTGCAGACGGAGAACCGATAGGAACATCAGACATTGTTACCGCGGAAGGCTGTGAAGCGGTCATCATCGAACGAAAACCGTCATTGTCGGAAAAGATCACAGATCTTATAAAAAAATTGTTTTAAATGCGGCGTGAACAGTTTCCGCCGCTTGTCGGAAAAGGAGCATGGACGTGGAAAAAATCAGACTTCAGAAGATACTTTCTCAGAGCGGGATATGTTCCCGCAGAAAAGCCGAGGAGATGATCTCCCAAGGCAGAGTAAAGGTCAACGGCAGAACTGCGGGACTCGGAGACGGAGCGACCGCAAGGGACGTTATAACCGTTGACGGGGAAAGAGTAAATTACTCCGAAAAACGTGAGAAATACTATATCATGCTCAATAAGCCCCGCGGCTATGTTACGACCATGTCCGATGAACTTGACAGAAAATGCGTTACAGAGCTGCTTTCGGACGTTCCTGCAAGAGTCTACCCGGTGGGCAGACTTGACAGGAACTCTGAAGGTCTGCTTTTGTTTACAAATGACGGAAAATTTGCCAATGACATCATGCATCCGAGCAGGCATATAACAAAAACATACCGTGTAACGGTCCATTCTTCCGTTAATGAGGAACAGCTTGCCGAACTGGCGGAAGGCGTAGTTATAGACGGCAGGAAAACTCTTCCCGCAACGGTGAACGTTCTCACCCAAGAAGCTGAAAGAGTAGTCCTGCAGATCGTTATCCGAGAGGGCAGGAACCGCCAGATACGCAAAATGTGTGAAGCTGTCGGACTTGACGTCGCGCGGCTCAAAAGAACGGCGATAGGTCCCGTTAAACTGGGAATGTTAAGACCCGGCGCATACCGCGAACTTACTTCCGAAGAACTGCGCGCTCTCAGAAATGCGGTGGGGGAAAGCAAAAAATAGCATTTCAATTGTATTAAATATGAATTTTTTGAAAAAACATATAAAATATTTGTTTTTATCTTGTGTTTACAAGAAAAATGTAGTATAATTATTCTGGTTTTATTTTTTTTATCGAACGGAGGAACCATTATGTTAACTGAAAGTCAGAGGGCTAAACTCGAAGCGTACAGATCCGCTTCCTCGGGCTCCGGAAAAACAAGACTTGCCAAACTGTTCGATGACGGTATTTTCACCGAAGTCGATGCCGGTATCAAGCACGGAGGTGAGCCTGCAGGCGTTACGGCAGCTTACGGCTATGTTGACGGAAGTCTCGTTTACGCTTTTTCTCAGGATAAAAATGTCAAAGGCGGCGCGGTAAGCGTTCACCATGCGGCAAAAATATGTAAAGTTCTTGAACTTGCATCAAGAACGGGCGCTCCGGTGGTGGGAATATACGATTCCAACGGCGCGTTCATAGATGACGGCGCAGAAGCTTTGAAAGCTTACAGCGATATACTTACTCAGATCAACAACCTGTCCGGCGTCGTTCCGCAGATCTCGGTGGTAGCGGGAACTTGCGCGGGCAGCGCGGCAATGGCGGCTTGCTCGGCGGATATCGTTGTTATAACGGACGACGGCGAACTTTACACAGACCCTAACTGCGTAAAGAAAGGCAAAGAAGCCGTTGAGAACGGAACAGCAGCTGTTTCCGCAAAGGACGATGCCGCTGCAATGGAAGAGGTAAGAAAACTAATTTCCATGCTCCCTCATAATAATATTTCCGCTGCGCCGATGTTTGAATTCGATGCGCCAAACGGTGCTGTAAGCGGTCTTGCGGAAGATATCGCAAAGGCTGCGGCAGACGCGGGAAGCATCGTTGAACTTTCCGACAGCTTCGGGACTTCCGCTTATACGGCTTTTGCGGCAATAGGCGGTTCTGTTGTGGGAATTGCCGCAACAAACAAAAAGGAAGGAAAACTCTCTTCCGATGATTGCTCTAAGCTGGCAAGATTTGTAAGGACTTGCGACGCTTTCACCGTCCCTGTGGTAACTTTCATAGATACCGAAGGATTTTCTCCCGAAACAGGAGTCCGCGATATGGCTAAACTCGCAAACGCTTACGCCGAAGCTACAACGTTAAAGATCTCCGTTGTTACCGGCAAGGCTTACGGCGCGGCAATGTCCGCTCTCGGCTCCGGAAATGCGGACGTAACTTACGCATATCCCGATGCGGTGATATCGCCCCTTGCTCCGGAAACGGCTGTGGAGTTTTTATGGCATGACAAACTCAAAGGCGCAAAGGATCTCGCTGCCGAGAGAACTAAGCTTGCCGCTCAGTATGCCGAGGAAAACGCTTCCGCTTTCGACGCTGCGGAAAAAGGCTGTGTTGACGATATCATCACCGCCGAAGAAGCAAGAGAAAAGATCCTTGCTGCTCTTGAAGCAATGTCGGATAAGCGTTTGAATAAACGTTTGCCCAAGAAGCACAGCAATATGCCTTTCTAAAATAAAACAAAAACAAAATTTAATGAATGGTGGTATAAAGTTATGAAAAGATTCAATATTACCGTAAACGGCAAGGCTTATGACGTGGCTGTAGAAGAAGTTGACGGCGGAACAGCTCCCGCTTCTCCCGCTCCCGCCGCAGCACCGGCACCCGCCGCCGCTCCCGCTCCCAAGGCTGCCGCTCCCGCAGGGGGAACAGCTGTTAACGCACCTATGCCCGGAACTATCCTCGATGTTAAAGCAAACGTTGGCGATACAGTCGCGGAAGGTCAGGTACTGATGGTACTGGAAGCTCTTAAAATGGAAAATGATATCGTTGCTCCGAAGGCGGGCAAAGTCGTTTCCATAAACGTTAAGAAAGGCGACACGGTCAATTCCAACGATCTCCTCGCTTCTATCCGGTAAGCTAAGAAAGGGTTGGTTCAGATGGCTAAGATCAAAGTTACCGAGACTGTTCTGCGTGATGCGCACCAGTCGCTTATTGCAACAAGAATGACTATGGACGATATGCGTCCTATACTGTCAACAATGGATAAAGTCGGTTTTTATTCCGCGGAAGTATGGGGTGGAGCAACATTTGACTCCTGTCTTAGATTCCTTAACGAAGATCCGTGGGAAAGACTCCGTATCATCAGGAAAGAAATGCCCAATACCAAGCTGCAAATGCTGTTCAGAGGACAGAATATGCTCGGATACCGTCACTATGCGGACGATGTTCTGGAATATTTCGTTCAGAAATCCGTTGCAAACGGTATTGACATTATCCGTATCTTTGACGCTCTCAACGATATAAGGAACCTCAAGACCGCTATTTCCGCAGCTAAGAAGGAAGGCTCACACGCGCAGGTGGCTATATCCTATACGCTGGGTGAAGTCTTTACAACGGATTATTATGTAAATTATTGTAAGCAGATCGAGGAAGAAGGCGCGGATTCCATTTGTATCAAGGATATGGCTGCGCTGCTCACACCGTACAGAACTGCGGAACTTGTTAAGGCTATAAAAGCAGCGGTAAAGATACCCGTTCAGCTGCATACGCACTATACATCGGGACTTGCTTCAATGTGCCTGTTAAAGGGCATAGAAAACGGCGCGGACATGATAGACACGGCAATGTCCCCCCTCGCTCTGGGAACTTCCCATGCACCTACGGAGTCAATGGTAGCAGCTTTACAGGGAACAGAGTATGACACAGGTCTTGATCTTGTCCTGCTGACGGAAATAAGAGATTATTTCATGAAACTCAGGAAGAAATACATTGACAGCGGTCTGCTCGACCCGAAAATGCTTGCCGTTGACGCAAACGCGCTTATTTACCAAGTTCCGGGCGGAATGTTGTCAAACCTGCTTTCACAGCTTAAACAGGCGGGCAAGGAAGATAAGTTCAATGACGTTCTGAAAGAAGTTCCTAACGTTCGTAAGGACGCGGGCTATCCGCCTCTTGTAACGCCTACTTCCCAGATCGTTGGAACGCAGGCTGTGTTCAACGTTATAAACGGCGAACGCTACAAGACCGTTACAAAGGAGTTCAAAGCACTTGTAAAGGGCGAATACGGAAAAACTCCGTCGCCCATCGATCCCGAATTCAGCAAGAAGATACTCAAAGACGAGCAGCCCATTACCTGCCGCCCCGCAGACCTTATCGAGCCTGAACTTGAAAAGCTTAAAGAAGAAGCTTCCGAGTGGACGGAGCAGGAAGAGGACGTTCTCAGCTATGCAATGTTCCCGCAGGTAGCGCCTAAGTTCTTTGCAAAGAGACGCGACGCAAAATACGGCGTTGACAGCGCACACGCCGATGCGGAAAACAAAGTGCATCCCGTTTGATATTTGAATTTAACATTATTAACAATACAACAAACTCCCGAAGCATCGCTTCGGGAGTTTGTTGTATTGTTAACGAATTAGTAAAAAAAAAAAAAAAAGTTTTTTCAACACTTTGGAAAAACTTTTTGATATAATTGTTATGTCGTTCAAAATTCGACAATATTTTACTTTTGGAGGTATTTTATTATGAACGGAAAACAATTTGCAATGACAAGTATGATCTTAGGTATTGCTTCTGTAGCTTGGGATTTTTTAATGGATCTGTTATTAAGTGATGTCAGCAATGGAACTGTTATGGTAGCAGAACTTTTGGGTTTGGCTATGGGAATATTGGCGATCATATTTGCAAATAAAGCTAAAAAGCTGGATTATGTAGGCGGAATGAGAATGGCAGGCTTTGTTTGCGGAATAATCGGAGTTGCTATAGATGGTATAGTTGTTATGTTAGACTTGCAGTATTTGGCGAGTTATTAAAAACACAGAAAGACAAATTAAAAGTATCAAGTTTGTGAAAAATCAAAATTTTGCGTATTGAGGTGCTTAAAATGAATGGAAAACAATTTGCAACGACAAGTATGATCTTAGGTATTGCTTCTGTGCCTTGGATTTTTTTAATGCTATTATTGATGGGTACCAACGCAGGTAATGAAGAAGGCGTTGGATTAGCACTTTTAGGCTTGGCTATGGGAATATTGGCGATCATATTTGCAAATAAAGCCCAAAAGAAAGATTATGTAGGCGGAATGAGAACGGCAGGCTTTGTTTGCGGAATAATAGGAGTTGTTATAAATGGTATGATGCTCATGTATACTCTGCAATATATGGCGAGTTATTAAAAACACAGTCAAACAGGCGAAAATTTGAAATATATGGAATATAAAGTAATTAATATAATGTTCATTACTCCCGAAGCAGAAATGTTTCGGGAGTTTGTTTTAGGATAATTTTGGCATTGTTACCATATTGTAACCTTTATTTCCCAACGTTATACTTGATTTTTATGCAAAAAAATAGTATAATGTAAAAAGTCGTTTTGCGAGGTGATAGCGTGGCTTTGGATATGCAGCAGGCGGAAACTCTGAGATATGCTTTGATACAGAATATTTTGGATATTATACAGAATAATGCTGCGGAAGTGAGTGTTCCTCACGATTTCAATGTGGGGAAAAGGCTTTCCGTCAGCGGAAGCACCCTGCATATCGGCAAAAAAAGCTTTGAAGCATACGAAATAGGGAAGTTTACCGTAAATACCGAAGGTTCAATGGCTCTTTACGACCGTTATGGGAAAAAGATATGCGGAACGTTCGGTCTGAATGTTTCACTGAAAAATATTGACATATTCTGTAAATGGATAAAGAAAAACAATGTTTCAGCGGAAGTCGTTTCGGGAAAAGCCGAAAGGATCTTTCAGTATATTTTCATGTTCGTTGGAATTGCCGTTATCGTTCTTATAAAAGTTTTGGGAAAATTCGGATAAAACTTGCTCAAATGAGGATTTTTACGGAAAAACACTTGATTTTCATACTGTAAAATGGTATAATAGAATGTAAATGTTATATGGCAGAAAGGACTGTGATCCAATGATAAAAAGTATGACAGGCTACGGCAGAAGTCAGCAGATCATCGACGGCAGAGATATTACCGTGGAAATAAGATCTGTAAATCACAGGTATTTTGAGTATTCTGCAAGGATCCCGAGAGCTTACGGCTACCTCGAGGAAAAAATGAAGACCTTTTTGCAGGGAAGTATCTCCCGCGGTAAAGTCGATGTGGGCGTTTCGGTCTTTAACATCGAGGGCAAGGACGCTCTTATAGAAGTGAATAAGTCTATGGCTAAGGGTTATGTTTCCGCTCTCAGAAGCGCCAACGAGGAACTCGGTCTGGAGGACGATATCACGCTTTCAAAACTTATGCGGCTCCCCGATATTTTCAATATCGTCAAGACCGAAGACGATGAAGAAGCCGTCTGGAACGATGTAAAGATCGTTGCGGAAGAAGCCGTGAAAAATTTTGTTTCAATGCGAATCGCCGAGGGAAACAAAATGACCGAGGATATAAGTTCCCGCCTTGATTATATAGAAAAGTTAGTGGAGACTGTGGAGAAGCGTTCTCCCGAAACTACAAGACTGTACAGGGAAAAGCTTTACAATAAGATAAAAGATATTCTTGAAGATAAAAACGTTGATGAACAGAGGATAATCACCGAAGCGGCTATCTTTTCCGAGAAAACTGCCGTTGACGAGGAGACCGTAAGACTCAGGAGCCATATCCACCAGTTTAGGGAACTCCTGAAAGCGGAAGAACCCGTCGGCAGAAAACTGGATTTCCTTATTCAGGAATTTAACCGTGAGAGCAATACCATCGGTTCAAAAGCTCAGGACATCGAAGTTACGAAAACAGTCGTTGAACTGAAATCCGAAATAGAAAAGATCCGCGAACAGATACAGAATATTGAATAACGGGAGCAGTTTATGAAGCTTATAAATATAGGATTTGGAAATATGATAAACGCGGGACGGCTCATCGCAATAGTAAGCCCCGAGTCCGCGCCCATAAAGCGCATCATACAGGACGCTAAAGAAAAAGGCTCGCTTATAGACGCCACCTACGGCAGACGTACAAGAGCGGTAATAATCATGGACAGCGACCATGTTATACTTTCAGCTGTCCAGCCGGAAACTGTCGCAGGCAGATTAAGCATTGACGAGGAGGAAACGGAAGATGAATAAAGGTTTGCTGATAGTCGTTTCGGGACCCTCCGGCTGCGGAAAGGGAACTGTCCTTGCGGAAATCTTAAAAAATGACAATATTTTCTATTCTGTTTCCGCAACTACAAGATCTCCCAGACCCGGGGAAGTTGACGGTGTAAACTATCGATTCCTTACAAAAGAAAAATTCGAGGAACTTATAGACAGCGACGGTATGCTTGAGTATGCGGAATACTGCGGCAATTATTACGGAACTCCAAGAAAACCCGTTGAAGATATGCTTTCAGAGGGAAAACACGTTATCCTTGAGATCGAAGTTCAGGGCGCAATGAAAATTATGGAAAAATGTCCGAACGCGGTGTTCGTGTTCATTCTTCCGCCGTCTCTTAAAGAACTCCGCAGACGGCTAAATAAGCGGGGAACAGAGACCGAAGATGTTATCGAAAAACGCCTCGGTGAAGCCGCAGGCGAAATAAAACAAGCTTACAAATATGATTATACAGTTATAAACGGCGAACTTTCCGATGCTGTTGACGACCTGAAAGCGATCATCAGAGCAGAGGAACTGAACGCGAAAAATTATCCAAATTATATTGATGAGGTGTTGGAAAATGCTTAGACCATCTATTAACCAGATCGCAACAAAAAACGAAAGCTACTATTCGGTAGTCCTTGCAGTCGCAAAACGCGCAAGAGAGATCGCGGACGATCTTTACAACAATAATCAGGTGCTTGAAGAAAAGCCCGTTAAGACTGCTGTTGAGGAATTCGCAAGCAGAAAATATTCATTCGTTGAAGATCCCGGCGAAAACAACGACTGATCCGCGGGGTGATGGACTTTGCTTACGGTCAAGCATATTGCGGCAGTGGCAGTAAACGCCGCAGCATACGGCTATGACAGAAGATATAAGTATACCGTTCCCATAGAACTTGAAGGAAAGGTCTTTGCAGGCGCAAGGGTCCTCGTTCCTTTCGGCAAAGGCAACGGCAAACGGATAGGCATAGTTATTATGGTAACTGACGCTGCGGGCGAAGATCTGAGCAAGTTCAAGCCCGTAAGATCGGTAATCGACAAAGAACCTTTGCTTAACGGCGAAATGCTCGAACTCGTAAGCTGGATCAGGAATACAACGCTCTGTACTTACTTTGAAGCGTTCAGAACTATTATACCGGTGGGCTTGGGCGTAAATTTTACGCAAAAATATTCTTTATCCGACAGCCGCGGCACGACGGAAGATGTTTTGTCCGAAAAAGCCGCTGAACTTCTCCATATGGCTGAGGAGGATATTTCCGTTCTGAACGGAGCGGAACACCGACTGGTCAATGAACTTGTTGAAAACGGCTTTATCAGCGAGGACGACGATCTGAAAAGATGCGCCAAAGACGAAACGGCAAAAATGATAAGACTTTCTGACGCATTTGTTAGCGGCGAACTAAAAGCCGAACTGTCGGCAAAACAAAAAAGCGTTGCGGAACTTCTTGAAAGCAGCGGCGCGGCTACGAAAAATGAGATCTGTTACCTTTGCGGCGTAACATATGCCGTTATAAAGAAAATGCTCGATAACGGCGTTCTGGAAAAATATGAGTATGAAATAGTACACGATCCCGGCGCACAAGCTGTGGACGACCCGAACGATATAGTTCTTTCCGAGCAGCAGCAAGCCGCTTATGACGGTATTTCACAGCTTATTGATGAGGAAAAGCCATGTGCCGCTTTGCTGTACGGAGTAACAGGCAGCGGAAAAACTCTCGTTTTCGCAAAGCTTATCCAGCATACTCTTGAACGCGGCAGGAACGTTATAATGCTGATACCCGAAATATCCCTTACTCCGCAGGTGGTGGAACGTTTCCGCTCGCTTTTCGGGGATCTTGTGGCAATGATCCACAGCAGCTTGTCGATAAAAACAAGACTAAACGAATATAAACGCATAAAAAACGGTTCCGCAAGGATAGTTGTCGGCACAAGGAGCGCGGTGTTCGCACCGCTTGAAAACATCGGGCTGATAATTATTGACGAGGAAGGGGAAAGAACGTATAAATCCGAGTCCGCACCAAGATATAACGCAAAAGAGATAGCGAAGAAAAGATGCACCACTCATAATGCCGCAGTTCTTATGGCTTCGGCAACACCGTCTATAGAAAGTTATTATTACGCCAAAACAGGCAGATATAAACTTTTTGAAATGACAAAAAGATATTCAGCCGATAAGCTTCCCGACGTGGAGATAGTTGATCTTGCGGTGGAAGGCTTTTACGGCGATTCAACGATCTTTTCCGAAAGATTGGTAGAGGAAATAAATTACAACCTCGAAAAAAAAGAGCAGACCATTCTTCTTCTAAACAGAAGAGGTTATCATACATATGTAAGCTGTTCGGAATGCAGAGATCCTATCGTTTGTAAAAATTGCAGCATACCGCTCACATATCATAAGGTAAATAACCGTTTGATATGCCATTACTGCGGTTACAGCATTGAAATGACAGATACCTGCCCGGAATGCGGTTCAAAATACCTTAAACTGACCGGAGCAGGTACGCAAAAGGTCGAAGACGAGGTGGAAAAACTGTTCCCGAACGCAAGAATACTCCGTATGGACGCAGATACGACCTGTTCAAGATATGCATATGAGAAAAATTTCCGCGCGTTTGAAAACGGAGAATATGACATCATGCTCGGTACACAAATGATCGCAAAGGGATTGGATTTCCCGAATGTTACGCTGGTGGGAGTGCTTTCAATAGACAAAAGCCTGTTTGCGGGTGATTTCAGAAGCTACGAAAGAACATTCTCACTTGTAACTCAGGTCGTCGGACGATGCGGCAGAGGCGACAAACAAGGCAGAGCAATAATACAGACTTATGTTCCGAACCATTATGTGCTTGAACTTGCCGCAGATCAGGATTACGCAGGATTTTACGAGCAGGAGATAGCGTCAAGGAAGGCTTTGCTGTATCCGCCGTTCTGCGATACTTGTACTGTCGAATTTTCTTCAATAATAGAAAGCTGCGCGGACAAGGCGTCAAGAAAATTTCTCGATATGATAAAGGAAACCGTATCTTCGGGAAATATAAATGTTCCGATAAAAGTTCTCGGACCTTCAAAATGCAGCCATGAAAAGATCAACGGAAGATACCGCTACAGAATGATAATAAAATGCAGAAATAACCAGATGTTCCGTGATTATATCGCCCGGATATACAAAAGCTCCTTTAAGTGCAGGGAGTTCGCAAATGTCAGGACGTATGTCGATATAAACGGAGATATAGGAGTTTAAATGAAAGGCAGTGGTAACACTTGGCACTAAGAAAGATCGTTATAAAGACAGATGATGTTCTCAGAAAGAAGTGCAAGCCCGTGGAGATATTTGATGAGAAATTGGGAACACTTCTTGATGATATGGCGGAAACAATGTATAAAGCTAACGGCGTAGGACTTGCGGCTCCGCAGGTAGGGATCCTGAGACGGGCGATAGTTGTTGACCCCGGCGATGGGCTGATAGAACTTGTAAACCCGGAGATAATAAAGGAAAAAGGAAGTCAGAGGGATATAGAAGGCTGCCTTTCCTGTCCCGATGATTGGGGATATGTTGTACGTCCGATGGAGATAATCGTAAAAGCCATGGACAGAAACGGCGGTCATGTTCAATTGAAACTCAGGGATTTTTCTGCAAGAGCCGTTTGCCATGAGATAGACCATCTTGAAGGAAAACTTTTTATAGATATTGCCGATGAAATGGTAGACCCTGAGCAGGTCGAAGAGGAAAGAAAGAAAAGCGGCAGAAACAGGAAAAAAAAGAGAAGATAATGAAAGGATACACTTTCCGATGAATATAGTTTTTATGGGAACTCCCGATTTTGCCGTTCCGTGCTTACAGGCGCTTATAGACAGCGGTGAAAATGTGAAAGCCGTTTTTACACAGCCCGATAAGCCGAAGGGACGGGGTTATAAGCTTACTCCTCCGCCTGTAAAGGAATTGGCGGTAAAATATAACATACCGGTCTATCAGCCTTTAAGCCTTAAAAAAGGCGAGGACGCGGAAAATTCACTGAAAGTTTTGCAGGAAATTTCTCCCGATCTTATAGTTGTAACAGCATACGGGAAAATTCTCCCGAGGGAAATATTGGAACTTCCGAAGCATTTTTGCGTCAACGTTCACGCATCTCTGCTGCCGAAGTACAGGGGCGCAGGACCTATACAATGGAGCGTTCTCAACGGGGAAAAGGTCACAGGCGTTACAACTATGCTTATGGCGGACGGTGTTGACACAGGGGATATGCTTTTAAAGGCGGAGACCGCGATCGGAGAGAACGAGACCGCTTCAGAACTGCATGACAGGCTTGCCGTCATGGGAGCGGAACTGCTTTTGAAAACGATCGAAGCTGTAAAGAATGATACCATTACACCTATAAAACAGGATGACAGCCTTTCCACATATGCACCTATGCTAACAAAGGATATGTGTCCAATAGATTTTTCAAAGCCTGCAAACGAAATACACAACAAAATACGCGGTTTGTCGGCATTTCCCTGCGCAACGGCAATGCTTGACGGAAAACGTTTGAAAATATACGGTTCCGAACTTTCAGACGGATCGGCAGGAAATGTTCAATGCGGAACGGTTGTAAACGAAAAAGACTTTACAGTTGCCTGCGGCGACGGAAAATGTATCCGCTTTACGGAGATACAAGCCGAAGGCGGGAAAAGAATGAAAACTGCCGATTATCTTCGCGGAAGACCTGTCGCGAAAGGAACTGTTTTACAATAAACAATAGAACGGAGGAAAAGGTATGTTTTGGGATCCTACTTACATTGTTGTGCTGCCTGCGGTGATATTTGCTATGATCGCACAGTTTATGGTAAACAGCACGTTCAATAAATATAAGACTGTCCGCAATGCCCGAGGCTATACAGCAAACGAAGTTGCGAGAATGATACTTGACGAGAACGGACTTTATAACATTCAGATCGAACACATCAGCGGGAACCTTACAGATCATTATGATCCTTCAGCAAATATAATAAGGCTCTCGGACTCGGTATACGGGAACACTTCCGTTGCGGCAATAGGCGTAGCGGCTCACGAAGTGGGACACGCGATACAGCACGCACAAGGTTATATGCCTATAAAGATCCGTCAGGCAATAATTCCCATAACGCAGATAGGCTCCAATCTTGCAGTGCCGCTTGTACTGATAGGGTTACTGTTCAGTGCGCTGGATTTTCTCATTCCTGTGGGGATATTCCTTTACGCGGGAGTCGTGCTGTTTCAGGCGGTAACGCTGCCGGTGGAATTCAATGCCAGCGGAAGAGCTCTGCGGACTCTTGACGAAAGAGCGATATTGCAGCCGGACGAAGTAAGAATGTCCAAAAAAGTCCTCGGCGCAGCTGCTATGACATATGTCGCAGCAATGTTCTCGGCACTCATGAGTTTGTTAAGACTTATTCTGATAACAGGCGGAAGAAGGAGAAACAACTGATGAGCGGCGGATCTGTTCGATGGAAAGTTGTGGAATTGCTTGACAGAATGGACGGGAACGCTTATTCAAATCTTGTCCTCGACGCGGGGATAAATGAGTTTTCACAGCGTGACAAAGCTTTCGCTTCAAGACTTTTTTACGGAGTCATCGAAAGAAAGCTGACGCTTGAATATATTATTTCAAAATACAGCAGCAGACCGCTTGAAAAGCTGGACGGTTCGGTGGCAAATATCCTTAAAACGGGTATATATCAGCTGCTTTATATGGATTCGGTCCCGGACAGTGCGGCGGTGAACGAGTCGGTGGCTCTGGCGGCAAAATGCGGGAAAAAAAGTGCGGCAGGCTTTATAAATGCTGTTTTGAGGAATTTCATAAGAGACGGCAAACGTTTTGAACTTCCGAAAGACAACATAGATCGCATTAGTGTGGAATATTCCTGCTGTAAAGAACTGGTACAGCTTTTGTGCAATGACTATTCCGCCGAAAAAGCGGAAAGCTTCTTAAAGAATTCTCTTACGCCGCATAAGCTTTACCTGAGAGTAAATCCGCTTAAAACAACTGCCGAAAAACTTTCGGACGATCTTGGCAAACTCGGCATAAGAGCCGAAATTTGCGAAACAGTCCCGAACTGTATCGCGGTCGGAAATATCGGCAGTATGGAAGAACTTGACCTGTTCAGGAACGGAATGTTCCACGTTCAGGATCTTTCATCGCAGATGTGCTGCGCGGCACTTGCGCCAAAAGCAGGGGAAACGGTAATTGATCTTTGCGCCGCTCCCGGCGGAAAATCGTTTACCTTTGCGGAAGATATGGAAAACAAAGGAAAGATAATATCTGCGGATCTCAGGGAAAAACGCGTCGGACTTATCCGAAAAGGTGCGGAAAGGCTCGGGATAACCGTTATAGAAGCCGTTCGGAATGACGCAAAAGTTTTCAATGAAAGTTTCCCGAAAGCCGATAAGGTGCTTTGCGATGTTCCGTGTTCGGGATATGGAGTGATCCGTTCAAAACCCGAGATAAAATACGGAGGTACAGAACGGACAAAAGAACTTCCCGAAGTGCAGTATAAGATACTTTCCGCAGCTGCGTCTTACCTTAAAAACGGCGGAGAACTGGTATATTCTACCTGTACTCTCAGCAAGGCGGAAAATGATGATATAGTTGACAGATTTCTGGATGAGCATAACGATTTTGAAGCGGTGAAAGCATTTCCGCAGCAAGACGGAGAAAAACTCACCATCTTCCCGGAAATGTTCGATTGCGAAGGTTTCTTTATCGCAAAAATAAGAAAGGTGATAACTTGAAAAAGGATATTTTATCCTATGATCTTGATGAACTTTCAATGGAAATGGAACAGTTGGGCGAGAAAAAATTCCGCGCTCGGCAGATATATGAATGGTTACATATAAAAAGAGTTCATGAATTTTCCAATATGAGTAATATTTCATCGTCTTTACGCACAAAATTAGATGAAATATATTGTATAGATCGTATAAAAATCGTCAGAAAGCTTGAATCTGTATCGGATAATACGGTAAAATATTTATATGAGCTTCCGGACGGGAACCATATCGAATCGGTGCTTATGGAATATAAGCATGGGAACAGCCTTTGCATATCTACACAAGTCGGCTGCAAAATGGGCTGCAGCTTCTGTGCGTCTACTATAGCGGGCTTCAAAAGAAACTTGCTCCCATCGGAAATGCTGCTGCAAGTTTACACTGCCGAAGAAAACAGCGGCAAACATATTGACAGCATCGTACTTATGGGCATAGGCGAACCGCTCGATAATTTTGATAATGTGGTGAAATTCCTTGAGATACTTTCCTTTGAAACGGGAAAGAACCTGAGTCTCAGACACGTTTCGCTTTCCACCTGCGGACTTGTGGACAGGATATATGACCTTGCGGAGTACAAATTCGGACTTACGCTGTCAATATCGCTTCATGCCGTGACTGACGAAAAGCGAAGCGGCATCATGCCGATAAACAAGCGATACAATATTTCTCAATTGATAAAAGCTTGTAAGGATTATATGGATAAAACAGGCAGAAGGATCTCTTTTGAATACGCTGTGATACATGACGTAAACGATACTCATGCCGATGCGGACGGATTGATAAGGCTGCTGAAAGGCATGAACTGCCATGTCAACCTTATCCCGGTAAATGAAATAAAGGAGCGGGATTACCGTTCGGACAGAAATTCACTTAACGTTTTTAAAGCTGCTTTGGAAAAAGGCGGTCTGAATGTAACGGTAAGAAGAACTCTCGGCGCAGATATAAATGCAGCTTGCGGTCAGTTAAGACGTGAATATGAAATTTAAGGTAAGGAGTGAAGCATATGTATATCTTTTCGGAGACCGATATAGGTCTGGTAAGAACAGAAAATCAGGACAGAGTGCGTACAGCACTGCTGAGAGATGACATAGGCTTTGCTGTTATATGCGACGGAATGGGAGGGCAGAACGCCGGTAGCGAAGCAAGCGAGAGAGCGGTAAATGTTGTCTTTGAAAGGATAACAAAGGTATTCCGACCGGATTACAGCGGAAATTCTATAAGAAACCTTCTTATTTCATCAATAACTACAGCCAATTCGGTAGTTTACGATATGTCGGTCTCAAGTATGGATATGAAAGGCATGGGTACTACCTGCGTTGCGGCTCTTGTATTCGGAAATAAACTTTATGCGGTAAGCGTGGGGGATTCCAGACTTTACCTGATAAGTCATGAAATACGCCAGCTCACTAAGGATCATACGGTCGTTATGAAAATGTATGAGAACGGCGAGATAACAAAGGAACAATTAAAAAATCATCCTCAGAGGAATTATATAACAAAAGCTGTCGGCGTTGCCGAAAAGGTGTCGCCTGACTACCTTGAAGCGGAACTTCCCGAACATTCGGCTATACTGCTTTGTACCGATGGATTGTCAAATTACTGCGATGAAGCGGATATGTTCAATATCATAAAAAAATGCGACCCCAAGGACGCACCTTCCGAACTTGTGAAAAAAGCTCTGGAAAACGGCGGCGGCGATAATGTTACCGCTGCGATCATGAAGATATGATCTTCAACAATATACCTCAACATTGAGGTTTGATATATTATCTGTAAATTACAGGAGTGGATCTGATGGATAAAAATATTGGAAAAAAGCTTGACGGACGTTATGAAATAACCGAACTTATAGGCATAGGCGGAATGGCGGACGTTTATAAAGCGAATGATATTCTGGAAGATAGAGTAGTGGCGGTAAAAATATTGAAAAATGAATTTGCCGACAACGAAGATTTTGTCAGAAGATTCAGAAATGAATCAAAGGCTATAGCCGTGCTTTCTCATCCGAATATCGTGAAAATATTTGATGTGGGATTTACCGACAAGATACAATTTATCGTTATGGAGTATATTGACGGCATAACTCTCAAGGAATTCATCGAGCAGCAGGGCGTTTTAAAGTGGAAAGATACTATCCATTTTATAACCCAGATACTCCGTGCTTTGCAGCACGCTCATGACAGAGGGATAGTCCACAGAGACATCAAACCGCAGAATATCATGCTTTTCCCTGACGGAACGATAAAGGTCATGGACTTCGGCATAGCAAGATTTGCCCGTGAAGAAGGCAAGACCATTTCCGATAAGGCAATAGGCAGCGTTCATTATATCAGCCCCGAACAGGCAAGGGGAGACGTTACCGATGAAAAGAGCGATATTTATTCCGTCGGTGTAATGATGTACGAAATGCTTACGGGAGTAAAGCCCTTTGACGGAGATAATCCCGTTTCTGTAGCGCTTATGCATATGCAGAACGATGCGGCTCCTCTGCGTTCGATAAACGATTCCGTTCCTGAAGGTCTGGAAGAAATAGTCATGCGGGCTATGCAGAAGGAAGCTTCAAAACGTTACCAGTCCGCTTCGGAAATGATAAAAGATATCGAGGAATTCAAAAAGAACCCGAGCATAGTTTTTGAGTATAAGTATCTTTCCGAAAAGACCCAGTATTTCAATGCCGGAGCAGTTTCAAGAGCTGCGGCTGAATCGGGGATAAAATCGGTTTCTTCCGGAGGTAATAAAGGCGATATGAGAAAAAGTTCAACACGTACCAAAACGAGAAACGATGCTGACGATTATGATGATTACGACGACTACAGCGAGGACGATCAGCCTTCAAGATCATCATATTTTGTTGTAGTCCTTACGGCTATAGCTGCCGGAATAGTTATCATCGTTGTGGCATTTATTGCGATAATGCTTATAAATACGATAGGAGTCGGATCGGAACAAAATGAAATAGATAAAATGCCCGATCTTCTCGGCTGCAGCTATCAGGAAGCAAAGAACGTATATGCATCTTCTTTTGATGTTGTCGCAGAAAGACAGGAGTATTCCTCACAGTATCCGGAAGGCGCTATAATGGATCAGACCCCTTCCGCGGGTAAGGATTACATCATCGGTAAAACCACCGTAAAAGTAGTTGTCAGCAAAGGTACAAGAATGGTTACCGTTCCTAATGTGTATGACCTTGATTCCGCTACGGCAAAAAGTATGCTTGAAGATAATTCCAGCGGCTTCGTCGTAAAGATCAGCAACGTTTTCGATGACGAGATACAAAAGGGAAATGTCGTTATGACAGATCCCGAAAGAAATTCAAAGATCCCTGCCGGTTCCACAATATGGATGTATGTGAGCCGCGGTCCCGAAGAACAGGATATCACTGTTCCCGAATGTGTGGGCTATACGCTTGAGGACGCACAAAAGCTCCTTGGGGATAAATTCACTATCCAGACTATGACAAAGGATTCCCTTGAACCCGAGGGTACCGTAATAGAGCAAAGTATCCCTCATATGACGGAAGATGGCCAGCCGAATATCGTTAAGATAAATTCTACGATAATACTTACGGTAAGTTCGGGCATAATGCCGGAAGCTGAATCTGTGATAACATTCCCCGTTCCCTCTGATATGAAAGGCTCAGCTACGTTCAATTGCTATGTAAACGGTCAGATAATAGGTACGGAAACAATAGATAACCTTGCATATGCATCAACTGTTTCTGTGACCGTAAAAGGCACGGAAATGCAGAAAGTCATTCTTGAAGCTGTTAATAATGAGAAAAAGACAAGTGCTACGATAGGAGAGTATTCCGTTGATTTTGTTGAAAATAAGGTCACCGAAGTACAGTTCGATAAAGACGCGCTCATAAGTCTGTTTACCGAGCCTGAACCTACCGTGACAGAACCTGATGTTCCGCTCATCGGATCGGATATAACAACTACCTATGATGATTCGGAAATTTTTGCCGAAAGCAGCGGCGGAGTTTCGATAGATGAAGCCGATGAGAGATTTTGGGACGAAGTTTTTGGAAGATAACGATTTTGGGAGCGATATGTTCGGATATTGATGGGTACTTTAAGAACTGTTGAAGGAATAATTTTAAAAGCTGTCGGGGGTCTCTGTTATACAGAGACCCTTGAAGGCGTTTTTGAATGTAAGGTAAGGGGAATTTTCAGAAAAAGGAATATTTCTCCATGCGCGGGAGATAGAGTTGTACTTACGGATATTTCAGAGAATACTGCTTTGGTAAGTGATATACTTCCGCGTAAGAACAGCCTGATACGTCCGCCGATGGCAAATATAGATAATTTGGTATTTGTGATCTCTACCTGCGAACCTGCGCCAAATCTGACGTTGTTGGATAAATTTCTTGCGATAGCGGAATATAAAAAAATAAACAGTATTATTGCCGTGACAAAGGTCGATCTTCAAAAAGACGGAGAACTTTCGGAAATTTACAGGAATTCCGGTGCGGAACTGTTGGAGATAGATTATGATGTGCCAAATTCTTACATGAAGCTGTATGACATGACTGCCGGAAAAATAACTGCTTTTACAGGCAACACAGGCGTAGGCAAATCCACTCTGCTTAATCATATAGACAGCGAATTAGGCTTAAAAACAGGCGAGATAAGCAAAAAACTCGGCAGAGGACGGCATACTACCCGTACTGTTGAACTTTATAAGCTTGACAACGGGGGATATATTGCCGATACGCCGGGATTTTCTACATTTGAAACGCAAAAGTATGATATTATCCTGAAAGAAGAACTTGCGGAATGTTTCCCCGAATTCAGACAGTATACGGGAAAATGCCGTTTTCAGGATTGCGCTCATATCAAAGAGAAAGGCTGCGCGGTCATTGAAGCTGTGAACAGCGGGGAGATCCCCGTTTCGCGGCACAACAGCTACCTTGAAATGTATGAAGAAGCTAAACAAATAAAAGAATGGGAAATAAGGAGAAAGGATCAATGAGACCTTGTTGGATATTCGGCGGCGCACCTGTAAACGGAGATCTGCTTTTAAGACCGTCTGCGGACGCGTATATAATTGCCGCAGACAGCGGATATCTGACTGCGGTCAGATCGGGATATTCTCCTGATCTGACGGTCGGTGATTTTGACAGTCTTACGGAAGAAAAGCCCTCCGTTGGTGAAATTTTTACCGTTGGTTCGGAAAAAGACGATACCGATACGATGCTTGCGGTGAAAAAAGCTCTTGAAGCAGGATATAAGGATATTTTTATAGCAGGATCAATGGGCGGAAGGTTGGATCATACCATAGCAAACATACAGACTCTTGCTTACATAAAAAATCACGGCGGAAAAGGCAGGCTTATCGGCGAAAGCGATTATGCAGAACTTATAGGCGAGGGGACATATTCCTATAAAAGAATAGACGGAATGTACCTCTCACTGTTTTCATATGGAAATTTTGCTGAAATATCGGTCTCCGGCGTAAAATATTGTCTGGATAAGCATATGCTTGACAACCGTTTTCCGCTTGGCGTCAGCAACGAGATAACGAGTCCCGAATGTTCGTTAACGGTCTCAGCAGGTGAAATACTGGTTATTTTTTCAAAAAAATAGCACATATCCTTTCATTTGGAATAATATGTAATAAATAATTTCAAGAAAGGGTTGCTGAAAATGAAGATCGTAGTAGTAAAAAGTCCGAAGATATTATCGGGATTATTCAGGTTTATTTTTAAGATAAAGAAAGAACCGGAAGAGATATGAATAAAAAAGCAGAGCCAATAAAAGCTCTGCTTTCAGACTGTCGAAAAATTAAAAACGGCGAGAACAAACTAAAAAACGAAAAACAAAACTTCGCCCGAAAAGCTGGTCCAGCGCAGCCGCGCTGGTGGGGTCAAGGGGTGAAACCCCTTGTCGCCATCCGCAGATGGCGAAATCCCCTAATGCCTTTAGGAGCTCCGCAGGGGGTGAATTTACGCCGCAGGCGTAAAGAGGGGGAAGCCCTGCGATAGAGGGCTTCCCCCTTGAACTAACAAATTATTTCTATTTTTTCCTTGTCAAACAACCCGGTGAGTTGTTTGACAACGAACTATACATTATTTGTAAATTTTTCTACAAATTGAAAGCAGAGCCTTTATCGACTCTGCTTTTTGCTGTTATATGAAAAATGTTTCCGTAAGAACAGATACGCTCATGTCAATATCATTTAAGTCGATAAGATACATCGTTTTTCCGATACCGCTGAATTCCGTGTTCAGCACTTGAGTCACGGGGAATACAAGAACAGTGTTTTCTTTTTCAACACCGTTATAATCCTTGAAGTTTTTGAACTTGAAACGTACATTGATAGTGTTATCGGTGATGCGGTTCTTGATGTAAAAATCCGAGATCGGTCTCATTTCCTTGTCCATACCGGTGTTGCTTATGGAATTGCTTATTTTTTCGGGCGTAAGGAAATAGTAGTTTGTGCGGTCGATCTGTTTTCTCAGACTGGAAGCGATACACGCACTGAAAAGCTTATCCATATGAAAAAGCATTGCATATTTTACCTTTCCGCCTGTAAAGAATGTAGTTCCCTTATTCAGAAGGAAAAATCTGCTCCATTTCATTGCATTGAAGTATTTGTTCATACTTCTGTCCTCAATGCTGTTTTTGAAATCGTCTCTTATATTTGTCGAAGATTCCACATTGTCGAGGGATAACAAAAGCATACGGATCTTTTTCTTATTCAGTGTATTTGAAGAAAGTTTATCAAGGACTTCCAGAGTTTTTTTCAATAAGCGGTTTTCCGCACGATTGACACTGAACACATCATATTCCACAAAGAATTTTTCTTTATGGGCATAGTTCTTTTTTGCGTGTTCCGCGTATATTGTTTTGCCTTTTACGAAAGTTTCATTTCCGCGGTATGGTACATATGTCTGTTTCAGACCGTTCCGAACAACGTTAAGGACTTCATCTGTGAACATTCTTACGCAGATCTCAAACAAATTGAGCTGTTCTTTTTTAAAATAGAGTTCATCGAATTTTCTTATGGGAACTTCTCTTATAGCTTCCAGCATATGCAATATCAGCATTTTGGAAACGATGATATTTTCTTCGCTGTTTGTGCGGATCTGAGGAAGTATTTCGATCTGTGTACCGTCTTTGAGCATAATTATCCCCACATAACGTGACGGCGTCAAAGCTTCTCTGCCGTCGGGAAGGGTAATTTTATGCATTACCGAATATTTTTTGCTTGCGGCAAAATCATCGAGTCTTTCGTAATTATGTTCGGAAAGGAGTATTTTATGCGGTTCATTTCCGTTACCGGCTTTAACGAAGCAGTCGGCTTCCGTTACCACATAGCGTTTAAGTTTTTTCATAAATTGGCACCATCAGATCTTAAGGTAAGCGTTTATATTTGCGAAAGCGGCGTTGTTTATTGAGTAAACTTCATCGTTTTCGAGGTAAAGTTCGGCATTTGAGCCGAAGATCTGCGCATAGTCAACAGCCGTAGAACGTACGAACTGTTCGTTTTCCTCTTTGTTGGCGTCACCGAGAACAAGTCTGATCTTCTCATAATCATCGTAAAAATATTCCTGCAAAAGGGGAACGATGGCGTTTTTGAAGATATGTGCGAGCGTAGCAAGAGTAGGTTTGTTTTTAAGCTGCATGAAGTACGCATGACCTATGGTATGATCGCGGTCGCAAAGTATCTCGATGCGCTTATTGATCTTTATCATGAGCTGGCGTATATCGACGCCTTCAACAACGACTCCCGCCAGAAGATCGGGGTTCGGCATCATTTCTATGAAGTCGAAACGGCGGCGCAGAGCCGAGTCGAGCATTGCAATAGAACGGTCGGCGGTATTCATCGTACCGATTATGTAGATATTTTCGGGAACACCAAAAGCTTCCTGAGAATAAGCAAGTTTTACCGTAGCGGATTCAGGCTGACCGATACGTTTAGTAGGTTCTATAAGAGTTATCATTTCACCGAAGATCTTTGAGACGTTGCCGCGGTTGATCTCGTCAATGATAAACACATATTTTTCATCGGGATTTTTGGAGGCTTCTTCACAAAATCTGCGGAAAACGCCCTGATCGACGCGATAGACCATTTCTTCCTTACGGGAACGTTCGCCGCGTTCGTTCATTACCTGAATAAATACGGGTTTTATACCTTCAACGAATTCCTCGTAGCCGAAAGATTGGTGGAAAGTGGTAAATTCGATCTGTCCGTAAAGAGTTTTGAGGGCGTGATATTTTTCGAGGAGTTCGTTGTAATCGTCCTTCATAACTTCACGCACCGGACGTCCATAGATGATAGAGATCGCGTAAGCGACAGTGTTATAAGTTTTACCTGTTCCCGGAGGACCGTACAAAATAATATTTGCGCCCATCAGATGTTCACCTCATAAAAGAATTTTTGCAAAAATGCTTCTAATATATTCCAAATTTAAGAAATACATTTTCAACACCTAATATTAATTTTAATACATTTTAACAATAATTTCAATAGCAAATCAAATTTTTTTATGCTATTCTACAGTTTTTATAAAATATTTCTCAATTAATTGTTGATTTGTACAAAAAGCAAAAGACTTCCGACAGATAACGGCAGAAGTCTTTTGTAATAAACTGTAAATTACGCTTTCTATAAAGCGATCACATCACATAATTGTATGCGCCCTCGCTTGCGGGGAAACATACTGTGGAGAAATATCCCTTGTCGCGTATAGCGCGTGAAGTGAGTTCAGCGGTGGGTTTGTCATTAAAAAGTCCGAAAACTGCCGAGCCGCTTCCTGTCATTGCGGAATATCCCGAACCGCTTTGATCGAGCAGTTCCTTTATTTCGGCAGCGCTTGCCGAGGCGGAAACTTTTTCAAAAACGTTCATTCCCACAGCAGAAAGAGAACGAATAGTACCATTATAAGATGATGGGAAAGGATTTTCTGTTAAACCTGCCGCGTCTATCTTTGCATAAGCTTCTTCTGTGGAAACTCCGTCATTTCCTTTGCCTATAACGATAAAGCAATCTTCAAGCGGTGGAGCAGCCGACATAACATCGCCTATCCCTCTGCAAAGCTGAGTTCCGCCCACAATGCAGAACGGAACGTCCGCACCTATCGAAGCACCCATTTGGCAAAGTTCTTCCAAGGAATAATTTTTTTCAAAAAGTTGGTTCAATCCGCAAAGCACAGCCGCAGCGTCCGCACTTCCGCCGCCGAGACCCGCCTGTATGGGGATCTCTTTGTTTATGTAAATGTTCAGCCCTTGAAAGATCATTCCTGATTTTTCAAGGAATATTTCCGCCGCACGGTATGCGGTATTTTTCCTGCTTTTGGGAACATCTTCAACATTGCATTTTATAGAGATCTTTTCAATATTGCTTTTCTCTATGGAGATCTTATCCGAAAGCGAGATGCTCTGCATGATATTAACGACCTCATGATAGCCGTCGCTGCGTTTACCCTTGACATCAAGATAAAGATTTATCTTTGCAGGAGCCGTTATCAATACCCTATCCATAATATTTACCTCCTAAGTTCGTCCATAAATTCCGAAATACGTTCTACCGCTTCCATAAGATGTTTCAGAGAGTAAGCGTAGGAGATCCTTATATATCCCTCTCCGCATTCCCCGAAAGCGTCTCCCGGAACAACGGCAACGCGGTGTTTTTCAAGAAGCTGTTCGCAGAACTGCTGGCTTGTAAGACCGCTTGTTTTTATTGACGGGAAAACATAGAACGCGCCCTGCGGGTCAAAACATTTCAGACCGATCTCATTCAGAGCGTTAACGAGCCATCTTCGGCGGATATTGTATTCGTTCATCATATTTTCCACTTCGTGACCGCAGGATCTTAACGCTTCCACAGCCGCATACTGTGAAACCGTTGGTGAACACATCACCGCGTACTGGTGTATTTTCAGCATCTGTTTTACAAGCGGCTTCGGACCTGCAATATACCCGAGTCTCCAGCCCGTCATAGCGAATGCTTTTGAGAAGCCGTTTACAAGGAGCGTTCTTTCCTGCATACCCTCAAGCTGAGTTATGGAAAAGTGTTTTCCCTCGAAAGTAAGTTCAGCGTATATCTCATCGGAAAGAACGATGATATCCGTTCCCCGCAGGACTTCCGCTATAGGTTCGATATCTTCTTTTGTCATGATAGCCCCTGTGGGGTTATTTGGAAAGGGGAAAATAAGAAGTTTTGTCTTATCGGTAATTTTTTCCCTGAGTGCATCGGCTTTCAGCTTGAAACCGTCCTCTTCCTTTGTTTCCACTATCACGGGAACTCCGCCCGTAAGTTCAACTATGGGAGCATAGCACACAAAGCAAGGTTCAACTATTATAACTTCGTCTCCCGGATCCACAAGAGCGCGTATTCCAAGATCGATAGCTTCCGAGCCGCCTACCGTAACGATGATCTCGCCGTCCGGGTCATAGGTAACGCCGAGTTTATCGTTGATATATCCGCAAATGGACTTTCTGAGTTCCATAAGTCCCGAATTTGCGGTATAAACGGTCTTACGCTTTTCAAGAGTAGTTATCGCCGCCTGTCTTATTGCCCACGGTGTGGTAAAATCGGGTTCGCCCACGCCGAGGGAGATAACATTGTCCATAGTAGCGGCAATATCAAAGAATTTCCTTATTCCCGACGGCTTTAACTTAGCACATTTTTTGGAAATAAGTTTATCATAGTCCATCATGGAGAAACAGATCCCCTTTCATTGTCCATATTGGCGGCAACATCAAAGAATTTTTTGCAGTCCGTCATGGAGAAACAAATCCCCTTTCATCGTCCGCTTCGTTTTCAATGAAAATGCCTTTTTCCTTGTAGCGTTTCAGGACGAAATGCGTTGCGGTGGAGATAACTCCGTCAATGGTGGAGAGCCGCTGTGCAACGAACAGAGCCACTTCTTTGTAATTTGTTCCGCTTATTGTCACCGCAAGGTCAAAAGCGCCCGACATAAGAGTAAGACTTTCGACTTCATCATACATCATGATGGTCTTGGCGATATCGTCAAATCCGCAGTCTGCCTTAGGAGTTACCTTTACTTCGATAAACGCTGTAACGGTGTTCTTATCGGCGACCTCATCATTGACGATGGCGGAATAACCTTTTATAACGCCTTCATGTTCGAGAGCCTTTATTTTTTCCTCGACGGCGTTTTCTGTCATTCCCGTCATAGCGGCAAGTTCCTTGCAGGAAAGGCGGGCGTTCTGTTTAAGAAGTTTGATAAGAGTATCCATAAATCGTTTCCTCCCTGATATCAGCTTATTTGATTATACCATAAAATTTTGCGTTTGTCTATATTTTTATAAAATTAGGTTTACGTTCTTTGAAGTAACAAAGATGTTCAAATCCCGCTTCAAGAGCGATCTCCGCGCCTTCTTTAACGCCTTTTCCGAGGTCTGCGGCGCAGTGAGCGTCCGAACCCACGGAAAGTATCTCGCCGCCCATTTCGCGGAACATTTTCACCCAATAGAGGTTAGGGAACGTCTGACCGTAAGCCTGACGCAGACCGCTGGTGTTTATCTCTATGCCCTTGCCGTTTTCTATAAGCACTTTGAACGACTCACGGATAATTTCTTCATACTTTGACATATCGACTTTTATCCCATTGTCGCCTTCGATATATCGCAGGGGATATGTCAGATGCCCCAGAACATCGAACTTGTTCCATTTGCAAAGCTTGTAAACATTTTCATAGTACAGTTCCAGAAGCGGTTCAACGGAGTTTTTTGAATAGTCTATGAACGCAAAATCGTCATAGGGCATTACCTGATGTATCGAACCGATAACAAGATCAAGGCGCTTGTCGGCAGCTATGGACTCCGCAAGTCCGAAGTCGGCGGGAGCCTGTCCGAGTTCCAGACCGCAGATGAAATTAATTTTTTTGCCGTATTTTTCCTTTAATTCGGTATTTTCAGCCATAGAATTCTCAAAGTCAACGCCGAAGTCATATGTATCATAGTCATTTGGCTCTGCACCGTAATGCTCAATGGAGAACCACCTGTTGACTTCACAGTGATCGGTAAGAGCATATGCGGAAAGTCCCTGTTTTATGGCTGTTTTCAGCATTTCTTCCGCGGTGGAATTTCCGTCGGGACTGTTTACGGAATGAGTGTGGCAATCAATAAGGTTCATTTTTTACATTCCTTTCAAATATATTTGTAAAATTTGTATGATCTGACGAAAAAGACAAGCGGCATTTCCTAAAAAATTGAAACTTTTTCCCACTTGACGCAAATTTTGATCTGTGTTAAAATAAAACACGTTGATAAAATTCAATAATAATTTTAGTTATCGTAAAACGACACACGTTGCGCATCTGCGCGTAAATCTGATCACGGAACAAAACGATCTGTATTTGCGCCGCACTGCTGGCGTGTGTTTTTTTGCGCGGAAAGGAAGTTTTTTACTATGCCGAGAAATCAGTTACAGAGAATGATTTTCGCCCTTATAACGGTGATCGTTACAGTCCACGCCTATGTCTTTTACAGTCTTTACGTTGTAAACGGCAGCACACTTATGGAGGTGAACGGCGCTTCGAGCGTTCTGTCCGCCATCAACAAACAGGGCGGAGTACTTATGTGCGGTTCTTTTGTGCCGATATGGGCGGTAGTGCTTACGGAGTTCGTACTTGCGTATCTTCTGGAAAATCTTCTGGGAAGTCCGCTTTCGTTCAGACTTGCCTGTAAGGTATTCGATTCTGCCAACACTCACCCCGTAATTTTTGAGACGGCGATAATCTGCGCCACAGTGGGCATCATGTGTCCCGCAATGAGTTTTATAGCAGCATTTTTGTATTATCCGTACTATGCGGGATTTGATCCTATGACGCTCCTTGCGAACTGGATAAAGCTCGTCTGCTATAACTTCCCGTTTGCGTTCTTTTCGCAGCTGTTCTTCATTCAGCCTTTTGTAAGAACGGTATTCAAGCTTATATTTGCCAAGGATATCAAGGCAAGAACCGCGGAAGAGGGAAGTGCAGCATAAGTCGTTCCGAACATCTCTCTTATTTATTATAACACATTTTCCAAAAAATCAACATATATTTTGTGAAAAAAACATACAAAATTGTATGATTTTCGCCTTTTATTTTTTGTAAAAATGTGATATTATAATATATGTATTTTTATTGTTTCGGAGGGAATACAGTATGAGAGCTGTTATTACGGTCATCGGAAAGGACACGGTGGGTATACTTACTAAGGTCAGCGGTATATGCACCGAATATAACGCAAATGTCATCGAAGTTACGCAAAGCGTTCTTCAGGATATGTTCGCAATGATAATGCTTGTGGATATCTCAAGATTGAATAAGGATTTCACCGAACTCGTCGGCAGGATGAATGAGCTCGGAAGCGAACTGGGGCTCCGGATCCATACCATGCATGAGGAAATTTTTGAGTCCATGCACAGGATATGAAAACAGCCGAACATCACAGAAGGAGTTTTGCACTGCTATGATCAACGTTCACGATATACTTGAAACTATCCGTATGATACAGGACGAATGTCTTGACATACGAACAATAACTATGGGAGTCTCGCTCCTTGACTGCATCGACAGCGATATCGACAAGGCTTGCACAAAGGTCTACGATAAGATAACCAAACGCGCCGAGAACCTTGTTAAAGTCGGAGAGGACATAGAAAAAGAATACGGTATCCCCATTATAAATAAGAGACTTTCGGTAACGCCTATTGCAATTGTTTCGGCAGCTTGTTCGGAAAGTCCGGTAAAGTTTGCTCTCGCTATGGAAAAAGCCGCTAAGACCTGCGGCGTGAACCTTATCGGAGGTTATTCCGCACTTGTACAAAAAGGCTTTTCGGCAGGCGATGAAAGACTCATAGAGTCGATACCGGAAGCCCTTGCTTCAACTTCCTGCGTTTGCTCATCGGTAAATGTGGGCTCTACCAAAACAGGCATAAACCTTGACGCCTGCGGAATGATGGGCAGGATCGTCAAGAAAAGCGCGGAACTTACTGTTGGCGATCAATGTTTCGGCGCGGCAAAACTTGTGGTATTCTGCAATGCCGTTGAAGATAACCCGTTCATGGCAGGTGCTTTCCACGGCGTCGGAGAACCGGACTGCATAATAAATGTAGGCGTTTCAGGTCCGGGAGTCGTTCGCTCGGCTCTCAGAAAATATCCCGATGCGGATATAACGGAAATTTCCGACATAATAAAGAAAACTTCCTACAAGATCACCCGCGTGGGACAGCTTGTGGGCGTTACAGCTTCGGAAAGGCTGGGCGTTCCGTTCGGGATAGTGGATCTTTCCCTTGCACCTACTCCCGCGGTAGGCGACAGCGTTGCCTATATCCTTGAAGAGATAGGTCTTGAAAAATGCGGTGCCTGCGGAACTACCGCCGCGCTCGCACTCCTCAACGACGCCGTTAAGAAAGGCGGAGTAATGGCTTGTTCAAGGATCGGCGGACTTTCGGGAGCGTTCATACCTGTTTCCGAGGACGCGGGAATGATAGCAGCTGCCGAATGCGGAGCGCTTGCAATTGAAAAGCTTGAAGCTATGACTGCGGTATGCTCTGTCGGTCTGGATATGATATGTATCCCGGGAGATACCACGGAGGACGTTATTTCCGCAATAATCGCCGACGAAGCCGCTATCGGTATGGTAAACAGCAAGACCACCGCTGTGAGAATAATTCCCGCAATAGGTATGAAAGAGGGAGATGTTCTCAACTGGGGCGGACTTTTCGGAAAAGGTCCCGTTATGAGAGTCAATACTTACTCGCCGTCCAAGTTCATAAGCAGAGGCGGACAGATACCCGCTCCGCTCCACAGCCTTAAAAACTGATATTTTCTGCGGCTCCCGTGCTTACGTCTTTGCCGGGGTATGGGATCGCCGCATAGTATGATAGAAAGTACGGTGATATTATGGAAAATATTATTTTAGGCATACTTGATATAGAAAAAAATGCAAAGGTACGCCTTGAAGAAGCCGAGAAGGAAAGAAACAAGATAATTGCCGATGCAAGAAACGAACGTGAACGCCTTATAAAAGAAAAGGTGAAGAACGCCGAGGACGAACTTAAAAAGAAAGAATCCGAAGAGCAGAAAAAAGCCGAGGAAAAGCTTGCGGAGATAGAAAACCGCAAGAATGACGAGCTGGATCGTCTCAATAAAGCATTTGAGGAACACAGGGAAAAGTGGGAGAACGATATTTTTAACGCCATAGTCAATGGTTGAGCCCGCTTTTTGAAGGGAAGTGAACGCCTTAATGTTCAAACGCAGAAACTATAATGCCACTGTCGCAAAGATAATGGCTATCTACGGCAAACGCCTTACACAGCAGGATTATCTGGAAATGATGAGCAAGCAGAGCGTTCAGGAAGCTGCCGAGTATCTGAAAAAAAATACCCACTACAGTGAATTGCTCTCATCTATCGATACAAACACTATCCACAGAGGAATGCTCGAAAATTTGCTGAGAAGAAGCGTTTATGACACTTATGTCAGGATAACGGGCTTTGAACATATTTCCAAGGAAGAATTTTACAACTACAAGATACTGCAGACCGAGATAGATGAGATCTTACGATGCATAAGGTTCCTTAATGCGGGTTCGGAAAAACTTATTTCTGATGTGCCGATATATCTGAAAGGTCTTACTTCATTTGACCTGATCGACCTTGCAAGAGTTACGGATTTCAAAGAACTGTTAGTATTCCTGAAAAAAACTCCTTACTATGACGTCCTGAAAAGCGTAAAGACCAACGAGGACGGAAAAGTGGACGTTACGGAATGTGAGACTTTGCTGAGAACTTACTATATCAAGAGACTTAAAAGTTCTCTCGATTTTAAAAAGAACGATGTGAAACAGTTCGTTTCTTTCCTTGAAACGGATATTGACCTTATAAATGTTATAAACTCTTATCGGCTCACCGCGTTTTTCGGCGCAACGGGTGATGAGATAGAAAAGGATATGCTGCCTTTCGGCGGACGGCTTTCTCCCGCAAAGCAGAAGGAGATCTATGACGCGGACAGTTCGGAAGAGTTTATAAAACGATTCTCAAAGACAAATTACGGCAGACAGATGATAGAAAACGGCTACGACATAAATAACCTTGAACAGAGCGCAAATCAGCTCCGCTATAAATATGCAAAGCTTATGCTGAAACGTTCACAGTCTGCGCCGCTGAGTGTTTATTCCTTTATTTTCCTGCTGGAAATAGAGGTAAAGAACATCATCAGTATCATTGAGGGAATAAGATACGGTGTCGAATCAAGCAAGATCGCGCCGCTTATTATAATGTAAACAAAGGCAATACCGCGCAAAGACCGCCTTACGGCTTTGCCGCACATCTGCTTGCATATTTTCCGTCATATTGCCCGAAAATCCCTTGACATACGACAAGTATGCCTGCGGAATTTTCAGCCAATCTGACAAAAAATCTGACGGCGCATCTGCACGACAATCTTTGTGCGGTATTGCCTTAACATTTAAAGAGGTGATCGTAAAGTGTCGATAGAGAAAATGGAACTTGTCAATATCGCGGGGCTTACAAAGGATCTTGACGCTGTACTTGTAAAACTCAGCGACTGCGGCTGTTTCCATATCGAATCCGCAGCCAAAGTGGCAGGCAAAAAAAGCGGGTTCACCGTCCTTAAAGAGGACAACCCGTTTACTCCGCTGTTAAAACAGATAAGCGAGATATCCAACCAATCGGGAAGAAAATTCCGCAGCGATGATTTTTCCGATGTGGAAGGGGAAAGCCTTGCAGGACTGGGAGAGTATATCCTGAATGTAAGGAAAAAGCTTGACGAGTTCAAAACAGCAGAAAAACTTGCCGACGAAAAGCTTTCCGTTCATGAGCAGGCGATGTATCAGGTGGATCACCTGAAAGGAATGACGGTAGATTTCCAGCAGATCTTTTCCTGCGAGAATATCAAAGTCCGTCTGGGACGGCTCCCCGTGGACAGCTACGGAAAACTTGAATATTATGATGACAAGCCTTTTTACTTTACACATTTCAGTGAGGAAAAAGAATACTACTGGGGAATGTATTTCGTTCCCGCTTCGTGCAGTGAGGAAGTGGACGAAATATTTGAAAGCCTTTATTTTGAAAGGACGCATATCCCCGATTTTGTAAAGGGCGACTCTTCGGAAGCTTCCGCCGAACTCCACAAAATGGTGGAAGAAGATAAAAAACTTATCGAGGACAGCCGCAAACAGTACAATGAATACCTTGATAAAGAAGCCGACAGGCTCGGAAAGATATTTTCCCGCTTGAAATCGAGCCATGATAACTTTGATCTGAGGAACAAGGCGGCTATAGTAAATGACAAATTCTATATCGTTGGATTTATCCCCAAAAGCGAAACAGACAGATTTATGGCACTTTTTGATGATATGGAAAGCGTTTCGTTGGTTCTCCAGCCTGCCGATGCCAACGGTAAGCTTGAACCGCCCATAAAACTTAAAAACAATAAGTTTTCACAGCCGTTCTCAATGTTTGTGGAAATGTACGGGCTCCCGTCATATAACGGCATAAATCCCACCGGTTTCGTTGCGGTGACATACACGCTGCTGTTCGGTATAATGTTCGGGGATCTGGGGCAAGGTATCGTACTGGCGATAGCGGGCGCTCTGCTCTGGAAATTCAAGAAATTCGCGCTCGGTCCGATACTCACGCGGGTAGGCATATCGGGAGCGGTGTTCGGACTGCTTTACGGAAGCATTTTCGGCTATGAAGAACTGCTCGACCCGGTCTATGAGGCTCTGGGAATAACTTTCCTGCCGTTCAAGGTAATGAAGAACGTTACAACGATCTTGATCGGTGCGATAGTTCTGGGCGTACTGATAATGTTTATCTCGATACTTATAAACATTGTCACGGGAATAAAAAACAAGAAATTTGAAGAATCATTGTTCGGAAACAACGGTATCGCTGGACTGGTATTCTTCGGTTCGATACTTGTGGGAGCGGTCGCGGAACTGTTCGGCGTTCACCTTATGAACGCGGTATATGTGATAGTTCTGATAATCCTGCCGCTTATTGCGATGTTTATGCGGGAACCGCTTTCTTATTGGGTGAAAGGCAAAAAGTACCACATGGAAGGCGGCATAGGCGACTTTATAGCTTCAAACTTCTTTGAAGTGTTCGAGTTTTTGCTGGGTTATGCCACAAATACCCTTTCTTTCATCCGTATAGGCGGATTTGTTCTTTCCCACGCGTCAATGATGCTGGTGGTCATGGCACTTTCGGAACAGGTCTCAGCGGCGGCTTCGCCGATAGTTGTCATTCTGGGAAATGCTTTCGTAATGGGCATAGAAGGACTGCTGGTGGGCATACAGACGCTGCGTCTGGAATTTTACGAAATATTCTCACGTTTTTATTCGGGCGACGGCAAACCGTTTGAACCCGTTAAGATCAATTACGATGAAAACATCGAATAATTTTTTGGAGGAATTTTTATGCTGTACATTTTTCTGCTTCCCATTGTTGTGATAGGACTTCTTGCACTTCCCGCAATTATCGCCATTAAGGGCAAACGCGGTGCAAAGTCTTTCAAGAACGCTATTATCGGCAACCTTTGCGCTTTCTTCGGTGTAATGGTGATCTGCGCGGCTGTTCCTGCGGGAATTTACGCTTCTGCAGAGGAAGCTCCTTCTGCTGATACTTCCGCTTCAGAAGAAGCGGACGAGCCTTCCGGCATTTCCGACGGGGGAATAGGCTACCTTGCTGCGGCACTTGCGGTAGGACTTGGTTCCATAGGCGGCGGTATCGCTGTTGCGGCGGCTGCTCCTGCGGCTATCGGAGCTGTAAGCGAAGATCCGAAATCTTTCTCAAAAGCACTTATCTTCGTTGCTCTCGGTGAAGGCTGCGCACTGTACGGATTTGTTGTTGCTCTCCTGATGCTGTTTGTATAATAGGAGGCGGCTATGCGCTTTTATTTGATAAGCGATAATGTTGATACGCAGATGGGAATGCGGCTTGCGGGTATCGAGGGCGTTGTTGTCCACGGATCCGATGAGGTAAAAAAGGCTCTTGCCGCTGCTATGGACGATAAGGATATTGCCGTTATACTTATGACTGAAAAGCTGATAAAGCTTTGCAGCGAAATGGTCTACGAATACAAGCTCGAAAGACGTCAGCCGCTTATCGTAGAGATACCCGACCGCCATGCTACGTCGGATATTACGGGAATGATCTCAAAATATATCGAATCTGCTATCGGGCTGAAGCTTTAAAGGAGTAATTCTTATGGATAAGAACAATGAAAAACTGCAAAGGTTCATAGACGCCGTAAACGGCGAGACAGAGCGCAAAGTCAGCGAAATGCTCGGTGAAGCCGAGGAGGAAAAGAAAGCGATACTTTCCGAAGCCGAACGTGAGTCGGAAGAGTTTGCAGAAAGATACTTTAATAACGGGAACAAAAAGACCGGCAACCGCTATGTCCGCGATATCTCTAAGGCGGAACTCGAAATGAAAAAAGAAGTTCTCCGCCGCCGTGAGGAACTTACGGACGAAATATTTGACGTTGTAAAGAAACGTCTCGTAAGCTACAGGAGCGATCCGAAATACATTGATATGCTGATAAAAGATCTGCTGCTCGTCCGTATCTCAAACGGAGCGGAAGTTTTCCTTGCTCCGGAGGATATGAAGTATGCCGATACGCTGAAAAAAGCTATACGCTCGGAAAATGTTGTTTTTTCACCCGATGAAAAGATAAAACTCGGCGGTGTTTCGGTATATAACAAGGACAGCGAGACGATCTCCGACAAGACATTCGATATGGCAGTTGAGGAACAGCGCCGGCTTTTTGCAAACAGCAATGTTTTTGCACAATGAATCCCGAACGGAGGTATAAGCCTTGAATACGATTTTTTCCATAAACGGTCCTGTTGTAAAGGTCAGGGATACAAAGGATTTTTCCATGCTTGAAATGGTCTATGTTGGCGTAAAGCGTCTTATAGGCGAAGTCATCGGTATAACCTCCGACGAGACTACTATTCAGGTGTATGAATCCACAACGGGACTCAGACCCGGAGAGCCTGTAGAGGGCAGCGGTATGCCTATGTCGGCAACTCTCGGTCCGGGGATACTTTCAAATATCTTTGACGGCATCGAACGTCCGCTGAAACAGATTGAAGCGTTAAGCGGTGCATTCATTTCCGAAGGCGCAAACGTTTCTGCTCTCGATACCGCTAAGAAGTATGACGTGAAGATAACTGTTTCCGTGGGGGATCAGCTTTGCGGCGGAGACATTTATGCCACCTGCCCCGAAACTCCCGTTATCGAACATCGCTGCATGGTCCATCCGAACCTTTCGGGGGAAGTTGTCTGGACTGCGGAAAACGGTCATTATACCATAAATGACTGCGTTGTAAAACTTAAAACTGACAGCGGGGAAGTCAAGGAACTTACCCTTTGCCAGAAATGGCCTATAAAGAGAAGCAGACCTTTTAAGGAACGCTTGCCAATAAGCAGACCGCTTATAACCGGTCAGAGAGTCATTGATACGATACTTCCTATTGCAAAGGGCGGAACTGCCGCAGTTCCGGGAGGTTTCGGAACGGGCAAGACCATGACTCAGCATCAGCTTGCAAAATGGTGCGATGCGGATATAATAGTTTATATAGGCTGCGGCGAACGCGGAAACGAAATGACGCAAGTTCTTGAAGAATTTTCCGAACTTGTCGATCCGAGAACGGGAAAAGCATTGACAGACAGAACTGTGCTTATCGCAAACACTTCAAATATGCCTGTTGCTGCGCGTGAAGCTTCGATCTATACGGGAATAACACTTGCGGAATATTACCGTGATATGGGTTATCATATCGCGATAATGGCGGACTCAACGTCACGTTGGGCGGAGGCGCTCCGTGAAATAAGCGGACGTCTTGAAGAAATGCCCGCGGAGGAAGGTTTTCCCGCATATCTGCCGTCGAGGATCTCAGAGTTCTATGAACGTGCGGGTTATGTTCAGTCGCTTAACGGTGCGGAAGGTTCGGTAACTATAATCGGAGCTGTTTCTCCGCAGGGTTCGGACTTTTCAGAACCTGTAACACAGAATACAAAGCGTTTTGTACGCTGTTTCTGGGCACTGGATAAATCCCTTGCGTATGCCCGTCACTATCCTGCCATAAACTGGAACGACAGCTACTCCGAATATATCGACGATCTTTCCAATTACTACGATGAAAACGTAAGTATAGACTTCCTTAAATACCGCCAGAACATTTCCAACATTCTCCTTGAAGAAAATAAACTTATGGAGATCGTAAAACTTATCGGTTCGGACGTTCTTCCGGAGGATCAGAAACTTGTAATTGAGATAGCAAGAGTCGTAAGAGTAGGATTTTTGCAGCAGAACGCATACCATAAAGATGATACTTATGTTCCGCTTGACAAGCAGTTCAGAATGATGGAAATTATCCTGACGCTTTATGACAGCTGCAAAAAAGTTGTTGCGGCGGGAACTCCCGTAAGCGCGATAGTTGAAACGGGAGTGTTTGAAAAAGTAATAAAAATGAAATACGATATCCCCAACGATAAGCCCGAAATGTTCAATATGCTTACGGTGGAGATCGGTCAGCTGCTTAAAAAGATAAGTACGGAAACTTGAAAGGAGGTCATATGAATGAGCTTACAATATATAGGATTAAGCGAAATAAACGGACCTCTTGTTGTTCTTGACAATGTGGAAGGCGTTTCTTACGATGAGGTAACGGAGATCCGCCTTGATGACGGAACGAAAAGGATAGGCAGAGTCGTTGAAATTTCAGGCAAAAAAGCCGTTTTGCAGGTCTTTGAGGGAACTAACGGGCTTTCGTTAAAAAATACAAAGACACGCTTTATGGGAAAACCTATGGAAATGCCCCTTTCTCCGGAAATACTCGGAAGGATCTTCAACGGCGCAGGACGTCCTGTTGACGGTCTGGGAGAAATATTTGCCGAAAAGACCGCCGACATAAACGGAAAACCGCTGAACCCTGTTTCCAGAGCGTATCCGAGAAACTATATCCATACGGGGATATCTTCCATAGACGCGCTTATGACCCTTATCAGAGGACAGAAACTTCCCATATTTTCAGGCTCGGGACTTTCACACAATAAACTTGCGGTGCAGATAGTCCGTCAGGCAAAGATCGCCGAGAACAGCGGACAGGATTTTGCCGTTGTTTTCGCGGCAATGGGCGTTAAGAATGACGTTGCGGACTACTTCCGAAGGAGTTTTGAGGAAAGCGGCGTTCTTCAGAAAGTCGTAATGTTCCTGAATCTTTCAAACGATCCGATAATCGAGCGTATACTTACTCCGAGATGTGCGCTTACGGCAGCGGAATATCTTGCGTTCGAGAAGAATATGCATATTCTGGTAATTCTTACGGATATGACTTCCTACGCGGAAGCGGTTCGTGAATTTTCTTCGTCAAAGGGAGAGATCCCCGGACGTAAGGGATTTCCCGGATATCTTTATTCGGATCTGGCTTCGCTTTATGAGCGTGCGGGAATTATAAACGGATCGGAAGGTTCGGTAACACAGATACCGATACTTACGATGCCTAACGATGATATTACACACCCTGTTCCCGACCTTACGGGATATATAACGGAAGGACAGATAGTTCTTGACAGAGGACTCGATCAGACGGGAGTTTATCCGCCGATATCGGTGCTGCCGTCACTTTCGCGTCTGATGAAGGACGGCATAGGCGAGGGATATACGCGTTCCGACCATGCAGATGTTTCCAATCAGCTTTTTGCCTGCTATGCGAAAGTTATGGACGCGCGCGCACTTGCTTCGGTAATAGGTGAAGATGAACTTTCCGAACTTGACAAAGCATATATGAATTTCGGCAAAATGTTTGAGAAATACTTTATCACTCAGCGTCCTGATGAGAACCGTTCAATAGACGAAACTCTCGATCTGGGCTGGAAACTTCTTTCTCTGCTGCCGAAATCCGCACTTGACCGTGTAAATGAAAAGCTTCTTGAAGAAAAATACGATCCTCACGCGGCTGAAATGTTTGAATAATTACGAAAGGAGACGTCTTATATGGCTGAACAGGTATTTCCCACCAAGGGAAATCTGCTCAACGCGCAGAAATCGCTTTCTCTGGCGAAAGTTGGATATGAACTTCTTGACAAAAAGCGGAATATTCTTGTAAGAGAGCTTATGTCGCTTGTTGATAAGGCAAAATCCATGCGCGGAACTATTGAGGAGACCTATATAAAGGCGTATTCCGCGCTTCAATTGGCAAATATTTCGAGAGGCGTTATAGAAAATATCGCTTATGCCGTTCCGGAGGAAAATTCTCTTTCAATTTCGTACAGAAGCGTAATGGGCTGCGAACTCCCGAAAATTTCTATTGAGGAAAAGAAACCCGATCTGAATTACGGGCTGCAATATACAGATTCAAACGTTGACCTTGCATATATTTGTTTTGAAAAGGCAAAATATATATCGGTGACGCTTGCGGAGATGGAAAACAGCATTTACCGCCTTACAAATTCCATACGGAAAACTCAGACAAGGGCAAACGCTTTACAGAATATCGTTATCCCGCGCTATGAGGGAATAGTGAAATTCATCACGAACAGCCTTGAAGAAAAGGAACGTGAAGAATTTTCACGAATGAAGGTAATAAAAGCCCAGAAACTTAACAGAAAAAAGTACATCATAAAAGATAAAGCAAGAATATAGTATGTAAGGGGTGTGAACTTCACACCCCTTATTTTATGACAATCGTATGTTGTCAACTTCTTTACGGGCGATAGCGGCGTTTTCTTCATGAGCGTTTACAACGCTCCCGTCGGGAAGGGTAATGTTATCGGTAATAATGTTCGTATAGTATTTCCCGTTTATCTGCTGAGGATTGTTAACATCTATCTGCGCGTAATTCCCGTGCTTTATAAGATCTTTATACATGAGTTTCCACCCGCTTTCCGATCAAAGATAACTTTTCAGATCATCGATATAACGCTGTTCCTTGGAAAGCATTTCCTTTGCTTCCTGTACCAGTTCGGGTTCGGCTGTAACGGAACGGTTCAGTGCCTTATTTATCTTGATAACGCCCATATTTGTTCCCTGAATGAGCATTTCCGCAATGTGCTGAGTGGAATTGTCCCGCGCACAATTCAGGGTAATTCCCATTGAGGTCATGACTTTTGCCATTTTAGAAACGGGTTTGGGAGTTATATTCCGTGATATCATACGGTTAGTGAGCATATTTGTCTGGTCATTGTAGTTTGAAAGCTGCATTCTCAGTTCACCGCGGAGCCTGTTATCGTGTACCTTCGGGAAAATATGCTTTATAGAATTTGTTCCCATTTCGGCGTTCTGATAAAGAGCATTATAAAGTTTGCTCTGGTCTGCCATAATTTATCATTCCTTTCTGAAAAATAGGACGTTCTGAACGTCCCGATATTTATTATTGCATCATGCGGATAATTTATTTGAGGGATTTATAATGAAAATAAACAGGATATAACTTATTTTTCAGCATATGCGCAAACTTACATGACCGATCGGGCATAAGTTTTGCAGAAAATGTTGAAATCTTCATGGAAATATTGTATAATATGAAAAGAATACCGGAAAGGAAATGAACGGAATGTCCGAAAGATATATCTCAAATAAAAAGGAAAATTTTGCATCAAGATGCCTTAAAGGCATCGGATATTGGTTCCTTGGGAATTTTATGTGCTTTTTCATATGTTCGTCAACAGCGCTTTTCATGAGAAGATTTATGTTTATAAGAATTTTCATAGCGGTCTGCACGTTGACGGTAACCCTTGGGCTTTACTTCAACTGGGCGCATTACGCTGCAAAACGTGATAAGAATGTTGTAAAATTCCACGGAACGGAATATGACAGATATATGCCGCTTAAAATGGCGGTCGCCGCACCGATATTCAGCTATGGGATGCTGATATGCCTTTATCTGAGCAAAGCAGGCGTTCTGCCTGATATCTTCAACTATTATCTGCTGCTGAATATGTGGCTCAGACCGTTTGTAACGCTTTTTACGGGAGAATTTGTGATAGACGCGATATCATGGCTCGGGATCATCGGGATAACGTTTATGGTGCTTCTCCAGCCGCTGACGATAGTGTTGACTTATATCCTTACCTACAACGATATAGATATCACAAAGATAATTTTCTATAAAAAACAGTAATACAAGCTTTTATTTTCTCATAATATACAGTAAAACAAGCTGTTTGGAGGTATTTTATGAGAAAGATAAGATGGAACGCCGCATTTGTCGTGCTGACGTTTATTGCCTGTATCGGAGTGATCTGCTATGCAGCCGCTCAGATCGACGAAGTTGTAACGGTAGAAAATGTTGTCGAAGAAAGTGACTGCGTTGTGGTGCTCGATGCGGGACACGGCGGCATAGACGGCGGCTGTTCGACGGCTGACGGAAAGACCGAAAAAGGCATAAACCTCAATATCCTGCTTTCGGTAAGGGATATGAGCCGACTTTTCGGCTATGATGTGGAAGTTACCCGCGATAAGGATATGTCTATACATGACAAAGGCGTTACGGGCATCAGGAACCAGAAAATTTCCGACATGGAAAACAGACTGGAAATTTTTAATAAATATCCTAACGCCGTGTGCGTTTCGATACATCAGAATACTTTTGAAGATCCTGTTTATAACGGCGCGCAGATGTTCTACAGCGACGCGAACCCCGCAAGTGAAGACCTTGCATACATAATGCAGCAGAAATTTGTCGCAAATCTCCAGCCTGACAATCAGCGGGAGATAAAACTTTGCGGCGATGAACTTTACCTTTGTTACTACTGCAATAATCCCACGGTGATGATAGAGTGCGGATTTCTCTCAAATCCCGAAGAAGCCGCAAAGCTTACCGATAAAAATTATCAGCAAAAAGTCGCGTTCACGGTATTTTCGGGGATAAACGAATTTGCCGAAGCGTAAAAAATAAGGAGCGTAAAATGGCAGGAAAGTTAAAAACAGTCTACATATGCAGCCAATGCGGCTACGAAAGCTCAAAATGGAACGGAAAATGCCCCTCTTGCGGCGAATGGAACACTCTTGAAGAGGATATCGTGGAGACCGCTCCCGCAAGATCTTCTTTGGGAAAGTCAGGGTCATCGATAAAGATCGTCGATCTTTCCTCGGAAATAAGGACTCTTTCAGGGATAGATACGGAAGAAGATGTAAGATATTCAACAGGCATAAACGAACTTAACAGAGTCCTCGGCGGAGGGCTTGTGAAGGGTTCCCTTGTGCTGATAGGCGGAGAACCGGGCATAGGAAAATCTACCATACTTTTACAGATATGTAAATTTCTCGGTGAGGAACATACGATATTGTATGTTTCGGGAGAGGAAAGTATCAGGCAGATAAAGATACGCGCCCAGCGGCTCGGAGTTGATACGGAAAATCTTTATCTTCTTTCAACAAATGACGCAAGAGCCGCGGCTAATACGATATGCACACATAAACCGGATATTGCTATAATCGACTCGATACAAACTATGTCTTTGAGCGAACTCCCGTCAAGCGCGGGAAGCATAACTCAGGTCAGAGAGTGTACCAACCTTTTTATGAAAACGGCCAAATCCGAGGAGATACCGATATTTATTGTAGGTCATGTCAATAAAGACGGTGCCATCGCGGGTCCTAAAGTAATGGAGCATATCGTAGATACCGTGCTTTACTTTGAGGGCGAACGCCACCTGAGTTACAGGATACTTCGGGCGGTAAAGAACCGTTTCGGTTCAACAAATGAGATAGGCGTTTTTGAGATGTGCGACAACGGTCTTGAAGAAGTGGAAAATCCTTCGATGATGCTCCTTAACGGCAGACCTGTTGGGATATCGGGAACCTGCGTCGCCTGTATAATGGAAGGCAGCCGTCCGATACTTGCGGAAGTGCAGGCGCTGGTCACGAAAACGACTTTTCCGTCTCCAAAGCGCACTGCAACGGGATTTGACTATAACAGGCTTGCGATAATAATTGCCGTACTGGAAAAGCGAATGGGAATGTTTTTCGGAACGCTTGACGTTTACCTTAACATTGTGGGAGGTTTTCGGCTTGACGAGCCGGCAGGGGATCTTCCGGTGGCGCTGGCGGTGTACAGCGGATATTTTGACATTGCGATAAGTGAAAAGCTTATTGCATTTGGTGAGATCGGACTTGGCGGCGAAGTGCGCAGCACATCGAATATCCCGCAAAGGATAATGGAAGCCCAGAGATTGGGATTTACCGAATGTATCATACCGAAGCAGGCTTTGCGGAACATTGATCCCAACAAATACAATATGCATATTTACGGTGTATCAAATTTACGGCAGGCGTTTGCGGTAGTAAAAAAGACAGCGGAAGAGAGCAAAAAAAGTTAAAATAACAATTTTGCGCGCAGCGCAAAATTGAATAGCTGATCCAGCGCAGCCGCGCTGGTGGGGTCAAGGGGTGAAACCCCTTGTCGTCGTCCGCAGACGACGAAATCTCCTAATGCCTTTAGGAGCTCCGCAAGGGGTGAATTGCTGTCGCAGACAGCAAGAGGGGGAAGCCCTGCGATAGAGGGCTTCCCCCTTGAACTAACGAATTTTTTCAAATTTTCCCTTGCCAAACAGCCCGGTGAGCTGTTTGGCAATACAGAGCAGTTAAATTTTATCTAAAAATAGTCCGTTGTCAAGCATTTTAAACCATCGTTTGGCAGCGGACTATATTATTTTTATAAATATTTTTTGTAGAAATATCTAAAATTCCCATATATTTACTTTGTTAACAAAATTTACGCATTTTTATTAACGGATAGTAAAAAATGTCAACAATCAAGAAAAAACAGATGTATTTGTAGGGCACATTGGTGGAGACGATTTCGTTGCAATTCTGGGAGAAGATGTTGAATATGAAAAAATTTGTCAACAAATAATATCTGAATTTGATTTAGGTGTAAAAAGCTTTTTTACAGAAGAAGATGCAAATAAAGGATATTTGAAAATACAAAATAGAAGAGGTAAAATGGAACATTTCCCATTAACTTCAATATCTATAGGAGTAGTAATTGTTGAAGAAGATCAATTTGCAAATGTGCTAGAAATAGGAGAAATAGGAGCACAAGTAAAACATTTAGCAAAAAAATATAAGGGAAGTTGTTATGCAACAGAT
>CANQPX010000014.1 GCA_947625915.1 uncultured Clostridia bacterium
GACGCTCGGGTTTCCCCTTCCCTTATGGTTGTCTGCCCCTCGCATAAAGTGGCAAAAAAAGTTTATATGCAAAATAAAAGATAAGAACAGAACACAAAAGAACCTCCACCAGTGAAAATAACATCAAAACTTTAGGCGCAGGCTCAAAACAGTAGAAAAACAAAACTACGCCCGCACGCGTGCAGGCTCAGCCTGCCTCAAAACTGTTAAAAAACTTTTTCTAAATTTTATGTTGCTTGTACGGAAAATATGTGATATAATATAAAATGTATCAGTTTAAATCTATTTGTATGGAGGTCTTTTTATGAATTACTCTTTTTCCGATAAGGTAACAGGCTTGCAGGCTTCTGCGATCCGCGAAATACTAAAATTTACCGCTTTCCCCGATGTCATCTCTTTCGCAGCGGGAAATCCCGCTCCCGAAGCTTTCCCCGTAGATGCCGTTAAGGAAATTACTGCTAAAATTCTTGAGGAAAACCCTATCGCCGCATTACAGTACAGCATTACCGAGGGTTATACGCCGCTCCGTGATACCGTGAAAAAACGCCTTGCTTCGCAGAATTCCTATAACGCCGATATTGACGACGTTATCATAACTTCCGGCGGTCAACAGGGCAACGAACTTTCCTGCAAAGTCTTTCTCAACGAGGGCGATACGCTTATATGCGAGTCTCCGTCTTTTATCGGCAGCATAAATTCCTTTAAGTCATATAATGTCAATCTCGTTGGCGTTGAAATGGACGATGAGGGCATAGACCCCGATAAGCTGGAAGCCGCTCTTAAAGCAAACCCCAATACTAAAGTTATCTACCTGATACCTAATTTCCAGAACCCTACAGGCAAGTGTACTTCCTATGAAAGAAGAAAAACCGTTTACAAGATCGCACAAAAATATGATGTTGTCATTCTGGAAGATAATCCCTACGGCGAGATACGCTTTGAGGGAGAACATATCCCGTCAATAAAATCTTTGGATACAGACGGCAGAGTTATCTATTGCGGAAGTTTTTCAAAAGTCCTCGCTCCCGGTATCAGAGTTGGATTTGTTTCCGCGCCGAAACCTATCGTTCAGAAAATAGTAGTCTGCAAACAGGTTGCGGACGTTCACACAAATATCCTTGCGCAGATGATCGCCGATGAATTTATGAACAATTACGACTTTGAAGCACATCTTGTGAAAATACGGGAAATTTACCGCAAAAAATGCGGGCTGATGCTTTCGGAGATCGATAAGAATTTCTCCAAGAAGATCACCGTTACACGTCCTCAGGGCGGTCTGTTCATATGGGCAACTCTTCCCGACGGCTGCGACATGATGGGCTTCTGCAAGAAAGCCGTTGAAGCAAAGGTAGCTGTTGTTCCGGGAAATGCATTTACGGTACATGACACCGACCCGATAAACAGTTTCCGTCTTAACTTTTCCACTCCGACAGATGAACAGCTCGTAAAAGGCTGCGAGATACTCGGAAAAATGTCAAAAGAAATGTTTGACTAAAATACGAACATAAAGAAAGGAAATGATACTATGTCCGAACAGGAAAGAAAAAAGATAATTTTAAGCAGCATACAGCCCACAGGCACTTTTACTCTTGGCAATTACATCGGCGCTGTCTCACGCTGGGGAAAGCTGCAGGACGAATTTGACTGTATATATTCCGTTGCGGATATGCACGCAATAACAGTCCGTCAGGATCCCGCACAGCTTCGCAAAAGGACTATAGAATCCTATGCGCTGCTGCTCGCCTGCGGCATCGATCCGAAAAAGTCCATCGTATTTATCCAGAGCCATGCGGGAACTCATGCTGAGCTTAACTGGATACTTGCCTGCTCGACACAGTTCGGTGAACTTTCCAGAATGACACAGTTCAAGGATAAGTCCGCAAAACACCCCGATGATATAAACGCGGGACTTTTCACATATCCCGTGCTAATGGCGGCGGATATCCTCGCTTACAACGCGGATCTCGTTCCCATAGGCGAGGATCAGCGGCAGCACCTTGAACTTGCAAGGAACGTTGCACAGCGTTTCAACGGCAAATACGGGGATTTCTTTACTGTTCCCGAAGCATACATTCCCGAAGTGGGCGCAAAAATAACATCTTTGCAGGATCCTACAAAGAAGATGTCTAAGTCGGACGAGAACCCCAACGCCTGCATTTTCATTCTTGACGAACCCGATGTTATCATCAGGAAGTTCAAGAGAGCCGTTACCGACAGCGATTCCATCGTAAGATATTCTGAGGATAAGCCCGGCATAAGCAATCTTATGTCGATATATTCCGCAGTTACCGGAAAGAACATTCCCGATATCGAGCGGGAGTTTGACGGCAAAGGTTACGGTGATTTCAAGCTTGCGGTAGGAGAAGCCGTTGCGGACGGGCTAAAACCTGTCCGTGAGGAATTTGACCGCCTTAGGGCTGATAAGGCGTATCTGAAAGAATGTTACATGAATGGTGCAAAGGCTGCGCTTTCCATAAGCGGAAAAGTTGCGGCGAAAGCATATCACAAGGTAGGATTTGTTGACGCAAGATAAGATATGAAAAAATGAACGGAGACACGTGAGTGTCTCCGCTTATTATTTATAGTGTAGTTCGTTGTCAAACAACTCACCGGGTTGTTTGACAAGGGAAAATTTGAAAAAATCGTTAGTTCAAGGGGGAAGCCCTCTATCGCAGGGCTTCCCCCTCTTGCTGTCTGCGACAGCAATTCACCCCCTGCGGAGCTCCTGAAGGCATTAGGAGTTCCGCCGTCTGCGGACGGCGGCGGGGGCTCCGCCCCTCGACCCCGCAGCCTTGAAAGGCTGGCGAACTTTTTGCTCAATTTTGCGCTGCGCGCAAAATTGTTAAAAACTTTTTCAACAAGCTAAGCGGAGACACGCGAGTGTCTCCGCTATTTGCTGCTGCCTTTTATTAGTATGTTGTTTTCAGCTTTCATGTACATTTTGTATATGGGCGCGATTGTTTTAAAATCTTCTGCGATCTTATCCGCAAGTTTATTACTGAAAAGCAGTTCAAAATCCGTGCTTTCACAGGAAAGTCCCATTTCCTTGCGGTTGAGCCAGTCTTTTTCTTCTTCCGATGCGTTAGGATAGTGATCGCGTTTGTAAAAATCACCGTAAAGTTTGAAAACATTCTGCTCCTTATATGCTTTTAAAGCTTTTTTTGCGGTCTTGTCCTTATTGAGAATGAGCGAACGCACTTCGTTCATTGAATCCGATGAAGCGTAGTAATATCCGCAGCCGTAGCTGAATCCTTTTGTTGAGATACTGAAATAATATCCCGGAAGCGACTTGTAAGCGTCCGTAGTTCTGCTGAAAGTGTACCAGATATGGTCGCGGAATATCGAACCGCCTTTTGCATATCTTGCGTCGCGGTATATGCGGGATATTCTTTTCGGGTCGCATATGAAACGTCCGTCTATCCCGAGCATCGTATCGGTGAGATCCGTTATCAGTTCGCGGAACGGCGTTATAACATATGCGTTATAGTCGTCTCTGTGTTCTTTGAACCATGTTCTGCTGTCATTAAGGCAATTTTCAAAAAGAAAATCAATGGATCTTGCTGAGAAATTCACTTTAAATTTTCTCCTTCCGTAAATTTATCCCTCACCGTGAAGTGAGGGATAAGTTTTCATATCATTTTTACAGCGGAAGTGCGTGTATCATTCCGTCCTCGCTAAGTGCAACGCGCGTGCGGACGTATTCCGATTCTACCTTGAAAACAGCGTCGTTTATGACGATCTTTACGCCCGGGTACATATAGCCTTTGCAGCCTATGGAAAGGTACTGTCTGTTGGCAAGTGAAAGATCTATTTCCTCAACGCGTTTTTTGAGTTTACTGATCTCAACGCCTAACAGTACTTTCTGACGGCAGGCATTTCCGAGGATAACTTCTTTATCTTCCGGCAGAGAATGGAGTTCTTTTTTCTTATCATTGAGGAAGTTGATAACGAGAGTGATCTTTTCCAGTTCGCCGCTGCTTTTTTCTATTTGTTTGAGAACGGTATCTTTTTCCTGTGCAAGCAGAGCGTTATCGCCCACTGTCAGCAGTGTGGGGGTATAGCTTTTTGTGCCGATATTGGAAGCTTCTATGCCGTTAAGGCAGGTATATTTTCCGCCCAGCAGACCGCCTGTATTGCCTTTTGTGGAAAGTTCGCCGCCGCAGTAAACATCGCAGATAACGAAGCTTGTTGAAGTAAGGTCGCCGTCACATTCTATCGTTGAATGTTCGCAGAAGTTTGCGGTAACGGAGCCGTGAGCGGTGACTTTGGAATTTATGCAGCCTTTTTTGATTATTACATCTCCATCGGCTTCGAGGGTAGCGCCGTTTACGTTTCCTGAAACTATGATATTTGAATTTGAAGAAATGGTAAATCCTTCAAGGACTTCGCCTTTTACGATAACATCTCCGACGAATTTGATATTGCCCACCGATGAATCCACGTTTCCCGATATAGTTACCACCTGATCCACGCAGAACGCGCCGTTTCGGAAGTTTATATTTCCGTCGCAGGAGCATTTTATCTGTTTTCCGTCGTCGGTAAGTTCGGTATTTGTACCGACTGAATAAGAAGCTTTTTTGCCTATGCGCTGTTTAAGGATTTTGCCCTTTACGTCCGTACCCGGAACGCCTTCTGTAGGCAGAGTGATATCTGCGACGACATCGCCTTTGTGTACTGTACGGATAAGACCGAGGTCTTTATAGTCAACGAATCCCTTTTCGTCCTCTACCGGAGCAATTTTTATCTGCTGTTCAAATCTGTAAGTGACGGTACCGTCAACACCGTCCACAGCGGGGGTCCATCTTGCAACGGAAGTTCTTTCGCCGTATCTTTTTTCGTTGGCGATCCTTTTAACGATATCCTCATTTATGCCGTATACCACGCCGTTTTTCTTGAGCATTTCCATTATATTGCCGAAGTTCACCTCTGCGCCGCCGTTTATAGGCGGTTCAACGGTAACGTATGCTTCAGAACCGTTTCTGGCGATAGAGACTTCTACAACGCAGTCAACAGGCAGGTTTATATTAACAGGCATAAGATCCCCTCCTATACTAAAATTTATTATCATAATTAATTATACAACATTTTTGCACAAAACACAATGCCGCAGCGAAAAAAAATATGAATTTTGTGTAAATTAATACATTATGTCCAAAGCCGAGGAATAAACTGTCCTGCGGCATAACGTAAAGACTGCCCCTGATCCTGCGGATGATGCGAGCGGGGCAGTAAGAGCGTATATGCTTTTATTTTATCAATATCCGTTGCTGCCGTTTATTGACTCATCTTTTTCTATCCAGCTTTCGACGTTGATAGTGGTGTATGTATCCTTTGTATTTCTTATTATAACGGTAGTAATGCCTGCGTTTATTATCATTCTTTTGCACATGGAGCATGGTTCCACATCGCCGTCAAGTTTTCCTGTTTTTGCGTCATGGCAGGCGAGGTAAAGCGTTGCTCCGAGCATATCCTGCCTTGAAGCGGCGATTATGGCGTTTGCTTCGGCGTGAACGCTCCTGCAAAGCTCATAGCGCTGACCTTTGGGTATATTGAGTTTTTCGCGTGTGCAGTAACCGAGATCGATGCAGTTTGAACGTCCTCTCGGCGCGCCGACATATCCTGTGGAGATTATCCTGTCGTTGCTGACGATTATTGCTCCGAAATGTCTGCGCAGGCAGGTAGAGCGTTCGAGAACGGTCTCCGCTATATCAAGATAGTAATTTATCTTGTCTCTTCTTTTTAATTCTTCCATAGTTACATCTCCCTTCGTTAATACAGTACCACAATTCACGGAAAATTGCAAGTGGTTTTTAAATAAGTATAAAAATCAATATGAGCAGCATTATTAAAGCCGCGGCAGCCGCTGTTACTGCGATCGCAAGTTTTGAGCGCCCCTTCGGCTTGTCCTGCATGACGGCAAAGGTCTTGTCAAGATCCTTCTGCATTTTTTTGATATCCTTTTCAAACTTATGTATTTTTCGTTCGTCTCCGACATGGTATTCAAACTTCGGCATCAAGTTCCTCCGCAGCCTTTGCGGCTTTTATCATTATAGCACATTCCAAGCGTTTTTTCTCCATTTCGCAGGAAAGCTTATGCGCTGTAAGGATATTTCCGGTATAGACATAATTGTTTGCGTTGCAGCCGCCGCTGCAATAGAATTTTGCCCAGCATTTCTTACAATCCTCTTTGCTGTATATATGTGCCGCGGCAAATTCTTTTTTGATATCGGTGTTGAATGTTCCGTCATTGAGATTGCCCATTTTGTACTTTTCTATGCCCACGAACTGGTGGCATGGGTAAATATCCCCTTCCGGAGTTATGGCAACATATTCGTTGCCGCTGCCGCAGCCGCGAAGGCGTTTTATTGCGCAGGGTCCCTGATCGAGGTCAAGCATGAAATGGAAGAAGTTGAAATGCTTTCCCTGTTTATCATGTTCAAGGATAATATTTGCAAGTCTTTCATACTCGGAGAATATTGCGGGAAGTTCCTTTTCCGTGAGGGCATAACTCATTGTCGGCTCGCAGACAACGGGTTCTGCCGAGATCTGGTCAAATCCCTCGTTATAAAGGTGTAAAACGTCCTCGGCAAAGTCAAGATTATATTTTGTGAATGTTCCGCGGACGTAGTAATTCTCATTTTTACGGAGATCGACAAGTTCCTTGTACTTGTCCATGATGCGGTCATAGCAGCCCGTGCCGTCAACGCGTTTCCTTACGCGGTCGTTGACTTCCTTTCTGCCGTCTACCGAAAGCACCACATTGGACATTTCCCTGTTTATAAAGTCCATTTTCTCCCTGTCAAGCAGCATACCGTTTGTTGTTACGGTAAATCTGAAACGTTTTCCGAACTCTTTTTCGCGGCTCCTGCCGTATTCGACGAGTTGTTTTACAACGTCCCAGTTCATGAGGGGTTCTCCGCCGAAGAAATCCAGTTCCAGATTTTCTCTGTTGCCTGAATTTTCCAGCAGGAAGTCCATGGCTTTTTTTCCTGTTTCAAAGCTCATATGCATACGTTTTCCCAGACCGTAGTCGCCTGTTTCCGCGAAGCAGTATTCACAGCGGAGGTTACAGTCCTGTTCCACCAGAAGGCACATTGCCTTTATCGGTGAAGCTACAGAATATGCGGCAAATTTTTCGTAATCGTCCTCCGAGAACAATATCCCTTCCTTATAAAGCTTGACTATCTCTTTATAGCTTGTTACAACGTCTCTCTCGTCATGGAAGCGCATCATTTTTTCTATGACCCACTTCGGACATTCCTCCTCGAAAGGCGGTTCAACGTTATCCAGCAGGTCATATGTTATCTCGTCCACCAGATGTACGCCGCCGCTGTGGACGTCAAGAACTATGTTCAGACCGTTCAGCTTATACTTATGTATCATAACTCATCCCCCACAATGGTTAAATATTTTCCTTAAAAGCAAAATAAGGGACATTTCTGCCCCTTACCTTATGGGATAAAGACGACCGCAGGCTTCGGCATAAGCAAATATGCCGCTTGCCGATGGGTGACTATCCCTTGCCTTACTTCTCGCACTTCTGGTTAGCAACTGTGCAGGAAGTTTTGCACGCAGACTGACAGGAAGCCTGACACTTACCGCAGCCGCCCTTGGCAGCGGTATTTTTGAGATTTGCCTTGTTGATGGTAATGATATGCTTCATTGGAAAAACCTCCAAAAAAAAGATTATGATAATTATACCACATTATCCGACACATTTCAATAGTCATTTTAACGAAATCTTTGGGGGGAATTTACACCAAATATGCCACCCAAAGCAGAGCATATAAGAATTATTAACATTTTGGTAAAAAATCCCCCGACCGAAAAGCTTCTGACGAAGATGATCCCGAACAGCAGCGTTACCGCAAAAATTATCCCGCCGCAGATAAGACCGCAGCGTATGCCGTTTCTTCCTCTGCGTTTTGCGGCGGCAGCTCCTGCCGAAAAGCAGCCCGCACACAGGGCAAAGCTTGACATTACGGTAAAAGTTCCGTCGCTCAGATCTATTGCCGCCGCGACGGCTGAAAAAACAGTGCTTACGATAAATACCGCGCCTATAAAAGCGAATACGGTATGGATCACGAGCAGTATACGTTCATTTCTTGTACGTTCCGCAGCGGTCTTTCTGCGCATAAAAACACCTTCCGTTCGGGATAATTTACAATGCCGGTCAATAAATGACTATGCTGACGGGAAGAAGATAATTCGCATATTCTCAAAATAAGGGAAAAATTTACTTTTGCGTTGCTGATTTCCGAAATATTAATAAATATATGGCATTGACATTTTCGGATTTTTATATTAAAATATATTTATCTGATAAGTGCGAAAGGAAAATTTTTATGAAGGATGTTCTTATTATAAACGGTCCGAACCTTAATTTACTCGGCGAACGTGAACCCGGTACTTACGGCTCGGATACCTACGAAAGCATCTGCGCCGAAATAAAAGCAAAAGCTTCCGAACTCGGCTTTGAAAGCTGCGAGTTCTTTCAATCTAACCACGAGGGCGCTATCATCGACAGGATCCATGCCGCCCGTCTCGATAAATGCGGCATAGTCCTCAACGCAGGAGCATATACGCATTACAGCTATGCAATAAGAGACGCCATAGCCGCGGTAAAGATCCCCGTTATAGAAGTTCACATCTCAAATATCTGCGCAAGAGAAGATTTCCGCCATAATTCGGTCATCGCTCCCGTTTGCTCGGGAAGTCTGTTCGGATTCGGAAAAGACGGTTACCTGCTGGCACTCAATGCCCTTGCTTATAAACTCGGATAAATTTTCGGAGGTTCGCTTATGGACTTTAAATTCTGCCCTCAGTGCGGCGAAAAACTTTTCCCCAAGGTCTGCGGAGATGAGGGAGAGATCCCTTTCTGCAATAAATGCGGCAGACCGTTTTTCTCGTTTTCCTATACCTGCGTGATATGTCTCTGCGTAACGGAAGATGATTCCGAGATCGCGCTGATAAAACAAAAATATGTTTCGGACAGCTATGTGAATGTTGCGGGATATGTTAAGAGGGGCGAGGTACCGGAAAATACCGCCGTCCGCGAAGTCCGTGAGGAGATAGGTCTTGAAACGGTCTCATGCGGATATGTGGGAAGTTATTACCACGCTAAAAGCGACAACCTTATGCTCGGGTTCATATGCAAAGTCAGAAAAGCGGAACTGAAAACTTCCGTTGAAGTTGACAGCGCGGAATGGTTCCCGCTGAAATATGCACAGCAGCTTTTAAGATACGACAGTATCGGCTGGAACTTGCTGAACGATCATCTTAAAAATGTTGAAAAAAAGCGAAAAGTGTCGGAGGAAAGTCATGAAGTTTCGCAATGAGTTCATCGCATCGGCGGCAGCGCAGCTTGCCCGTGATTACTGCTGCGATCCCAAAGATTTCCTGAAAAACGAAAACAGGGTAACGCTCGCGCGTTTTGCGGAAGGGCAAAGGCGTTTCAAAAGCGAACCGGATTTTTTTCGCGCCGCCACAATGGGTTTCGGAACGGTGATAGCCGCTTCCAGTGAAATGTTGGAACTCAGCCGCGAATTGGCGGAAAAAACAAGCGGCGCGGAGATCTTTGAACAGAAAAAAATATGGGCAATAAACAGCGTTCTCGCAAATTACAATAAGGCGATAGGTTCTGCAAGCGTATATTATCTTCCCCGTCCGGCTTACAGGTATATCCCCGCAAATAATTTCAGAACGCGGCTCTATGAGGAGAACGAGATCATTTCGGAACTTTATTCCGTAAAAGGTTTCAATAACGCACTTCTTTACGATGCAGAAAAGCCGCGCCGCGATAAGCTTGCGGTATGTGCATTCAACGGCGACAGGATAATAGGCATTGCCGGAGCGAGCAGCGACAGCCCTATAATGTGGCAGATCGGCATAGACGTTATGCCCGAATACAGGCATATGGGCGTAGGCAGCGAACTTGTGTCCGCACTTACGCAGGCGGTGTTCATGCATGGAGCGATCCCGTATTACGGAACATGGATCGGCAACATAGCTTCCCAGAATACGGCAAGAAAAGCCCATTATCAGCCTGTGTGGACGGAAATGTTTTCCTTTGACATTGAGTAATAGGTATGTTTTTGCAAAATTTTTTCCGTAAAAAATGAAAAAATCCGTATTTGCTATTGCAACTCGGAAAATTTATGTTATAATAGTAATATGCGTTGAGGCAACGCCGCGCAAAGACCGCCTTACGGCTTTGCCGCACATCTGCTTGCATATTTTCCGTCATATTGTCCGAAAATCCCTTGACATACGACAAGTATGCAAAAAGCTAAAGCTTTTGCGGGCTTTTCAGCCGATCTGACGAAAAATCTGACTGCGCATCTGCACGACAATCTTTGTGCGGTGTTGCCTTATTTTTAGGAGGCAAAATATGAATATTGAGATCTTATCTTTTCTGCTTCGTGCGGAAAGCACCGGTCAGCCCGCTGAGATCAATCAGTCAAGCTATCTTTTTTCCAGTGTTATCATGATGGTGATCGTCCTTGCGATGATGTATTTTCTTATGATACGTCCTCAGAGGAAAAAGGAAAAAGAAGCCAAGGAAATGCGTGATAATCTTCAGATCGGTGATGAAGTCACTACGATAGGCGGTATCACGGGAATAATTGTCCGCAAAAGTGAAGATACCGTTGTTATCGAAACAGGCGGGGATCGTTCAAAAATAAGAGTAAAGCTTTGGGCGATCTCGGAGAACGCGACTATCCATGATGCACAGGAAGAAAGTGTAAAGAAAAAGTAAAAAACAAAACGGCTGCATACCGCAGCCGTTATTTTTATAACATCATTTCGACGGATCAATGTATTTGCTGTAACCTTTAAGGTAAACACACCCTGAAATTATCGTAAGAACAGCTGCTATCCATATGAGAACATCATATACTATCTGCGCGATATCCGCAGCTTGTCCCTCAAATCCAAAACATAGCCCGAGCATTATCGCTACCTCGGCGACCATAGTAAACGCTGTTTTCAGCTTTCCCCAGATCCCTGCCGCAACTACTACTCCTTCGTTTGCCGTAACGAGCCTTAGTCCGGATACCATGAATTCACGGAAAATTATTATTATCACAGGCACAGCGCCCGTAACGCCCATTTCCACAAAACATATCAGCGCAGAAACTACCAAGGCTTTGTCCGCAAGCGGATCGAGGAATTTGCCGAAAGTGGTGATAAGTCCTCTGCTCCTTGCAATATGCCCATCAAGCGCGTCGGTCACCGATGCGGCAATAAATATCGCCAACGCTATTATCGGACTGAACGGAACGATATCCGTAAGCATGAAAAATACAAAAAACGGTATCAGTATCACTCTCAGCAGAGTCAGTTTATTAGGAAGGTTCATTCGTCTATCTCTCCTATCAGATCGTAGTCAACAAGGTCTGTTATCTTTACATTAACAAATTTTCCCGGCACCTGACGTTTGTTCGGCGAAGAAAAGAATATCTTTCCGTCAATATCCGGGGCGTCTGCCGCACTGCGCCCGAAATAACATTCTCCGTAACGGTCAAACCCTTCTGTAACGACTTCTATGGTCTTTCCGACAAGTTCGTTATTTTTCTTGACGGTTATGAGCATCTGCTGTTCCATGATGATGTCGGAGCGGTGTTCTTTCACATCATTGTCAAGCTGACCGTCCATTTCAGCAGCGGGAGTTCCTTCTTCCGCCGAAAAAGCAAAGCAACCAAGACGGTCGAACTCCATATCCTTGACAAATTCCGCAAGACGGCTGAACTGTTCTTCCGTCTCCCCGGGGAATCCCGTTATCAGCGTTGTACGCAGGATAATTCCCGGAACTTTTTCGCGTATTTTTGCTATCAGTGCGCGGAGCGAACTTTCGTCGCCGTTACGGTTCATCTTTTTCAGTATCTCACCGTCACAGTGCTGAATGGGCAGATCCATGTATTTTACTATCTTTTCTTCGCTTGCCATCACTTCAAGAAGTTCATCGGTAACTCTGTCGGGATAACAGTAAAGCAGGCGTATCCATTTCAGACCGCCGATCCCGCAAAGTTTCCGCAGAAGTTCGGGGAGCATGAGTTCCCCGTAAAGATCTTCGCCGTAACGTGTCGTATCCTGTGCGATAAGGATAAGTTCACGAACGCCGTTGTGTACAAGTTTTTCCGCTTCGTCAAGCAGTTCTTCCATAGGAACGCTCCTGAAACGTCCGCGGATAGACGGTATCGCGCAGTATGAACAGCAGTTGCTGCAGCCGTCGGCGATCTTAAGATATGCAAAGAACGACAGTGTTGTTTGTATTCTTTCGCCCGTAAGGGAAAGTTTTTCGTTATCGTCAAAAAGCCGTACGGTCTCGCCGTTCATGACTTTTTCTATTACCTGCACTATGTCATCGTTGCAGCCGATGCTCATTACCGCGTCGGCTTCGGGGATAAGTGCGGAGACTTCTTTTCTGTAGCGTTCCGCAAGGCAGCCTGTAATTATGATCTTCTTGATACGTCCTTCGTTTTTAAGAGCGACAAATTCAAAGATCGTGTCGATAGCTTCCTGTTTTGCGGATTCGATAAATCCGCAGGTATTTACTATAACAACGTCCGCAAGGGCGGCATCAGCAATAAGTTTATACCCCGCTTTTTCTATCTTATATAACATTCTTTCGGCGTCTACCTGATTTTTGCTGCAGCCGAGGGACACCATTCCGACTCTTACAGACATATTGAACATTCCTTTCAGATACAGTATAACTCTTTAATTATACTATATTACTATAGTTTTGTAAAGTGTTTGCGGCAAAATTTCCGTTTATTTTTCAAGATCTTCGAGCCAGAGCCTTACGCAGGCGTCAGAAGGCATTCTCCAGTCGCCTCTGGGAGAAAGCGTAACACTTCCCACCTTAGGCGAATCGGGCAGGCAGGAGCGTTTGAACTGCTGAGAGAAAAATCTTTTTACGAACACCGTGAGCCATTTTTTTATTGTTTCCCTGTCGTACTGACCTGCAAATGATTTTTCCGCGATCCTGAGGATCTTTGACGGCGGAAATCCGCAGCGCACCATATAATAAAGGAAAAAGTCGTGCAGCTCGTAGGGACCTACGATATCTTCCGTTTTCTGTGAAATTTCTCCGTCCGCAGGCGGGAGAAGTTCGGGAGAAACGGGAGTTGCAAGTATATCCTGCAAAACTTTTGCAAGGTTTTCATCGAGGGTGCTTATGCTTTCAAAATTGACCAGATGGCGGACAAGCGTTTTGGGGATCGAAGCATTTACTCCGTACATCGACATATGATCGCCGTTGTAGGTTGCCCAGCCGAGGGCAAGTTCCGAGAGATCGCCCGTTCCGATAACGATGCCGCCTTGCTGATTGGCAATATCCATAAGAACCTGCGTCCGCTCGCGTGCTTGACCGTTTTCAAAAGTAACATCAAGAGTATTCTCGTCCTGTTCAATATCCTTGAAATGACTTCTGACGGAATCGGTGATATCTATCTCTTTAAGGACTGCTCCGTAAGCTTCCGCAAGGAAATGCGCGTTGCTTTTTGTGCGTGAAGTCGTTCCGAAGCACGGCATCGTAACGGCGATAATGCCTTTTCTGTCAAGCCCCAGCATATCGAATGCACGCACGGTAACAATAAGCGCAAGAGTGCTGTCCAGACCGCCCGAAAGTCCTATAACGGCAGTTTTGCAGCCGATATGCCGCAGACGTGTGGCAAGTCCCGTTGCCTGCATGGTGAGTATCTCGCCGCAGCGGCTTTCAAGGTCGGACTTGTCCGAGGGAACAAACGGCATAGGCGGGTATAAACGTTCAAGGGAAAGCTCTTTCATTTTGATCTCAAAATCAACTTTCATGACTTTTCTGTTGCTTTCCGATGGGAAAGTATTCATTCTGCGGCGTTCCATAGAAAGGCGCTGCAGGTCTATCTCCCCGAAAGTAAGCCCCGTGGCAAATTTTTTGCTTTCGGAGATCACCGTTCCGTTTTCGGCGATCAAATTATGTCCGCTGAAAATAAGATCCTGCGTAGATTCGCCCATGCCCGCGTCGGCATAGATATATCCGCATATGAGCCTTGCGGATTGTGAGGAAACGAGCTGACGGCGGTAATCGCTTTTGCCGATCATTTCGTCCGAAGCGGAAAGGTTGCAGATGATCGTTGCGCCCAATGCGGCAAGTTTTCCCGAAGGCGGTTCGGGAGTCCAAAGGTCCTCGCAAATTTCCACACCTATGCAGAGTTCGGGGGAATTTTCGCAGGTGAAAATACAGTCGCCGAAAGGCACATACTGTTTGTTATAATTTGAAATCCCGTAAAATTCGACAAGTCCCGGCTCGCCGTCCCATGGTTTAAAATGGCGCATTTCGTAAAATTCCGAATAGTTTGGGATATTTTTTTTCGGAACGAAGCCGAGAATTTTTCCGCCTTTGATAACGGCGGCACAGTTGTAGAGTTTTTCCTTTAATTCAAGCGGAACGCCTACAATTGAAATTATATCAAGTTCCGCCGTTTCGCGGACAATTTTTCTCAGTACGTTTTCCGCGCTGTCAAGCAAAGTTTTCTGCAAAAACAGGTCGCCGCAGGTATATCCCGTTACGCAGAGTTCGGGAAAGACAACTATTGAAGCGTCATTTTTTGCAGCTTGTTTTATTAGCGAAATTATCTGATCGGCGTTATATCCGCAGTCGGCGACTTTTATATCGGGAGTTGCTGCGGCAACGCGCACGAAACCGTCTTTCATAATATCACCTCAATAATTTATTATAGTTTTAAGGGTTGAGAGTTGAGAGTTAAGATACTGACGGGGTTTTGAGGTATTTTTTTCTAATCTCTTTGTTTATCTTATAACCCTTTTTGCCATTTCTTGCGAGGGGAAGACAACCATAAGGGAAGAGGAAACCCGAGCGGGGGGTGGGGGACGGTCGGTGGGGTTCTCTATTTCTCTTTTCTTATATTTTACTTTGTGAAAATTTCTTAATTTTATGTTTCGGGGGACAGAACCTTTAGGAAAGGGAGAACCCGAACGCGGAGCGCTTTTAACAAAAGCATAGCAAAATTATTTTTGTTTCTTGTGCGAGGGGCAGACAACCATAAGGGACGGGGAAACCCGAGCGTCCCTATGGACGCTCGCCGGTTTTCCCCTTCCCTTAGGTTTTCTCCCCTCGCGCTCCCCATTTTCCTTCAACCTTTCCCCTTCCACGCTCGCTATGCTCGAAGTTGAAAATATAGAAGAAAAAACTTAGTTTTCTGGAACGAGAAAAGCGATGGCTACGGGTTCTTTGGTTTTGCTTATCTTAGTACGAGCGTTCTAATGTCAGATGAAAATTAAAGAAGAATAGTATTTCTAAACAATAGATTTTCTTTTTGCGGAGTCCTTTCCCGTGTAGAACTCTATAATTGTTGAATATCAAACTAACAGTAGAACTCTCGTACCAAGAAAAGAATTCTAAGGGCTTGCGTTGATTTTTCCTTCTATGTTATAGAGCATAAGGAAATTTTTTCTATAATATCAACTTTAGGATAGCGAGCGTGGAGAGGGATAGGGTTGGGGAGTGGGGGGCACGGGGGGCAGAACCGCAGGGGAAGGGAGAACCCGTGCGAGCGTCCCTGTTAATTTTTCGGGTTCGCCCTTCCCGGAAGGTTCTGCCCCCCGAAAACTCCAAAAGAGGGTTATAAACAAAATAAAAAATAAGAAAAGAGAACTAAAAAACCCCACCGACCGTCCCCCACCCACCCATGCTCGGGTTTCCCCTTCCCTTATGGTTGTCTGCCCCTCGCAAGAGGTAAAATAGGTTATAAACAAAATAAAAAGATAAGAAAAGCAAACTAAAAACCGTCAGTGAAAAGAACATCAAAACTTTAGGCGCAGGCTCAAAACATCAGAAAAACAAAACTACGCCCAAAAGCCCGCGGGGGCTCCCCGCCTCAGCCTGCCTCAACTCTCCACTCTTAACTCTCAAAACTGTCCGGCAGGCTTCGCCTGCCACCCAACACTATGATACATTGTACCATAAATCCGTCAGTTAAGCAATACAAATAATAAATAATTTCCTGCGTATTTTTTGTTAATATCTCCAATACAAAAAAATAAAAAAGTTATTTCCGCATTTTCCCTTGACCTTGTGAAAATTATGTGGTAAAATTAATATAGTAAATTTCGACCGACAGTCGAAGATCCCCACCAAAAAATAAAAACCGGATTTTGCAGTGCCGCTTCGGCGTCGGCTTTATTTTTTTGGACATTTTTCGACTGATAGTCGAAAAATCAAAACACGATCCTATTATGAAAGGAATGCAGATATTTATGAGACCTTTTCTTACTGCCGCAGGTATCGCAGGCGCAGCCGCAGCTGCGGGTACAGTGGGCGCTTTTGCTGCGGCGTATACGCTCTTTGAACGAGTTATCCCAAGACAGACCGAACTGAGAGTCGATATCGGCGAAATGGCTGACCTCGACCGGTGGGAGGAATATAAGAAGATCATTCACCCTAATAAGGAGTGGCTTGCCGCAAGAAAAATGGAGCATATTACCATCACGGCGAGAGATAAGATAACACTTCACGGCGACTATGTTCCTGCGGATAATGATACCGATACGATAGTTATAGCTTTCCACGGATATACGGGCAGCGGTATGTCGGACTGCGCTTCGATCGCAGCTTTCTTTCTGAAAAAAGGCTTTGACTGCCTTATCGTTGATAACCGCGCTCATGGCAAAAGCGAGGGCGATTATGTGGGATTCGGCATACTCGACAGATACGATTGCCTCGGCTGGATAAGATATGTCTGCGAACGCTTCGGAAATGATAAGAAAATTATCCTTTACGGCGTTTCAATGGGCGCGTCAACGGTTGTTATGACCGCGGGATTTTTACAGCTGCCAAAAAACGTAAAGGCAATAATTTCCGACTGCGCGTTTACTTCCCCATATGACGTTTTCGCGCATATACTCAAAAGAGATTACCACCTGCCGCCGTTCCCCGTAATGAATATAAACAACGAGCTTTGCAGACGGAAAGCGGGTTACGGCTTTGACGACTATTCCACCCTTACAGCCGTAAAGACCACAGACCGCCCAATTCTCTTTATCCATGGCGAAAATGATAACTTCGTTCCAACATGGATGAGCGAGAAAAACTACCTTGCCTGCGCTTCTCCGAAAGAACTGCTGATAGTTCCCAACGCGGGTCACGCAGCAAGTTACTACGAGAACGTTCCTCTTTACGAAAAGACCGTATCGGATTTCCTCGGAAAATACCTGAATGAACAATGAAAAGAGGTTTTTTGATATGAAAGAATTCAACATCAACGGTGCGGTAATGCAGTGTTACCCATTGACTGCCGCGCAAAGACTGCATAATTACACAATAAAATATGCACCGCATCAGGTGCTTTGCATTGGCACGGGATTTTACGTTGAGCAGGACGTGGATTTTGCTTTGCTGAAAGAAGCGATTTACGAATCGTATAAGCGGTTCGACTCAATGCGGCTGCGCTTCGTTCAGGATACTGACGGAACGGTATATCAGTATGTATGCCCGTTTGAGGAAAGAGAGATAGGATTTTTCGATTTTTCATCATGGAACGAGGAAGACGCTCACAACGAGATGAAAAAGTGGACTGCCGTTCCATTCGAGCGGTTCAATTCACCAATGAATCAGGTGGTAATGATAAAACTTCCCGGCGGCTACAACGGAGTTTATCTGAAAGTCGATCACATGACAATGGATTCAAGTTCCATAATCGCTTTTGACAGCGATGTGCTGGCAATTTACTGTGCAAAAAAATACGGCACGCCCATGCCGAAATACGACCCTATGCCGTATCTTGACGCGGTAAAGAAAGATCTTGAGTATGAAGCGGGTTCTCCCGCAAAACAGCGCGATACCGAGTTCTGGGCGGAGGAACTCGCAAAGAAAGAGCCTATGTATACCGATTTCACGGGAATGGGACGTCTCCTCACAATGCGCCGTGAACTCAACAAGCCGCGTCTCAGAAGCTGCATGGTAGTTTCCCGCGATCCTCGGGCGGATATTTCCGTTTACTCCCTTGAAAAAGAGCCTTCCGAAAGACTTATGCAGTTCTGTGCGGAAAATAACGTCCCCATGGCAACGCTCCTGCTTATGGGATTGCGCACGGTGCTTTCAAAATTCAACAACGATGAAAAAGACGTTTCGGTAAAAACTTGTATCGCAAGGCGGGGAACGCTCCTTGAAAAGCGTTCGGGCGGAACAAGGATACACTTCTTCCCGCTGAGAACGGTAATACCGCCAAAGACGAAGTTTATCGACGCTCTGCATATTATCCAAGGAGAGCAGAACAAGATCTTCCGTCATGCAAATTACGACCCCATCGCTCTTACAATGGAACGCGGCAAGAGGTACAAGCTTACTCCGGGCGCAAGCTACGAAAGCATGAGCCTGACATATCAGCCCCTTACCATAAGACAGCGCGATGCGGAACTTCCCGATGTAAAATATAAAACTTTCTGGTATTCAAACGGCGTTGCGGGACAGCCGCTGTACCTTACGGTAATGCACCGCACTACGGATAACGGTCTGAATTTCAATTTTGAGTACCGCAAGGACGTTGTTACGGAGTCGGAAATGGAGTATCTTTACTATTACCTCTGTCGGGTGCTGTTCAGAGGGATAGAGGACAAGGACCGCACTGTCGGTGAAATTCTTGAAATGATATGAAAAGGAGAAGATCATCATGCTTGAAAAATTAAAAGAACTTATTTGCAATTACGTTGACGTTGCCCCCGAGGATATCAAACCCGAGTCAAGATTTATCGACGATCTCGGTTTCAATTCCTATGACTTTATGAGCCTTCTGGGCGAATTGGAGGAAACTCTCGGAGTTCAGGTGGACGAGCAGGAAGTCATGAAGCTCCATACCGTTGATGAAGCGGTAAAATATCTTGAAACGCTGAAAAAATAATTTTACCGACAAATCACGGGAGGAATAATAATGGACAAAAATTCTGTAAAAACACTTGCCGATCTTGTGTGCGCTTCAGCTGCCGAATACGGAGAAAAGGCGTTCATAAAAGAAAAAGACGGCAAAGAGATCGCCGAAACTTCATTTAAGGGTTTTAAGGACAGCTGCCTGAAAGTCACCGCTTTCCTGAACGGAATTTCCGAAGGAAAAAAACTCCACGCGGCTGTTATCGGCGGAACAAGTTCGATGTATCTGGAAAGTTATTTCGGAACGGTCATGGGCGGGAACGTTATCGTTCCCCTTGACGCACAGCTTGCCTGTGAGGATATATGCGAACTCATGGAACGCGCGGACGTGACGGTGTTTTTCTTTGATGTGAGGTATGCGCCGATGCTGCCTGCAATAAAAAAAGCTTGCCCGAGGATAAAAACATATGTGGCTTTTAAGGATACCGAGGGCGCGGACACTTCAATAACAAAAATAATTTCGGAAATTTCCCCTGCGGAGCCCGCAAAAACAGCTCCTTCCGACCTTGCGGCAATAGATTACACTTCGGGAACTACGGGAAAGGCAAAGGGCGTTATGCTTTCCCACGGGAACCTTATCGACAACGCTATGTGTCAGGACGGGGAAAGTTCGCCCGAAGATACGCTGCTTACCGTTCTTCCGGTGCATCATATCTACTGCTTCACTTGTGATATACTGCTTTCATTGAGATACGGCGCAACGCTCTGCGTAAACGATTCGATGATGAGAATTGCGCAAAATCTGAAACTTTTTCAGCCCACAATTATCCTGCTTGTGCCGATGATAATCGAAACGCTTTACAAGCAGATAATGGCTGCCGCTTCGGCAAAGCCCGATATCCCTCCCGCTGCCATAGCACAGTCTGTGTTCGGCGGAAGATTGAAGGGCATATACAGCGGCGGCGCATATCTTGCTCCCGACCTTATCACAGGTTACAATGAACTGGGGATACCCATTGCACAGGGCTATGGAATGACCGAGTGTTCCCCGAGGATATCTACCGCAAGCTTTGATGACAAGAACGCGGGAAACAGCGTCGGAACTATAGTAAACGGCTGCCAAGTCCGCATTGAGGACGGCGAGATAGTTGTAAAAAGCCCGTCGGTAATGCAGGGATATTATAAAGACGACGCGGCGACAAAAGAAGTTCTTACCGCTGACGGCTGGCTGCATACGGGAGATCTTGGATTTGTTGACGAAACGTCTCATGTCCACATAACGGGACGAAAGAAAAATCTCATTATTCTCAGCAACGGTGAGAACGTTTCTCCCGAGGAGATAGAAAACAAGTTCATTACCGTTGATTCTGTTCTGGAAGTACTTGTTTACGCGGAGGACGGAGTTATAACGGCGGAAGTGTTCCCGAACGGTGACATATGCGGCGGAATGACAAAAGAGGAGGCAGCAAAACTCATTTACGGCGAAGTCATGAAAATAAACAAAACGCTCACTTCTTCAAAGATGATACACAGGCTGCGCATACGCGATACGGAATTTGAAAAGACCACTTCCAAGAAAATAAAGCGTCAGCAGTCCGTTCAGGGCGAGCAGGTATAAAAACAAAAGAACAAAAACTTTCAAAAAAATATGTGAACAGTCCGCTGTCAGACCGTGTTTACCGCAGTCAGGCAGCGGATATTATTTTTGCGGAACAAAAAATATTTCGTGGAAGATCCAAGGTTTTTGGCTAAAGCTATTGAAATAACGAAAATGTTGTATTATAATAAAATCATCAGGAAAAATATATCGAAAGGATGGTGCCTGATGAAAAAATTTACCAATGATCGCCTTGAAGCCTGTATCGGCGGGCTGAAAAATATTTCGGAAGAGATATCTTCCGCTGCGGCAGCGGATATTTCGGAATTTGACCCGAAAAAGACTGAACTTATAATAGTTGATGTGGTGAACGGCTTTATACGCTTCGGCGCAATGGCTTCTCCGCTTGTGGAAAGCATTATTTCTCCTATTGCGGAACTTATGGATATATGCAGCAGGAAAAATATACCTGTAATTGCATTTGCGGACTGCCATTCGGAAAACTGCGAGGAATTTTCGGCTTTCCCGCCTCACTGCATTGAAAATACTCCCGAATCGGAACTTGTGGACGAACTAAAAGCAAAAGGCGGCTATACGCTGATAAAGAAAAATTCCACCAACGGTTTCCATGAAAATGCTTTCAAAGAGCATATCAGTGCTTCCGATAAGGATACTTTTATCATAACGGGGGATTGCACCGACATATGCGTTTTGCAGCTCTGTCTGGCTCTGAAAACTTATTTTACGCAGAAAGATCTGCCATGCAGCATAGTTGTTCCGATAAACTGCGTGGAGACTTACGATGCGCCGAACCATAATGCGGAACTTATGGATCTTGCCGCATATAAAATAATGAAAGACAGCGGGATAAGATTTGTTTCGGAAATAACGGCAAAATAATATTTTTATTAAAAAGGGGCAGTTTAATATGAAGAACGATAACAGGAACCTTACACTTCTTACCGACTTTTACGAACTTACTATGGCTAACGGATATTTCGAGAACGGAATGGGAGATATAATATCTTACTTCGATATGTTTTTCCGCGACGTTCCCGACGGCGGAGGATTTGCCATAATGTGCGGTCTGGAACAGCTTATAGAGTATATGGAAGGGCTGCGCTTCGATGAAGATGATATAGAATTCCTAAGAAGCAAAAAAATATTCAGCGAAGCTTTTCTCGAATATCTGAAAAATTTTAGGTTCTGCTGTGATGTGTGGGCTGTTCCCGAAGGAACGCCCATATTCCCCGGGGAACCGATAGTTACGGTAAGAGGTCCTGCGATACAGGCGCAGTTCGTTGAAACGATGGTGCTGATATGCATAAACCACCAGAGCCTTATCGCTACGAAAGCAAACCGCATCGTCCGTGCCGCGGAAGGCAGACCGGTAATGGAATTCGGTTCCCGCCGCGCACAGGGCTGCGACGGAGCGATATACGGCGCGAGAGCGGCATATATCGCGGGCTGCTGCGGAACTGCCTGTACGGTATCGGACAAAGAGGACGGCGTTCCCGCACTGGGAACTATGGCTCATTCGTGGGTGCAGATGTTCGATACGGAACTTGAAGCGTTCAGAGCGTACGCAAAATGTTACCCGAAGGGAACTACACTTCTTGTAGACACTTACAACGTCCTGAGATCGGGACTTCCCAACGCCATAACCGTTTTCAAGGAGATGCGCGAAAGGGGAGAAAAGCCCGCGGGAATACGCATTGACAGCGGCGATATAACTTACCTTTCAAAGCGGGCAAGGCAGATGCTGGATGATGAGGGTTTCAAAGATGTGAAGATCGTTGCGTCTAACTCTCTTGACGAGTACATCATAAGAGATATCCTCGTACAAGGAGCAAAAGTCGACAGCTTCGGCGTCGGCGAAAGAATGATAACTTCAAAGTCAGAACCTGTTTTCGGCGGGGTATATAAACTTGCGGCAATAGAAAAGAACGGCGAGATAGTTCCGAAAATAAAACTTTCCGAAAATACGTCAAAGATAACAAATCCCGATTTCAAGGAAGTATGGAGACTTTTTGACACTTCCACGGGAAAGGCGATAGCCGATGTCCTGACCTGTCGTGGAGAACTTATTGACGATACAAGACCTTATGAGATATTCGATCCCGATCATACCTATAAGCGCAAGACTCTGGAGCATTTCAGCGCGGTGCGTCTTATGGAACAGATCTTTGAGGACGGAAAGTGCGTTTATGACCGTCCGTCTACCGAGGATATACGGGAATATTGCTCTGCGCAGCTTGATACTATCTGGGACGAGGTAAAACGCTTTGAATATCCGCATAAATATTATGTAGACCTTTCACAGCAGCTGTGGAACAAGAAAAACGCTCTTCTGAGACAGGAATACAAGGCTTAAAAAAGTTCAGGGCAACACCAAACAAAGAAAGGAGATACTTGCTTTACAAGCATTCAGAATGTCGAAAAACTAAAAACAGGCGCGGACGAACTAAAAAACGAAAAACAAAACTTTGCCCGAAAAGCTGGTCGAGCTGAGCCCAGCTCGCGGGGTCGAGGGGCGGAGCCCTCGCCGCCGTCCGCAGACGGCGGAACTCCTAATGCCTTTAGGCGCCTCTGCAAAAGGGTGAATTGCCGCTGTAAGCGGCAAGAGGGGAACGCTCTGCAAGAGAGAGCGTTCCCCTTGGCATTAACGGTTAATACCATTTAAGCCTTGCAAAACAGCCCGGTGAGCTGTTTTGCAATACAGAGCAATTTGTTTTTATAAACAGTCCGTTTTCAAACAACCATATTTTTTATAAATACTTTTTCGACAGACCGGATACTTGCTTTACAAGCATTATCATAAATTATGATACCATTCAAAAAAATATTGACGGCAGGAATTGCCGCCGCTGCGATGCTGACATCGCTTTCAGGCTGCAAAGCCGTTGAAAATACCGTTCCCGCTTCTGCGGATATGGAAATTTCCGTGATATCTTCCGCTACATCGGAAACTGCTGCCGTTACCACAACTTCCGAAACAACGACAGCCGAAACTATCCCCGAACCGGTCTACAAAACGGTTAGCTTTGCGGTGACGGGGGATAATCTTATCCACTCGAGCATATATAAACAGGCAAATACCCGCGCAGGCGGAGAAGGGTACGATTTTACCTATGCGTATGAAAATATCGTTGATTTTATAAAACCTGCGGATATTGCGGTCATAAATCAGGAAACACTTATTTGCAATGATGTTTTTCCGCCGTCAACATATCCTATGTTCAACAGCCCCACTGCCCTCGGAGATCATATGCTGGATATAGGGTTCGATGTGTTCACGATCGCTAACAACCATACTCTTGACAAGGGAACAGACGGGCTTTCCGCTTGTCTGGACTATTGGGACAGCCGCCCCGAAGCAGTCGTATGCGGGGCGTACCGCGATGCGGAGGACGAAAGCCGTATACGCACGCTGGAAAGAGAAGGGATAACGTTTTCTTTCCTTTCATATACGGAGTCGCTGAACGGACTTTATCTGCCGGAAGGTTCTCCGCTGGTGATAGGCAGAACGGACGATCTTGATCTTATATGCGAACAGATAAAACAGGCAAAGGAAGTTTCCGATATATGCGTTGTGGCGCTTCACTGGGGAGTGGAAAATTCCGACATAATAAGCGACTATCAGCGCACTGCCGCAAAAACTCTTGCCGATGCGGGAGCGGATATCATCATCGGAAATCACCCTCATGTCCTGCGCGATATTGAGGAAATAGAACGTGAGGACGGATCATTCACACTGTGCGCTTACTCTCTCGGGAATTTCATTTCCGCACAAAGCGTAGGGCAGAACCTTATCGGCGGCGTTTTGCAGTTTGACGTGACATACGGCACGGAAAATGTTCCCGAAGATGAAAATATCCCCATCATCAGGAACATAAAGCTTATCCCCGTGATAACCCATTATGACGGGAACTATCAGAATATAAAGCTTTACCCCCTTTCGGAATATACACGGGAACTTGCAGACTCACACGGAGTAAAAAGCATGAGCAAGTTCGGATATGAGTACATTTTTGATGTGCTGAAACAGAATATCAGCGAAAAATATTTCGACGCGGACGAGTATTATATCCCGCAATAAAAAAATTTGCAAAATCTCTTTTCAAATCCTGCAAAATGTGTTATAATGTTCTCAGTTAATTTTTTAGGGAGCATACGGAAGGATAATATCCTATCCGTGACAGTTCCCAAGGGAGGACGTTAAAATGAGTAAAATAAGAATTGGCATCGTCGGATACGGCAACCTCGGAAGAGGTACGGAACTTGCAATAAGACAAACTCCGGACACCGAACTTGTATGCGTTTTTACAAGACGTGACCCGTCAAGCGTAAAGATACTTACAGCAGGTGTGCCGATCTATCCGGTGAGCGAGATCTCAAAGCATAAGAACGATATAGATGTTCTTATCCTTTGCGGCGGCAGCGCAACGGATCTGCCGGTACAAGGTCCGCAGCTTGCGGAAATGTTCTGCACGATAGACAGCTTTGATACACACGCAAAGATCCCCGAATATTTCGGAAAAGTCGATGCAGCAGCAAAAAAAGGCGGAAATGTCAGCATTATTTCTGTCGGCTGGGATCCGGGAATGTTCTCGGTAATGAGACTTTACGGCAACTGTATACTTCCAGAAGGAAAGGACTATACATTCTGGGGCAAAGGCGTTTCACAGGGACACTCCGATGCTATACGCAGAGTCGAAGGCGTTGCGGACGCAAGACAGTATACTATCCCCGTTGACGCGGCGGTGGAAGCTGTAAGGAACGGCGAAGATCCCGAACTTTCCACTCGTCAGAAACATACAAGAGAGTGCTTCGTTGTGGCAAAGGAAGGCGCGGATAAGGCAAAGATAGAAGCAGAAATAAAAAATATGCCGAACTACTTTTCCGATTACGATACAACGGTACATTTCATCTCACAGGAAGAACTTGACCGCGACCATAAAGGTATTCCCCACGGCGGATTTGTTATCAGGAGCGGAAAAACAGGCGTTAACGGTGAGACAAAGCATATCGTTGAGTATCGTTTGAAACTGGATTCAAACCCAGAGTTCACATCGAGCATACTTGTGGCATACGCAAGAGCCGCATATAAACTCCATAAGGAAGGTCAGAGCGGAGCAAAGACAGTATTCGATATCCCGCCTGCATATCTTTCACCTAAGAGCGGCGAAGAACTGAGAGCGTCAATGCTTTGATGATAACGCATTGAAAATTAAAAAATGTTGTACCATGTCGGGAGTTCGGAGCGGTAAACAAGCTGCAGTTGACGGCGGATATTATGCAGTTCCGCGTCAAGTTCATCATTGGCGGCGTTTATATACGGTCCTACTTTGGAAACGGCTTTGCTGAGTTCGTGAAGTTTATCATCACGGACAAAAACGCTCATTTTCTTTTCAAGATCCGACCATATCCCGCTGAGTTTTTCTGCGGAAGCGTAAGCGTTTTCTTTGTCGCCGAGATCGTTGTATGCGATAATTTCATCGGTAACGGCGATAAGTTCGTCCTTTTCGCGGCGGATAACGACTGCCGCAAAGACGGAATAGGCGATTATTGCCGCAATTATCGAAAAAGCCGTAACAACTCTGTTCATGGGAACGCTCCTTTATCATTTTGGTATAATAGAATATTTTTTATCGGGTGAGACCGTCATTATGAAAACATTCTTAATGTCGGTCTTTTCTCTTTTTAAAGTATTTTCGAGCCATTGTTCGGTAACATCGAGCCGCTTCATTGCTTCGGGAACGGTCTCACCGTCGGAAATGATGATATCGGGCGGATCGATGTCCTTGCCTTTCAGCTGCATATCACGGTTGGTAACGCCGCGTTCGGGGAATTTCTGATATACAGAAAGACTTCCCGTAGTTTCCACAACGGCAAAGCGGACTTCGGAAATATCGAATATCCCCTGACTGCGAAGGCTTGCGGCAAGATCGTCCACGGTAAAGCGGATAGCTTTCATCGCTTCACGGTCGATCTTCCCGTCACTTATTATTATCATTGGTCTGCCGCAGGAAAATCGGCGGATAAGTTTATTTTTCATGCCGAGCCATGACATTATCACATCAAGGCTTGCAAGGGTGATTATGGGTATTATTCCAGTCAGCAGCGGCATACCCGTATCTTCAACGGGCAAAGTGGCAATATTTGAAATAAGTATCGTTATCGCAAGTTCCGAGGGCTGGAGTTCGCCGATCTGACGTTTTCCCATGAGCCTGACGGTAAAGATGAGAAGTACATACAGTATAACGGCTCTGATAAATACAACGGACATATAAAAGCTCCTTTACATTAACAGATCATAACAGATCGTTTCATATAGAAATATCTTTTACAGAAGTTATAAAAAAATCCGATGTATTTTTTTACATATGCGGGAAATAATATCTCCGAACGGAGGAGATCATTATGGAGCCGAATATGTACGATCTTGAAAAAATGCCTGTCTGCCGTTCTTTGAAAGAAAACGCAGACAATATCCGCAATATCCTCGGCGGAAGTTCCGATCTGCTGGAAAATTCTTTCTTTGTGAACGGGACAGCCTGCGAGCTGATCTGCCTTGAAGGAATGGTATCTACTCAGGTGATAACCGATCTTATGCTTGTGCCGCTGACAGGTCTTAACGAAAAAAACATTGGTTCACCAAGGCAATTATTTGAACATATACGGGATAATATGCTGATGACGATAGACAGAGGTATGCTGACGGAATACGGGGATCTGATACGCAGGCTTATGAGCGGGTTCGCGGTGCTGCTGATCGACGGGATAGATACCGCCATTGCTTTCGGAGTACAGGGCTATGCGGTAAGGAGCATAAGCGAACCTTCATCGGAGGGGAACATATACGGTTCCCATGAAGGATTTGTGGAAACGGTCAGGACGAATATGTCGCTTGTACGGCGCAGGCTGAAATCTCACCTGCTCCGCTTTGAACTTTTTCCGGTAACAAAGACGGGACACACAGATGTGATCGTCGCGTATATGGCGGACAGAGTCCCGATGGAACTTGTTAAGAAAATAAGAAAACAGCTTGAAGAACTTCCCACCGAGACGATACTCGGCAGCGGATATGTAACGCCGTTCCTCGATGTAACGAAGAAAAGCGTTTTTTCGGGTGCGTCGCTTACCGAACGCCCCGATGTATTCTGTGCAAAGATCCTTGAAGGGCGCATAGGCATACTCATTGAGGGAACGCCTTTTGCGGTGGTAGTTCCCGCGCTTTTTATAGAAAATTTCCAGACGCTGGACGACTATAATTTCCGTCCGTTTTATGCTGTTATAGTACGGTGGATAAGGTATTTTGCATTTTTTATAGCGGTGTTCCTGCCTGCTGTTTATGCGGCAACGGTAACTTTCCACCCTGAGCTTTTCAACCATACTTTGCTGCTGACGCTTGCGGCGGCGGAACAGACCGCGCCGCTGCCACTTGCGCTTGAAGCGTTCATAGTGCTCGTATTTTACGAAATAATCCGCGAAGCGGGAGTACGTCTGCCCAAAAGTGTGGGCGGGGCAGTTTCGATAGTCGGCGGGCTTATAATCGGCGATGCGGCAGTTTCGGCAGGAATAATCTCAAACCCGCTGCTGCTTGTATGCGCCATATCGGTAACGGCATCATTCGTTATCCCGTCACTTGCTCAGCAGATAACCGTTCTGCGGCTGATAGCGGTGGCGGCAGGAGGGATATGCGGACTTTACGGGATATCACTGCTTGCGGCGGTAATGCTGGTAAATATATGCGCGGTAGAAAATTACGGCGTTCCCGTAATGTCGCCTGTATCACCTTTTACACCGAAAGCAATGAGAGATGTCCTTGTGCGGATAGGTTTCCCGAAAATGGCAAAGGGAAAAGCTTCGGTAGAAAAGCTCCACGGCGTTGATATGGGCAGTGCTGACAAAGGGGGAAATTCTTTAAATGGATAAAAAACAGACCATCGGTTGGGGACAGTTCCTTCTTCTGCTGTTCATGTGCAGAGTTTTCACGCTGATGACATTTGTTCCGCTAATATCGCAGGGGAGAGATCTTTCGGTGCAGATCGGCGCGGCGGCGATATCATCGGCAATACAGGCGCTGCTCCTTATACCGGCAGCAGTCCTCGGGAAAGGCGTTACCCATGCGGCTGTTGAAAAAAATAAAGCCGCAGGAACATTGGCGGCGATATTGTATTTTGTATTTTTCATTTTTTACTGCGTAAACAGTCTGCTGCGGTTCAGGGATTTTTTGAGTTCAAGATTTTTTCCCACAGCGGGAAGCACGCTCTGGATAGGAGCCCTTCTGCTGATATGCGTTTACTGCGGCTGTCTGGGAACAGAGGCTCTGGGAAGGAGCGCGGTGCTGCTTTTCTGGATATTCATAATAGCTCTTGCGGTAATGACGGCTTCATCGGCAAACGACTTTGACATTACGAACCTGAGTTTCGGGAAAGCTTTGCCCAACGAACTTTTCCCCGCAGTATTGGACGATCTTTCCCGCAGCGGGGAGATCTGCGCGGCGGTATTTCTTGCGGGTCATGTTTCGGATCATCTGAAACGGGGGATATACGGGCTTGTCGCGGCAAAACTGCTGCTTACCGCAGCCGCGGCAATACTGATAACAGCCGTACTCGGAGATTTTGCGCAGCTTACGGATTATCCGTTCCTTGCGGTGGGAACTTTCAGCGGGAACGGTTTTATACAGCGCGGCGACGCGCTTTACCTTATCGTATGGACGGTCACGGCGGTGATAAATATTGCGCTTTTTCTGCATATCTGCGCGGGGCTTATAGGAAATGTTTTTCCGAAGCTAAAATTCCGCACGCTGATATCTGCGGCGGTGGTTTTTGCGGTAACGCTTTGCTTTACACTTACAGATAAGCCGTTTTCGGGAATTTATGATGTGATATGTTCGGGTTGGTCGGTGATGATCTTAGCCGGAGCAGTACCTCTCATAGTTCTTATCGCTCAAAGGAAAGGCAGTGAAAAAAGCAAATGATAAAAAAGTTCGTTCTTATCCCGATGATGGCAGCAGCACTTATGCTCATGACAGGCTGCTTCGGCGGGATAGAAGTCAACGACAGGGCGTTTGTACAGCTTATGGGCATAGACAAACAGGACGGCGTTTATCTGGTGACGATGCAGATATACCGTTCGGAAAGCGGTTCTTCCGAGCCTGATACAACAAAGGCAAACAGTGCTGCGGTCTACGGCAAAGGCACGGATATTTCCTCGGCGGAAGCTGATGCGGAACTTAAAACGGGAAAGAAACTTTTCCTCGGGCATATGAAAATGCTCATCATAGGAAAAGGCATTGACGATCCTGCGGACGAACTTGCCGTTTTTACAGACGGGAGCGTTTCGCCGTCCTGCCCGGTGGTTTTTTCAGAAGACCCTTCCGCCGCAGCGGGAACGCTTCTTGAAGAAGGAATGTTTTCTGCGGAACATTTCCTTGATCTTATGACGCTTGCCGCGTCACAGGGAAAAGCGGTCTACACATCGCTGGCGGATATAACTTCCGACACGGGCGTAATGAACTGCGGAGCAGCGCTGCCGGTGATATATGCTGACAGTGAAGAAAAGACAGTAAGTTTTGACGGGATAGTTTTGGCCGACAAGAACGGCACTTTCGGGCATATCACGGAAGAGGACATTTTGGGCGTAAAACTTCTGAAAAACGATTTTGAAAAGGACGATAGGATAGTTGTTCCCATTTCGGTGAACGGCAGGAGCGCTTCGGTAAATATAACGGGAGCAAAGACCTGCTTTAAGACCGCATTTTCAGGAGGGAAACTCAGAGTAAACGGCGAGATACATCTTAAACTCAGGACTGCGGAAAATCCTTACGGCATACTTGAAGATACCATAGAAAAAGCTGTCCGCGAAAGCGTCCGTGACAGCTGCACGAGCGCGTATTCCACAGCGGTATGGTACAATTCCTGCGATATTTTCGGGATAAAGAAACTTGTCCGCAAATATTGTGCGGAAAATTACAATGAATACTGCGGCGATCAAAGCAGGTATCTTTCCGAAAGTATCCTCACTCTGAAAATAACTTCCGAAACGGACTGATAAGTTTATTTTCTGCAAATGTTATCCTGAAATATAAGCTGCGGCATGGGCGCGCGTTCCTGCCGCAGCTTTATTTTTTGCGGAGCGCGGCGTTTTATGCCGTTATTATGGGAATTTGTATTGAAATCATGCGGAAAATGTGTTATTATTGATATGATATGATATAAAAGGAGAAATTTTACATATGTTCAGAACGGAAACACATATGCATACCGCCGAAGGCTCGGGCTGCGCGACGGCTCGCGGCGCGGAACAGGCGGAACTGTATAAAGCCGCGGGTTACGATACTATCATAATAACAGATCATTTTTTCAACGGGAATACCGCCGTTGACCGCTCGCTGCCTTGGAACGATTGGGTAGACGGATATTGTCTCGGCTACGAAAACGCAAAAAAGCGCGGCGATGAGATCGGCATAAACGTTCTTTTCGGGATAGAATACGGCTGGTACGGAACGGATCTGTTGGTTTACGGCGTTGACAAACAATGGCTCAAAAATAACCCCGATGTGATAAATATTTCCGTACACAAATTCTGTGACAAGGTGCATGAACACGGCGGGATAATAGTTCAGGCACACCCTTTCAGAGACGCGGACTATATCCGGGATATAAAACTTCTGCCCAAATATACCGATGCGGTGGAAGTGTTCAATGCGGGGAACCGCGAAAAGATCTTTGACGAACGGGCAATGTGGTACGCCGAACAGTTTTCCATGGTGAAAACATCGGGTTCCGACAGACATCACCTTGACGGGGATAAGTTCTTCGGCATTGTGACGGAATACGAGATAAAGGATATTTCCGACTATATACGCGCTATAAAGGAAAATAATATTGCGGAACTCATTCATCAGCCAAATTTTAAATAACTATATCTTGAATGTTTCAAAAAATTTGCAGAATAATTGTCTATTTTATGTATTGAAAAATTTATCGGAATATTGTATAATATATGTTAATGGTTTTGTTATACTTATCCCCGTTCTTACGAGGATCGGTATCAGGAACGGTAAAATTTTGCCAATTTCCGAAAAGGAGTGTGCTGTAACAAATGAAAATATTGATATGCGATGATTCCATGTTCGTACGCAAAAAAATGAAAGACGCCATAAAAGCAGTCGATCCGTCTATCGAAATGCTCGAAGCCGCTAACGGCAGACAGGCTGTTGAAAAATATAAGTCCGAAAAGCCCGATCTGGTGTTCATGGACATTATTATGCCCGAGGAAAGCGGAGTCGACGCTCTTTCGGAAATAATGAATACGGACAAGAACGCAAAAGTCGTAATGGCTTCATCTGTAGGTACGCAGGAAAATCTTAAACAGGCTATCCTTATGGGGGCATATGATTTTCTCCAGAAGCCTATTGAAAACGCGGACGTCGCAAGAATAATCGCCAAAGCGTCCGAATGATCCGAGGGGGAGGCGTTAACTGTTATGTTTACACAATTTTTCGGTAACTATCTGCTCAGGAAACAGCTCGTTACCGCAGAACAGCTTTCAGAAGCTTTCAAGACCCAGAAAGGTACACGCATGAAGTTAGGCGTGCTGGCAATAAATGCGGGACTTATGACCGCAGAACAGGTCGAAAAAGCCCACATAGAACAGCAGAGAGCCGATAAGCGCATCGGCGAGGTAATGGTAGATATGGGGTACCTTACCAAAGATCAGGTGGAAGATCTTTTCAAGACACAGCCTGCGGGACATCTGCTGCTTGGACAGACTCTTGTTGACAAGGGATATATGACGAACGCGGAGTTTGAAAAGGCTATAAATGCATATAAAGCGGAAGCGAGCCTGTCGGATCCCGAAATAAAGAATACAGATGAAGCGTCCGTGCGGAAGCTTATAAACAATTTCTACAACTTTTCTTCCCGCGGCGGGTCGGTGTATATGACAAATTATGTTTCACTGCTTTTCAAAAATCTCATACGCTTTATAGGCGATGATTTTGTTCCGATGTCGCCTTGCTCGGCAAACAGTTCCATAAAGAACGTTATCATGCAGGATATAAGCGGCGGAATGAACATGACTTCGTTGGTATATGCCGAAAAAACTGCGCTGATAGAATTTGCGTCAAGGTTTGCAAAGGAAGAACTTACGGAAGATGATGAATACACGCAGGCTTGTGTGAGCGAATTCATAAATCTTCACAACGGACTTTTTGCGGTAAACATTTCAAACGATACGGGAATGGAACTACAGCTTGAGCCGCAGTGTTATTATGATGAAATGGATATGATCGGACTGTCGAGGGCGTGTGTTCTTCCGATAAACTATTCTTTCGGAACGATAAACTTTGTTGTACAGATCTGAATATGTAAAAGAGATCCGAGCGCGTAAAACGTTCGGATCTTTTACTTGAAAAATATAAATAGATGTGTTATAATATTTAAAGTGATCATTTTTAATAGGAGGGATATAATATGTACCCTATGAAATTAAACCCCGCATTTAAGGATTACCTTTGGGGCGGAACTCGTCTCCGCGACGATTTCGGGAAAAAATGCGACTATGAGAAAATTGCCGAAAGCTGGGAACTGTCCTGCCATAAGGACGGCGCTTCGGTGATTGCAAACGGCAAATTTTCGGGCAGAACACTTGCGGAATTTGTAAGTGAAAATAAGTCCGCGCTCGGAACAAACTGCCAAAGATTTGAACAGTTCCCCATACTTATAAAACTTATAGACGCAAAGGATAACCTTTCGGTGCAGGTACACCCGAACAATGAGTACGCACAGCGCGTGGAAGGCGAATACGGCAAAACGGAAATGTGGTACATCGTTGACTGCGACCCCGGCGCGGAACTTCTTTACGGCTTCAAAAAAGAAGTTTCAAAGGAAGAATTTGCCGAAAGGATAAAAAATAATACCCTTCTCGAAATTACACAGTCCGTTCCCGTCAAGAAGGGCGATGTTTTCTTTATCGAAGCGGGAACTCTCCATGCCATCGGCAAAGGCATACTCATTGCCGAGATACAGCAGAATTCAAACACTACATACAGGATCTACGACTACGGCAGAGTAGGCGCGGACGGCAAACCGAGACAGCTCCACATTGACAAGGCTGTGGAAGTTACAAACCTTTGCCCCGCCAAGCCTTACCCCGTCACAAAACCTTTCACGGAGGACGGCGCGGAAAAACGCCTGCTTTCAAAATGCGAGTATTTTACCGTTTATTCGGTGGAAACGGATAAGGAAGCTTCATTCGATGCGGACGGAACTTCGTTCCATAATATTCTCCTGCTTGAGGGGAATGCGGCTCTCAAATGCGGAGATACTTCACTTGAGTTAAAGAAAGGAGACAGCGTTTTTGTTCCCGCAGGCTGCGGAAAATATTCACTTATGGGAACTTTTAAAGGTGTTTTCACAAGGATAGATCAATAATTCCTTTCTTTCCTTCTGTCGACATAATAAAGATAACAATTGGCATTATACTTGTAAAAAAAGGCGTGTGGCTGCGGAATATCGTTTCCGAAAAAAGCGCGGCAAATTAAAAAAATGAAAGGCTGGTAAAGATCATGAAATACTACATCGGTATCGACCTTGGCGGAACAAATATCAAGGCGGGCGTGGTAAACGAAAATTTTCAGATCATCGGAAAAGCTAAGACAAAGACCCTTTGCCCCCGTCCTGCAAAGGAAATTGCGGACGATATGGCAAAAGTGGGCATTGAAGCTTGCAAAGATGCGGGAATTTCCGTTGATGACGTTGAATGGATAGGAATAGGCACTCCCGGTATCGCCGACAATATTAACGGAACTATCCCGTATTCAAACAATCTGGGATTTAAGGACGTTCCCATAAGACAGTACATTCAGGAACACATCAGCAAACCCGTTTACGTTGCAAATGATGCCAACGCCGCCGCTTACGGAGAATTTGTTGCGGGCGCGGCAAGAGGTGCGACTGACGCGGTATGCATTACCCTTGGAACAGGCGTTGGCGCAGGAGTTATAATTGACGGTAAGATCATAACAGGAAGAAATCTTGCGGGAACAGAGATCGGTCATATGGTAATTGAAGTTGACGGTCCGCAGTGTACCTGCGGAAGAAAGGGCTGCTTTGAAGTTTTCTCTTCCGCAACGGGACTTGTTAACATGACAAAAGAAGCAATTGCCGCTCACCCCGATACAGTTATGAAAGAATATGCCGAAAAGGACGGTCACACTTCCGCCCGCCACGCTTTTGACGCTATGCGCGCAGGCGACAAGGCAGGCAAGGAAGTTGTTGACAAATATATAAAATATCTTGCGGCGGGAATTACAAATGTTATCAATATTTTCCAGCCCGATATCCTTTGCATAGGCGGCGGCGTTTGCAACGAAGGCGATCCGCTCCTTGTTCCCATGAAAGAACTTGTTGCAAAAGAGATCTACACAAAAATGCTTACAAAGAATACCAAGATCACCGTTGCGGAACTTGGCAACGATGCGGGAATAATCGGCGCGGCGTTCCTCGGAAATGCACAGTAAGGGGAAGCCCCATGAGCAAATTTGACTTTCTGAATTTTTCGGAACAGCAGGACGCGGAAACTTTCATGCAAAAGCAGAAAGAGCACGCTGCCCTTAAAAGGGAAAGCCTTGACGATATCCCGGGGAAAGAGATAGTTCATGCGGTAACTTCGTGGATAGAGGGAAAATTCGATGAGGACTGGCGGAATATGTGCGAAGTGATAAATTCACTTCCCACGCCTTGTCTGAACATCTACTGCGCGGATTATGTCACAAAAGAAGTGCTGAACGGCGGTTTTGCGCAGGCGTTTTTCAACACTTCGCGGGATTACATAGGCGCGGCTGCGGAAGGTTTCCGTGCTGTGGGCTTCTCCGGACCTGCCGACATTATCGAAAAGGCTTTGAAGATAAATTTCGACAGCGGCAAAAAAGTTTCCGGACACGGCATAGAAGATTTCCTTGCACTTGCGGAAAATGACGAATATTCCGCACTTGATGAGGAATTTTCCGAAACCTTTGATGCGGATAAATTCGGCAAGCTTGCAAAAAGGTATATTCTGAAATACAAAAAATATTTCGGCGAGGAATAATTTAAATTAAATGAAAGGACAGATAAAAATGTTCAGTGATTCTATCAAAAAAGGCGCAAACAATGCGCCACACCGTGCGCTTTACCATGCGCTTGGTCTTACAAACGAGGAAATAGACCGTCCTTTAGTGGGAATAGTAAGCTCTTACAATGAGATCGTTCCGGGACATATGAACATCGACAAGATAGTTGACGCGGTAAAATTAGGCGTTGCCATGGCGGGCGGAACTCCTATAGTTTTCCCCGCAATTGCCGTTTGTGACGGTATTGCAATGGGTCATAGGGGAATGAAATATTCCCTCGTTACACGAGATCTTATTGCCGATTCAACAGAAGCTATGGCTCTGGCACACGGCTTTGACGCGCTCGTTATGGTGCCGAACTGCGATAAGAACGTTCCCGGACTGCTCATGGCGGCTGCAAGACTGAATATCCCGACAATTTTCGTAAGCGGCGGTCCTATGCTCGCGGGACGTGTTGACGGCGCAAAAACAAGTTTCTCCAGCATTTCCGAAGCGGTGGGAAAATTTGCCGCGGGAACTATCGACGAGAAAAAACTTGAAGAATACGAGATAAAAGGCTGCCCCACCTGCGGTTCATGCTCGGGAATGTATACAGCAAACTCCATGAACTGCCTTACCGAAGTTCTCGGTATGGGTCTTAAAGGCAACGGAACTATCCCCGCTGTTTATTCTCAGAGGATCGAACTTGCAAAGCGCGCGGGTATGCAGATAATGGAACTTATCAAAAACGATATCAAGCCCCTTGACATCATGACCGAAAAGGCATTCATGAACGCTCTTACAGTGGATATGGCTCTTGGATGTTCCACAAACAGTATGCTGCATCTTCCTGCAATTGCCCATGAGTGCGGCATCGACATAAACCTTGATGTGGCAAACGGCATAAGCGCGAAAACTCCGAATCTTTGCCATCTTGCTCCCGCAGGCGGCACTTATATGGAAGATCTTAACGAAGCGGGCGGCGTTTACGCGGTGATGAACGAACTTTCCAAGAAAAACCTTCTGAACCTCGACTGCATGACCGTTACAGGAAAGACCGTGGGCGAAAATATCGCAAATTGCGTAAACAAGAACCCTGAAGTTATACGTCCGGTTGAAAATCCATACAGTACAACAGGTGGTATTGCCGTTCTTCGCGGAAATCTTGCTCCCGACAGCTGCGTTGTAAAGCGCAGCGCAGTTTGTGATGAAATGCTCGTTCACAGCGGTCCCGCAAGAGTTTTCGACTGTGAAGAAGACGCTATGGCTGCCATCACCGGCGGAAAAATAAACGAAGGCGATGTTGTTGTTATCCGATATGAAGGACCTAAGGGCGGTCCGGGAATGAGAGAAATGCTTAACCCCACTTCCGCTATAATGGGAATGGGTCTTGGCAGCAAAGTCGCTCTTATCACAGACGGACGTTTCAGCGGCGCGACAAGAGGCGCGGCTATCGGTCATGTTTCTCCCGAAGCTGCCGTAGGCGGAGTTATCGGCGTTGTAAACGAGGGAGATATAATTTCCATAAATATCCCCGAAAATACCATTACTCTTGAAGTTCCGCAGGAGGAGATCGACCGCAGACTTGCAAACTTTACTCCAAAGACAAAGGAACTCCACGGCTATCTGAAACGTTATGCAAAGCTTGTAACTTCAGGCGCACAGGGAGCTATCCTGAAAGACTAAAGGAGAATTTCCATGAATAAAAAGCTTACAGCAGGAAAGCTTGCGGGAATTATCTTCTGCGGCGCTGCTCTGATCTGTACGATCTTGCTCATATTTATGAGCAGCTATTACGGCGGACAGATGAAAACGGTAAATAAATTCTTTACCGCCGTTGAAAGAAGCGATATGAACTCATATAAAGCCTGCTTTTCAAAAGCCGATGCAAAGGATCTTACGGAAACAGACATCGAAGCGGCAAGAGCTATCGCAAACGTTCTTGAAGATACAGAAGATTTTCGTGCGGACGTTACTTTCAAGGGGCGGGAAAAGCTGGGCAGCGGGAGATATTCCGTTACATTTGATATTGTTGTATACAACGATTCCGAAAAGGAGACCATAAAAGGCGTTTCACGAGTCCTCGTCCGTGACGGCGGGAAATGGGTCTTTGAGATCAATGATTGAAAAAAATTCCCTCGCTTTTAAAGCGGGGGAATTGTTATTTGTTAAGTTGAAAATAATCGTAACGGAGTTACAGCTTGTAACCCACAGGGAGATATACCGTTACTTCGTTTTCTCCCGAAGCGGCGTCGGCAGAATATATATATTCACTTCCGCCGTAGACTACCGATCTTCTGAACTTTCCGGAAGCTTCGCCGTCTAATTCTATGGTATGTTTTTCAAGAGGATCTCCGAAAGGACTGACTGCGTGTATTTCCTCATGGCTGTCGGTGAAGATATTTCCGCTGTGGATAACGGTCTTTCCGCTCTTTGTTCCGAGCGGCACCTGATTTCCTGCGGCAATATGTATATTGAATATGCCGTTAATTATCGTAGTCGTTTCAGAACCGAAGGCGTCTCCTATGCCGACTGCGGTATTTCCTTCGCAGGCAAGGCGGTAATATCCGTAATTGACCGATACATCTGTTTTTCCGTTCATTGCGCCGATGGCAACGGAATTTTTCGCATGGATAGTAAGGTCGTATTTTCCGTCCTGCATGGAGACAGTGCCGCTGCCGTTTTCAAGTGTTCCGATAACACAGCAGTTATCTCCCGCGCAGTCCGCTGTTATTTCCGCGTTGCTGCATTCAACGGAGATATTTCCGTTCTTTGAGCCTATGGCGATAACGCTTTGACCCGAACTTTCAAATCCGATCTTTGAGTCGCATATCTTTATCGGTGAATTTCCGGATATTGAACCTATTCCGACAACGGACGCACCGCGCAGGTTTGCGGATATCTCGCCGCTGACTATCTCGATACCGGAATTATCTCCGCCGACTCCTCCGCCGATGCCGACTATGCTGTCGCCTTTGGAAGTTATATTAAGGTCGCCGTCCATATTCAGCAGGAGTTTTCCGAAATCCTGCTGACAGCCGCCGCCGATTATTACACCGTTGTTGCCGGCAGCGTCGATATTGAGACTTCCGTTTCCTGTAAGGATAAATCTGCTTGATTCGGGAACGCGAATGCCTTCATATGAGAAATAGCAGCTTCCCTCGGTATTCAGCATGACTTCGCAGCCGCTTCCCAGAGTAAGTACAGGGGAATCCAGACCGTCAAGGTTGACGTTATTTATATTGATAGTGCCGTTGTAACCGTCTTCGCAGCGGATGCGCACATTTACCGCTCTTGACGGATCGCCTTTGATGTAAACGGGGGAAGTTTTTACTTCTATATCCGTATAGCCTTTTACCGCAAGAGCTACCGCGTCTATCGGGTCGGGATTTGAAAGAACGAATATCTTGCGGGCGTAACCGACATTTTTGATGTTGATATCGACTATCTCGCTCTTGATATCCGCGGGAATATCCAGAAGGAGCACCGCGTTCGGCTTACTGGTATAATAACCCTGTATAAGATCAACGCCGAGAGTTATAAGGTTCTCGAGTTCATCTCTTGTTTCAACGCCTTCGCCGAGGACTTTTATGCCGTGCTTTTTGGCAAAGCTTATCATATTTCCCACAAGGTGCTGTTTTCTGCTGTCGCTGTCGATACCGCTTATAAGTGAGCGGTCTATTTTTATGTAATCGGGTTTTATTGATATAAGTGATGATTCGTTTGCATAACCTGTGCCGTAATCGTCAAGAGCAAGCTGCGCGCGCTTTTCTTTATAGCGGCGGCGGAGTATATCGATATTTTCCTGAGAGATCTGGCAGCCTTCGGTAACTTCGACAACGAGTTTATCGAATATCCCGCTGTATTCGCCGAAGATACGGTCATACTCCTGTTCGGAGAGCAGACAGTTGGGGATACTGTTTATAAACAATTTTTTGTTTCGGAAGAAGTCTTGATTTTCCGAAAGGAAACTTACCGTATTGGTGAAAGTAAGTCTCTCGATCTCGGCGGTCATGCCTTGTTTTTCGGCAATGCTTATGGTCTCGAGTGGAGAAAGTTTTATGCCGTTTATCTCTTCGGGGCGCATAAGTGCTTCATAGGCAAATATCTCGCCTGTTGCCGCGTCAACTATAGGCTGGAAGTTGTAGCGTATGCGGTTTTCTCCCACAACGGTATTGAACACCTGAACTTTCTGGAAGTCAAATGCCATGAGAGAGTAGCTTTCGTTATTGAAAATAACAGGCGTGCCAGAAGCGGAACTTTTTGCGTCATATGCGGCATAGTCTGCCGATGAGAGCATTTCCTCCGCATTATGTTCCTCGCCGTTGAACACCGCGTAGCCGCAGTAAATGCGGACGTAGCCCGAGCCTTCTTCGCCGAGGGCTTCTTCTGCGCTTGCAAGGAACTTATCGGCATATTTTTTGCAGCCCTCGTCGTAAATATCCGTAAGCAATAAGCAAAATTCATTCGTTGCAGTTCTTCCGGCAAAAACGTTGTGGGGATTTTCGTAACGTTTAAGTGCTGCGGCGACTTTTGAAAGGACTTTATCGCCTGCGGCAGTGCCGTTGAAGGAAATAACTTTATCTATGCCGCTGACGAGGATAGTCACAAGACCTATCGTTCCGTAGTCCGAAACAGCCGTTGTACGGACTTTTGTCATAAATGCGTCACGGCAGAGCAGACCCGTATCGCTGTCGTAATATTTAAGGCTTTTTATGATATTTTTGCATGATACATAGTCGGAAACATCGCTTATCGTTGTGAACTCACATTCTTCAGTATCCACCGTATTGACTCTGAACCATGTTTCAGGTCTTGAGGACATATAAATGTCCGCTCCCGCGTCATCGGGGCAGGAGATAAGTTCACAGACGAGCTTTTTATAATCCGTTCCGTCTATGATATTATCGGGAGTTTCGATACCGGTAATATCTGTAAAATTTTTGGAAATGTGGGCTTCATCGGTCTTTTTATCGTATCTTATCTCAGCATATCCGTGTATTTTTGACACGAATTTGTTTATCGAACCAAGCTTTTCGGAATAATATGAAAAGACATATTTCAGCATAAACACCAAGCCTGCCGCGATAACTGCCGCTGCCGTTATCGCAGCGCCTTTATACGCTTCGGAAAAAGCTGCCGCGAGCACTGCGGCAAAGAGAAATACTACGCCTATATATGAAAGTACGGAAAATAATTTTACTTTTTTTTCTCTGTTTTTCATAGAAATAGCATTGCCCCCGAAAGAAGGCATTTCCTCCCGATGGTTTTTCGATAGGACGTTCTGCACAAAAACGTCCTCACGAACAACTATAATTACAATACAATTATACAATATATTTATAAAAATATCAACAACTTTTTTTATTTTTGTTTAAATGTTACAAAGCTTATACAGTAAACTATACAATAAAGTAAAAAAGTCCTTTGTCGGCTATTGTAATTTTGAGAAAAATGTGCTATCCTATAGATATGATCGTTTACAGAGGTGTTTTTAGTCTTGTATAAATTTGTAAATAAACTTGCCGCGGTGATCTCCGCTGCGGCTGTAATTCTTTGCGGCTGCTCCGAGATCTCTCAGGAGGCTCCCGCTCCGACAACGGTTTCCCAAGCCGAAGAAAAACCATATCCCGTAACGGTAGGCTCCTTTGTGTTCAACGAACAGCCTCAGACCGTGGGTTCGCTTTCTCCTGCAATTACAGAAATGATATGCGAACTCGGATATTCCGATAAACTCATCGGCAGAAGCAGTTATTGCGATTACCCCGAAAATATTTCCGAAAAGGCGATACTCGGTTCGGCTGCAAATCCCGATGCGGACGCTGTAATAGCAGCTGCTCCGCAGCTGCTTATCTCACAAAGTCCTATCGCAAAAAAGGATATAGTTTCCATAGAAGACGCGGGAACGAGAGTTATGATCCTTTCCGCTCCCATATCGGTGGAAGAACTTTATTCCTGCTATAATGACATCGCGGCAGTCTTCGGAGGAAAAATTTCCTGTGCCGAAGCTGCCGACGATGCCATGAGACCGCTGTCCGATTCTTTGCGGAAAGCGGAAAATTCTATAGAAAGTTTTGTATATATCATTTCGCCCGATCTTGCGGCTGCGTCCGATGATACCTTCGCGGGGAATTTCTTTTCAAACTTCGGGGAAAATGCCGCTGCCGACGCGAAAGACGCTCTTACTGCGGAAGAACTGTCCGCGCTTGATCCGGAATGGCTCGTTATCCCGCAGGAGATACAGGACAGACTTCCCGAGGAAGTTTATTCTCTTGACGCTTACCAAAGCGGAAGGATAATAGTTCTCGACAGCGGCGATCTTGAACGCATAGAACGCCCCACATCGCGGCTTTCACAAACGGTGGATCATATTCTCGAACAGATAAATGCCGTTAAGCAGCGTTCCGACAGCGGAGAAAGCGGAGAAGATGAGTGATCCTCAGTCCCTGTCAATGTCACGCTCGATGATACTTCCGTCGGCAGCGTTTATCTCGTAGCTGTACTCCATATTGTTGTAATAGAATTCCACCTCGTATAACTCTCTGCCGTCATCACGGTCAAATTCGGTCTTTACGCGTTTTGCATCGCTTTCAGTGATACCCGCATCGGCAAATGCTATTTCCTTTGCTTCGGCTTCGGAGATCCTGCCGCTGCCTGATGTTTCGGATCGGGCGGGAAGTCCTTCTGCATCTTTGTCAAAGGAAAGTATCCTGCCGTTTTCCGCATCTATCTCGTAGTCGTACTCAACACCGCCCGCGTAGAATTCCACGTCAAAAACTTTTCTGCCGTCGTCACGGTCGGGTTTGACGCTGACATATTCCGCATCGGACTCGGAAATTCCCGCGTCCTCAAATGCGATACGTTTTGCTTCATCTTCGGAAATATTCTTTGCTGCGGAAGCGGTGGTATTTGCCATAGCCGTCTGCGAAACGGCAGTATTTTCGGTCGCCGCCTGAGAAACTGTGCTGCTTTCGGTAACGGCGGGCTGAACGGTAGTTGTGTCAAGCGGGTGAGTTTCCGCTTCGGTGACAGGAGCCGCGGAATTGTTCGGTACAGTTTCCGAACGCGGTCCTATGCTCTTGGAAACGATATTTCCGGTTTCGGCGCTTATTTCATATTCATACGCATTGTCTGCATCGAAAAATTCCACCTTGAAAACATTCCCGCCGTCCTCGGTGTTATGATTGACTTTAAGATGAGTTATATCCGCTTCGGAAACTCCCGCGTCGGCAAATGCTGTCTGCTCTGCTTCTTCCATAGTTATGGAACTGTCCGAAGCTGCGGACGAAACGGCGGAAATATCCGTTACGGTGGTATTTCCTTTATTTTCGCAGCCGCAAAGAACTATCCCCGCGCAAAGAAAAGCCGTTAAAGCGATCGTCTTTTTCATAATTCTCATACTCCTTTAAAAAAATTGCTGTCCTTATTGTTATCGGGACAGCATTATTTTATTTATTCTGTTTTGAAAGCGTCGGTTATTTCCTGTAAACGTTTTGCATCGGCAAGGATATCTTCCGCTTCGTTCGATATTTCGTTTTTGCGGGAATGTTCGGCAAGCGTTTCCGACAGATCGGAAATTTTTTCTTGGGCATTTCTGAACATTTCCGAAATTTCCGCAGAAGCCGAAATTATCTTTTCCATGTATCCATAAGCTTCTTTTGCGGAGCTTTCCGCCTTGTCAAGCATTGAAGATGTGTCCTTGGCAAGTTCTGCTCCGCCGCTGACGGAAGATATGACCGTACCGATTATTTCCGCAGTTTTCTTTGCTTCGTCCGAACTGCTTTTTGCCAGTGCGCGGACTTCATCGGCTACCACGGCAAAGCCTTTTCCGTTTTCTCCCGCAGACGCGGCTTCAACAGCTGCATTGAGCGCAAGGATATTCGTCTGAAAGGCGATATCTTCTATCTGTTCTGTAACGGAGTGGATATCGTCTGCATTAACGTTTACGGAAACTATCGTTTCCGACAGCTGCAAAAGTTTTTCCCGTTCCTTATCAAGATACCTGAAGGCTTCTTTGAGTTTTTCGGAAGCTTTTTCGATGTATTCGTTCATTTTTTGGTCGGGAAGATCGGCAGCTTCATATTTTTCGGGGATCTCCGCAGTGTCCGATGAACCGAGTTTTTCCGCGCTGTCGATGACTGATTCCGATGCGGAGCGTATTTCTCCCACCGTTCCGCGCAGGAACTTTTTCAGTTTGGAGATCGCTTCGTAGATCGTTGCAAGGTCTCCGTGATAAAGCTGTTCATTTTCGGCGATATTTCCGTTTGCTGTCTCGGAAACGGAATTTGCTATCTCGTTGACGCAGCCTTTCAAAGCGACAGCTGTTTTTTCGACAGCATTTGCTATCACCGCTATCTCATCGGAAGAATTTACTTTCGGTACGGGAGAAGTAAGATCTCCTTCCGCGAGAGCAGATATCCTGTCCGCGATCTGTGTCACAGGACCGAGTGCTTTTCCCGTGAAAGTGGCGATCATTATGCAGAAAAGTATCGCAAGCACAGCGGAAATAACTGCGATCACGGCTATTCCCGATGTTAGATCGGGCATAAGTTCTTCGGGGACTGCGTCAACGCACAATGTCCAGTCAGGCATATTATCAACAGCTGCTTTTGCGGTGTAAACATTTTCCGCTTTTGACGGAGCACCCGCAATTATATTTTCGCCGCTGCAAATGTATGCGGAAGAACTTTCTCCCAAGGATATATTTTCCACAGCACTGTAAATAAAATCGCTCTCGCATATGAAAATAAGGACGCAGGCTTGTTCCTCCTTGATATAATTCATAGGCACGGAATAGCATACCACGTTCCTGCCGTTAAGGTCGTATGGTTCCGACAGCATGGGAACGCCGTCTGCGGCACTTCGGGCGGAAGATATGTCCGAGTAATCAGCCGAACCGTCTATAGACCGCAGATCTTTCATATAAGCGATATCAAAAAGGATATCTTCATCTTTATAGCTGCTGTTTTTTATTTTCAGCATATTTTTTCTGAACTCATCGGGAGCGCGTGAAAGCGATGTATCCGATGAAACGTCCTCAGCGATGGCTTCTATGGCGTCTATCCGTCCCGAAACGGATCCTGCTGCTGAAACAGCGCTTTGTTCTATCACCGAAAGCGCCGCGGCTTCGGCGGAACGTTTTGCGGCGGAATATGCAAGGAGAGAAAATGCTGCCGCTGCCAATGCAAATATAACTATCGTAAAAATAATAAGCTTTAATTTAACGGAACGGCGCATATTTCTCCTCCTTTCGCTGTACGTTCGTATTATAATTCAGCATACACTATAATTATACAACAATTACGCATTATTTGGAATAATTTTCGACAAATTTTATATGTAAATATTTTGTGAACGAACCGATAAAATGTTTTTTACTCTTGTTAAATAGCATTGTTATCTCTTGCAAAATGTTTGATGTTGTGGTACAATATATTTATTATGAAAAGATATGTTTTTTTGTTCATCGCTTTGTCGGCGGCAATGCTCCCCGCTTGCTCCGACAAAAGTTCCGAAAGGATCCCCGATACCGGCATAGTTCCGTATATAACGACCATGCCGACGCTGACTTCTACCGAACCGCCCGATACCTACGAGCAGTACCGCGCTACATATACTCCTACAGGCACTCCGAAAAATTCGCCTTTCACGATACTCGGAGTCGCAGCAGATACTGCCGCTTCTCCGCCTGTAATGGGTACGGTGACCGCTGTTCCGGGGGAAAGCGATCGGAATGTTTCTGCGCCTGAGACTGTTGTTCCGTCAGCAGATACTGCTGCTTTTACGGAAAGTTCAACGGGACCGACCGCCGCATCGGACGAAAAGAATACTTCCGGAACATCTGCTTCCGAAAGCGGCAGCATTTCCTCGTCTTCTGCAAGCAGCACTTGGAGCGTCACAGCCCCTTCTGCGGATACGGCTGTTTCAAATAATGTAAATGCGGATACTTCCCCGACAGATACCGCGGAGGAAACTTCTGCAAATGAAAATACTTCCAATGGAGGAACATAAAATGCCTATAAATATACCGAATAATTTACCTGCTTTTGCCGTACTTAATCAGGAAAATATCTTTGTAATGACCGATACGGCAGCTTCTCATCAGGATATTCGTCCGCTGAAAATTGCGATAGTAAATCTTATGCCTAAAAAAATAGAGACAGAGACTCAGATACTGAGACTGCTGTCAAATACACCTTTACAGGTAGATGTTGAACTTATACAGATGGCAAGCCATGTTACAAAAACTACTTCGCAGGAACACCTTACAAAATTTTACAAGACTTTTGCCGATGTGAAGGATCAGCGTTTTGACGGAATGATAATAACAGGCGCGCCTATCGAACATCTTCCTTTTGAGGAAGTGGACTACTGGCATGAACTTTGCGAAATAATGGAATGGTCGAGAAGCAATGTATATTCTGTTCTGCATATTTGCTGGGGAGCGCAGGCTGGACTTTATTTCCATTACGGCATACCAAAGTATGATCTCCCGCAGAAAATGTTCGGCATTTTCCCGCATAAGGCGGAAGTGGTGAATTACCCTTTGCTGAGAGGATTTGATGAGAAATTCTATGTTCCCCATTCAAGGCATACCGAGATCCACAGAGAAGATGTGGAAAAGGTGGACAAGCTTCAAATACTTGCTTCTTCAAAAGAAGCGGGGGTAAATATAATTGCCGATGTGACCGAAAGACAGTTCTTTTTTATGGGGCATTTTGAATATGACAGGCTCACGCTTTCGGGAGAATATTTCCGTGACAAAGCCAAGGGACTTGATATTGCCGTCCCGAAGAATTATTTTCCTTATGACGATCCGTCGCAGCCGCCGCATTTTATCTGGCGTGCTCATGCGAACCTGATCTTTTCAAACTGGCTGAACTATTGTGTATATCAGCAAACGCCGTATGATCTTGATACACTTGAACCGCTCAAATAAAAAAATGGTGCCGAAAAAGTTTTTAACAATTTTGCGCGCAGCGCAAAATTGAGCAAAAAGTTCGCCAGCCTTTCAAGGCTGCGGGGTCT
>CANQPX010000015.1 GCA_947625915.1 uncultured Clostridia bacterium
AGGGGAAGGGAGAACCCGGCGAGCGCCTAAAGGCGCGTTCGGGTTCTTCCTTCCCTGAAGTGTCATCCCCCCGAACGTTTTGGTAAAAAAGGTTATAAGATGAACGAAAAGATAAGAAAAGCAAAATAAAGAACCCCCACCGGTGAAAAGAATATCAAAACTTTAGGCGCAGGCTCAAAACATCAGAAAAACAAAACTACGCCCGTATGCGTGAAGGCTCAGCCTTCCTCCGCTTTGAACATCTCGGCAATAAGGTTATTGGAAAATTCATCAATAAAACTGTCTCCGAGAGAAATATCGACCTGCTCGCCTGTCTCCATGTTCTTTAGTTTTGCCTTTCCCGCTTCAAGTTCGTTGTCACCGAGAACTATGGTAAATGTCGCACCTATCTTGTTGGCATACTTCATCTGCGGTTTTATGCCGCGCCCCATGGTGTCGGCTTCAACATAAAATCCTTCCGCACGAAGAATATTTGTAAGAACAGCTGCTTTCCGCTGCGCCGCTTCACCCATTGATGCGATGTACAGATCGCATTTCCTTGCGGGAACAAATTCTACGCCCGCATTTTCCATTGTCATTATGATCCTTTCCAGACCCATGGCAAATCCCAGCGCGGGAAGAGGATCCCCACCAAGCTGTTCGATAAGTCCGTCATAACGCCCGCCGCCGCAGACAGTTCCCTGTGCGCCGATGTCGTTGGTTATAAACTCAAATACAGTCTTTGTATAGTAATCAAGCCCGCGGACTATCTTCGGGTCAACACTGAATTTGATGCCCATATCATCAAGCAGAGTTTTCAGCTTTTCAAAGTGTGCGGAACATTCCTCGCAGAGAAAATCAAGGATAACGGGTGCGCCCTTTGCTATGCCCTGGCAGATAGGACTTTTGCAGTCAAGTATACGCATGGGATTTCTCTCTAAACGTTCAAGACAGGTGGGGCAAAGCTCGTCCTTACGCTCGGAAAAATATTCTTTCAGTGCCTTGTGATATTCCGCACGGCATTTCGGACAGCCTATGGAATTTATGAAAAGTTCCACATTTTCAAGTCCAAGTCTGTCAAGCAGCGATTTTGCAAGGGAAATGACTTCCGCGTCTGCGGACGCATCGGCACTTCCGTACATTTCCGCGCCGAACTGGTGGAATTCACGCAGTCTTCCCGCCTGCGGCTTTTCGTGGCGGAAACATGAGATCATATAGTAAACTTTCTGCGGCAAAGCTTCTTTCAGAAGTCCGTTTTCAATTGCCGCTCTTGCCGCACCTGCCGTTCCTTCCGGACGAAGCGTAAAGTCGTCGGGATCTTTTCCGTTGGCGGGACTTTTTGCGGCAACGCTGTACATTTCTTTCTGAACGACGTCCGTTGTGTCGCCTACGCTTCTTTTAAAAAGCGCGGTGTTTTCAAATGTCGGGAAACGCATTTCTTTAAATCCGAAACACTCGGCAGTTTCCGCAGCACAGCGTTCCACCGTCTGCCACTTGTATACTTCCGAGGGAAGAACGTCCTGAGTTCCCTTTGGTCTGTTTGTGATGACTGACATAATAAATTCTCCTTTGTTTAAATAAAAAGCCGCCCCGTAAAGGGACGGCAGAAAAACCGTGGTACCACCCGATTTCATCTGCAAAACGAAAGAATTGCAGACCTCATTGTTCCTTAACGCGGGGAAACGTCCATGCTTTTCGCGCGGAACTGCACGATTTACACATGGAAGCTTACGGGTGTCTTTCGCGGGATATCCGAACAGGCACTTTCAGCAAAATATGCCCTCTCTTTGGAACGTAATATCCGTTACTCTCCCGATCATTGCTTTTAACAGTTCATAAAATAATGATAACTTATATTTTTCATTTTGTCAAGGGTTTTTTGCAAATATTTCTTTGCAGACCTGTAAAGCTTTAACTTTCCTTTTTGTTCAGAAGCTTGTCCGCAAGTTCTCTTACGGCGTTCATGTCTATAGGCTTTGCAAGGTGACCGTTCATTCCCGAATTTATAGCGTTGCGCACATCTTCCGCAAAGGTGTTTGCGGTCATTGCAGCAATGGGTATAGTTTTTGCTTCGGGGTGAGCGGAAGCTCGTATTAGTTTTGTGGCTTCATATCCGTTCATGACGGGCATTTGTACGTCCATGAATATCATATCAAATTTTCCCGGTCCTGAAGCTGTGAATTTTTCAACGGCTTCTTTGCCGTTTACCGCGATCTCGCAGTCGGCGCCTTCCATATGCAGCATTTCGGTAAGGATCTCGGCGTTCAGCTCGTTGTCCTCGGCAACAAGGAAGAATTTATCTTTCATCACGCTGCTCTGAACGGTATTTTCTTCATGTACGGCAGGTACATCTGCGTTGAACATCGGTTTTATGGTCTGCCAGAAAGTAGACACGAAGAACGGTTTTGACATGAATGCGTTTATGCCTGCTTCTCTTGCTTCGCTTTCGATGTCGTTCCAGTCATAAGATGTGAGCACAAGTATAGGGATATCCTGACCTATTTTGCCGCGTATCATTTTTGCCGCATCAACTCCGCTCACGCCGGGCATTTTCCAGTCAAGGAGGATAACGTCGTAGTCCTCGCCCTGTTCATGTGCGCGGACAGCTTCCGCGGCAGCTGCGGAACCGTCGGTGACATAAGCGACTTCAACTCCCGTATCGCGCATGAGTTCGCGTATGTCGAGACAGATCTCTTCTTCATCGTCCGCAACGAGCATACGCAGTATTTTCTGCTTGAACCATGAATCGGATTCTTCCTTTTCGGGCAGCGCGAATGAAAGTTCCGCAGTGAATGTGCTTCCCTCATCGGGCGCGCTTTCAACGCTTATTATGCCGCCCATAAGGTCAACAAGATTTTTTGTGATCGCCATGCCGAGACCTGTGCCTTGGATATTGTTTATAACGGAATTGATCTCACGGCTGAACGGTGAAAAAATATGCTCTTGGAATTCCTTGCTCATGCCGATGCCGTTGTCCTTGACGATAAAGCGCAGCTTGGCATATTGTTTTGAAGAGGGGAGTTCGCTTACGGTAAATTCTATCTTTCCGCCGTGCGGGGTATATTTTACCGCGTTGGAAAGAAGGTTTATAAGTATCTGATTGAGACGCAGCTTATCTCCCATCAGCTGTTCGGGCGGCGCGCCCTGAACGTAGATCTTGAACTCCTGTTCTTTGGCTTTTGCCTGAGGAGTGATTATGATGTTGAGTTCCTCTATAAGTTCGGGAAGGCTGAAACGCTCGGCGTTGAGGGAGGTTTTTCCGCTCTCTATCTTGCTCATATCCAGAACATCATTTATAAGACTCAGCAGGTGATGTCCCGAAGCTGTTATCTTGCGGGTATATTCTCTTACTTTATCGGGCTTGTCCGCGTCTTTTTCCAGAAGAACGGAAAATCCCACTATGGCGTTCATAGGCGTGCGTATATCATGAGACATATTTGAAAGGAAATTGCTTTTTGCTTCATTTGCGCTGCGTGCGGCGTTGAGGGCTTCGCGGAGCTGCGTGTTGCGCTGACGATCCTGTGTCCTGTCGGAAAGTACGATGATATATTTTCCTTTTTCCTGTATATGCATACGGTAAACGGTCATTTTGTACCAGCGGCGTTCTCCCGTGTTCTGGTGCATATATTCACATTCCCGGTATTTATTGCCGTTGAGCGGTATCTCGTCGAGAACGTTCCTTGGGATAACTACATCGAAATTAACGGCGCATTTTTCCATGACGCGTATATTCGATCTTGCTTCCTGAACGGGTATGCCGAGCAGGCGTTCGATATTCGGGCTTATGTAGTCAACGCTGATATTTGTTTCATCGAGCATTATAAATATATCGTCAACGCTGTTTGAAAGCACATCGAACATAAGCTCCCTGTATCTGAGTTCCGTTTCGCTCTCGCGGCTTTTTTTAAGACTGTTCTGGACAATAAGTATCAGTGCCGCCGCGCCTATAAGAGTAAAGATCGCGATCAATACGTTTATGGTGGTTTTTTGTACGGAAAGGAAACCTGCGCTTAGGACGTTCTGCGGAACTATGCTAAGGAGTATGTAATCCTGATAGCCGAGGGGCTGATAGAGTATGCAGTTATTTTCGTTTTCTATCTTGCACTGCACAAGTCCCGTGCTGCCGCTTTGCCAGTCGCTTTGTATCTTTGAAAATTCTTCCTCGGGGATATCGGAGACGGAGCGCAGATGCTCAAGGTAATTTTCAAATGTACTTTTGTCCGGCTGTGCGGAAAGCAGGATAGTGCCGTCATTATGTACAACGAAGCATTTTGCCTTTCCGGAAAAAGCGTCAACGTTGATAGATCTTGACATATCGGCATTTGAATAGCTCACGGCGATCGAATCGTACTCAAAATCCTTATATTTCCCATGTGGAACAGGTCTTGCGAAAACGGTGACTTCCGTTCCGTTGGAAAGGTGACGTCCTATAATGATAGGTTCTTTGCTTTCCGTCATCAAGGACCATGCATTATGGGTATCGTACTCATATTTTATGCCGGAAGCGGTCATGCCTGTTTTATCGTTCGAGAAAAAGTAGAACTCCGTAAAGCCCCAGTTTTCGCGTTCTTTTTCAATAATGGCGGAAATGCTGTCGCTGCCTTCGTTCCCTGCGAGGATAAAATAGTCTCCCCAGCTTTCAAGCAGACCCCAGTTCCTTTCCGCAAATGCTATGAAAGAACGTTTTACCTGATCGTATATTTCTTCAAGGTGGTTTGTGCTGTCCTCATATATCTTTTTTGATATAAAATTGAAGTATGTGATACCTATCAAAATTACCGAGACAGCAGCTATGCAGACGATCAACGGCTGTAATATCCCGCCAAGTTTTCTTTTCATCATATTTGCTCCTTAAAATAAATTACACACAAACATTATAGCATAATTTAATACAAAAGTCAATCGGCGGCAGGCAATTTTGACGCATTTTGCCGTTCAGACTAACATTTTCTGTAAACGTCTATGCCGAAGGCGATCTCTGTATCAAGTTCGGAAAGTCCGCGTATTTTTTCCTGATCCGCTCTGCTTGTTTTGTAATAATACGGCGTCATCATGAACAGGTTTATTATATCCTCGCTGCTGTCTATATGGAGCATGGATCTTATTTCTTTTTTTGCGGTCTTTTCAAAGCCGTCAGAAACAATTTCTTTCGGCTTATTTTCATACACGCTGTCATATATCGATCTTTTCAAGCCTAACAGATGATCTTCCAAGGGATAAACTCTGATAAAATATCCGTTTTTCCTTGTTATCCTTTCTATTTCGGAAATATCGCACGGTGCAAATACGGATAAGCAGATATCACATACTTCATTCCCGATAGGAACGGCTTTTGCGCTTGCGGCGGCGGACTCGATGCTGCTGTTCCTTTTTGCGAGAGCGGCAGCAGCTGTTTTTGAAATGTCTATCCCAGCCATTTTCACATCGGAAACTTTGCTCACGGCAAATTTATATATATTGTCGGTATACCAGCCTTCGCCGCAGCCGATATCGACTATCGTACAGCCGTCATGCAGGATATTTTCCGTTACGGATAAAATTTCTTTCAGCAGGATATTATAATATCCTTTTTCAAGGAAATTTTTTCTTGCCTGTATCATAAGTTTATCATCGCCGTGCCTTTTTTCCTTTGAAGTTCGGGACATCAGCAGGTTCACATATTTTGCTTTTGCTATATCGTAACAATGGTTATTGCGGCAAAAATATGTTTTATCATTTTTTTCGAGTTTTTCTCCGCATACGGGGCATATAAAAAGAGACATAAGAAAATTCCTTCCGCAAATTATTTTTATCGTTCTATCCATTATTATAACATAACTTATCCGCTCATTCAAGACTTGATTTAAGTTTATTAAAAGCGTATAATTAATTTTAGTGAAAATATTCTGTAACGTTTTTCATTTTAATTCGTCTTAATAAGCAAAAGGAGGTGTGAAGATGTCCGACCTTGACGAGATATACAGGCTTTATGCAAAGACCGTTTACGGTTTTCTGTTAAGCAGATGCCGTAACGCTGATATTGCCGAAGAACTGACTTCAGAGACATTTTACCGCGCGGTAAAAAATATCGGCAGCTATAACGGAAAATGCAAAATGTCCGTGTGGCTTTGTGAGATAGCAAAAAATTTGTATACCGACTATCTGCGGAAAAGCGAGCGGAAAAACATTCCCATAGCGGAACAGGAATTCCCCGACGAGGAAAATATTATCCTGCGCTATGAGGATAAAGAACAGACCCTGAATATCCACAAGATCCTTCACACTCTCGAAGAACCTTACAAAGAAGTCTTTTCCCTGAGGATATTCAGCGAACTTTCCTATAAGGAAATAGGTGATATTTTCGGGAAGTCGGACGGTTGGGCGCGGGTGACTTTTTTCCGTGCGAAGGAAATTATCCTCAAAAAAATAAACGAAAGGAAATGATATTATGAAATGTGCTGTTGTACAGGACTTGCTGCCGAATTACTGCGACGGGTTATGTTCCGCAGAAACTTCTCTTGAAATAGAAAAACATATTGCCGATTGTCCGGTTTGTTCATCAATTTTAAAGGATCACAAAAGCGAAGTGAAGTCCGAAAAAGAAGTAAAAAATTTTCCCGAAAAGCCTTTCAAAAAATTGCATAAAAAACTTTCTCATCATAAATTCCTTGTAATTTCGCTTGTTGTGTGTCTTTTTATTTTAGCGTGCTGGAACGGTTTTCTAATTTTCGTAAAAACTTCGGACAGGTATCCGTTTTTTTCCGCCGAAATAATGCTAAGCTCCGGAAAAGCGGAAAAAGTCGTTGAAAATATCTGCTCGGGAAATATTGATGAGGTAACGGACGCACTTTCTTTCAGATATGATGACAGATGGCAGACCGCAAAGGAAAATTTCGATGACATCGGAGAAGGTGCGTCAAAACTTGCGCGCTGCAATGAACTTCTTAATGAATATTACAGCATGATAAAGGACAAAAAAACGGATATTTCCGCAGGCGAAAGTTATTACAGCGAACCTGTTGACGGCGGCAGGATAATGTGTTCGGAATTTATCGTCAGCACCGAAGGCTTCCCCGCGGTAAAGTTTACAGTCGGATATGAAAAAGCCGCATACGGAGACGATACTATGTATCTGTCCTGTCAGACAAAGGATTCAGACGATAAATTCAATATCTTTATCAACAACGAACTTGGGTTTATGCTTGATCCGGAACTTCTGCCCGCAGCTATGGACGATAGAGAGATCCGTGCGATAAATATTGATAGATCTGCGCAGAACATCGGGTATTATTTCATAGATGTGAATTATTATGACGAACAGGGATATGACGAGGAATATAATAACGGTCTTGCGGAACGATTTATGGAACTGAATTCCAAGGGGATACACTGTGATAAATTTTTCAGAAAAGATCTTCGCTACAGCAGGGAAAAGGGTTTTTATCTCGTTGATATTTACGCTGTATTCAGCGATCCCGATACAGGCAGGCAGATATTTTATATGCGAACCATGCGTCCGGCAGATGAAAAACAGTTCGTTGTGCTTGAAGAATTTGAACCTGTGATAATAGACGGCGGTGTAAGTCCCGAAACGCGGGAAATGGTAGAAAATATTTTTTAAAAATTCATAAAAAACAGCTCTTCCGCATAAAAATAAAAAAACGGGAGGGCTGTCTTATGAATAATGAAAAAAAGAAAATAAATATTGTTGAACTTTTTATTTACATAGTTTCCGCGGAACTTGCGGGAGCGCTTTCCGCATTATTTTCGGGCGGTTTCGGTGATTTTTTTGTAAAATACCGCGAGCCGCCGCTTTTGCCGCCCGCATGGCTTTTCCCCGCTGTCTGGACGGTGTTGTATGCCGTTATGGGAATTTCCGCATACATGATAAAAAATTCCCGCGCTTATGACGATGATATAAATTCCGCATTAAAAACATATTGGTCGCAGTTATTTGTAAATTTCTCATGGAGCATAGTATTTTTCGGCTTTGAAAAATTATGGCTCGCAGCGGGGATAATAATTTTCCTGTTTACGCTGATAATAAAAATGACAGTTGATTTCCGAAGGATAAGACCGCTTGCGGGGAATTTAAATATCCCATATCTGATATGGGTGATATTCGCGGCATATTTGAATATTGCGATCGCGGTATTAAATTAATTCAGACTGTCGAAAATCTAAAAGCAGGCGCGGACAAACTAAAAAACGAAAAACAAAACTTTGCCCGAAAAGCTGGTCGAGCTGAGTCCAGCTCGCGGGGTCTGAGGGAAAAACGAATGCTTCGCATTCGTCTAAGCCCTGCCGCCGAAACGAACGCAGTTCGTTTTTCGCAGAACGGCGAAATCTCCTAATGCCTTTAGGCGCCTCTGCAAAGGGGTGAATTGCCGCCCCTTTGGGCGGCAAGAGGGGAACGCTCTGCAAGAGAGAGCGTTCCCCTTGGCATTAACGTTTTTTGTAATTTATGCCTTGCAAAACAGCCCGGTGAGCTGTTTTGCAATACAGAGCAATTTGTTTTTCTAAAAAAGTACGTTTTCAAACAACCATATTTTTTACAAATACTTTTTCGACAGACTGTTAAATTAATTCTCATTCTTTTCTTCCGTTTCGGCAAGATCGCCGAAAACCGTGTCCGTTTCGTTGGGGTCAAGCTTTATCGGCGCGGATCCGTCTTTTATCATTTCAAGCATTATCGGCACTATGTCGGGATCAAGCTGCGTTCCGCTGCAATCTTTAAGTTCCTTCACAATATCGTCTTCCGAAAATGCTTTTATGTAGATCCGGTTGCTGCTCATGGCATCGTATGTGTCGGCTACGCCGATTATCCTTGCGACTTCCGGTATGTCATGACCGGAAAGTTTTTCGCAGTAACCCGTTCCGTCATAACGTTCGTGATGATATTTTGCGCCGTCTGCTATACCTTCAAGGGCGGAAAAGTTTTTCAGTATCTTTCCGCCTATAACAGGGTGCTGACGAATCACTTCACGTTCTTCATCGGTAAGTTTTCCCGGCTTGCGGAGTATGCTGTCGGGTATGCCTATTTTTCCTATATCGTGCAGCAATGCGATATAATAAATGTTTTCCTGTTCAAGTTTTGATTTTCCCATTCTTTTTGCAAGCTCTGCGGAATATCTTGCAACGCGCAGCGAATGTCCGTTCGTATAGCGGTCTTTTGCGTCTATTGCTCGTGCAAATGTCATGAGAGACTGTTCGATTATACTGCGGTATTCGTGCTGACGTTTGCGGATATTCCGTATTTTTATCCATGAGACAAGCAGAACTATGCCAACGCTTGCGGCAATAGTAAGCAGTATCGTCAGCGGGATAAAAAACGGACGCTCGTAAAGTTTCATTTCTTTTGAAATTGGGAGTTCGTATTCGTTGAAATTTTCCTCGGAGCCGATATCAAAAATTTTCAGGCGGAATGTATATTCTCCTCCGGGAAGATTGGTATAGCTCACATTTCCGCTTTTTTCGCCGATAATGACCGTTTCTTCCTCGTCAAAACCTTCAAGCATATATGAAATGCCCACATTTGTTGTTCCGGTGTATGATAAAGCTGCAAAATCTATGGTCATACGTCCTGCGGAACTTTCAAGCCCGAGTTCGCTCGGAGAGCCAAGCTGTTCGCCGTCAACGGAGATATTGTTTATTATCCCTTTCGGCAGGATATTTTTCACGGGTTCAAAATCAAAGATGCTTATGCCGTTCCTTGTGGAGATGTAAAGTCTGCCGTCGCTGTCGGTAAAATGCCATGTATTTGCGTTTATAGAACCCGTCAAGCCGTGTTCAAAGCTGTATTCGTCGGGAATAACGTCCTCGCCGTCAAGTATGCGCTGTTCATCATACGCAAGTATGCCGTTGTTCTGCAATATCCATATCATGCCGTCTTTTACAAAGATATCGAAAATACTTCCCGCGCCTTTGCGGATATTTATTTTGCGGAACTGTTCTCTCTCACGGCAGTAAAGGCTGCTGCCCGCACTGATGAAATATCTGTCGTTGTTCGGATCTTTTGACATTCTCAGAACAACGCCTTCCGAAAGACCTTCATCAAAGCCGTAGTTCGTTACGGCCCCGTCTTTTATTTTGTATATGCCGCCGCCGTCGCTGCCAACAAGGAGCGCACCGTCCTCGGCTTCAAGGAAACACAGCACAGAACATACTTCCAAGCCCTCATCGCTGCCGTAATTTTCTGTTACTTTTCCGTCACGGATAATGCTTACGCCGCCCTGTGTACCTGCCGCTATACTTCCGTCCGAAAGTTCGGTAATGACTCTTACGCTCGTATTTATCAGACCGTTATCACCGTTGAAAACGGTGATGTTCCCGTCGGGAGAAAGGCAGGCGATGGTGTTTGTGTAAGAATATGACGCTACCCAGAGATCGTCTTTGCTGTCGGTAAACAAGCTGCGGACTCGTTCGCCGTCATATAGTTCCGTCAGTTGGTTTGAGATCGGCTGCCAATCTTCATCAAACGCAAGAAGTCCGCTGTCTGTGGCGGCATAATATGTTCCGCCCGCTTTTGTCACAGCGTTAAGGCTGATGTCGGATATCCCCGCTTTGCTGTTCGGCGAACCGAAATAACCTTTTGAATATTTTATAACGCCATGGCTTGCGGAAGCGAGCCAGATATTTCCCTCATAATCAACGCAGCCGCTGTTTACCGACGCAGTTTTGCTGCTGTCAAGAAAAATTTCCGTGCCGTCGGGAGAAATTATGCAGGCTCCCGTATTTCCGCATACTATCATTTTTCCGTCTGAAGTTCTGCTGATGCTGTTATGGGTAAATACCTCATCGGCGGATATTTCGGTTTTAAGTATATCTTCCGGTTCGAGACTTTCCGTGGGGAATGAGAGTTTGAGTATCTTATCGCCCGAAGAGCCGAGATAGATATTTCCCTCGCTGTCGGCAGCGGTGCAGTATGCCTGTATATCGTCAAAAAATTCTTCCGAAGCGAATACGCGTTTTGTCACGCCGTTTTCCGCCGCGATAAGTATGCCCGAATTGAGTGCGCCCCAGACTCTGCCGTAATTGTCGACGCTTACCGAATAGACTGTTTCGCCGCCCATATGCTCGCCCGTGAAAGGCACGAGCGCACCGTCCTTGATCTCCGCGATACCCGAGTTTGAAGCCGCATATATCCTTCCGTCTGCGCTTTCATCAAAGCCGCGTATGCAAAGAAAACTGTTGTCATCGGGGGAAGAAATGCTGTTCACTGCTCCGTTTTCCAGATAGAACACTCCCGCGTCATTTGTGCCTATCCAGAGCCTGCCGTTATGATCCTCAAAGAGAGCTCTTACCGATGATGAAGGGAAGATCCCTTCAAGGCTGAGATTCAGGAAGCTGCTGCCGTCATATCTTATAAGACCGCCGTAGCTGCCTATCCAGATATATCCGTCTGATGTTTGCAGAACGTCATTTGCCTCGCCCGTAGGCAGACCGTTTCTCTCGTTATAGACAGTTATGACATATGAATTATCATTATCCGCCGCATATACCGTTCCTGTGCAGAAGAACACTATGCACATAACTGCTGCGGCAGCGGCTGCAAGTCGCTTAAAAAGCATAAGATATCTTTCCTTTCGGATATTTTTAGTACAGAACGTATAGTTGTTACGCTATATAACGATATGTTATCCGCATTTTAAAATATTACAATATATTATATCACAAAGGGATACGCATTTCAATACATCTGTGAGCAGCATAATTGGCATAAAATTAAAAAAAGTGTAAAAAAATATCGGGAACGTGAGTTCCCGACAGCATACTGTCGAAAAAGTTTTTAACAATTTTGCGCGCAGCGCAAAATTGAGCAAAAAGTTCGCCAGCCTTTCAAGGCTGCGGTTTCCAAAGGCAGAGCCTTTGGTCGCGCTCCGCAGAGCGCGAAATCCCCTAATGCCTTTAGGAGCTCCGCAGGGGGTGAATTTACGCCGTAGGCGTAAAGAGGGGGAAGCCCTGCGATAGAGGGCTTCCCCCTTGGCATTAACTATAAATACCATCTAAGCCTTGCCAAACAGCCCGGTGAGCTGTTTGGCAATACAGAGCAATTTGTTTTTCTAAAAAATAATTCGTTGTTTGACAACAAACTATATTATCTTATTATATCTCTGCTCGTGGGATCGTCTTCATCGGTGGTTACCGCATATCCCGATATTGACGATGTGTCCGGCGCAAGTTCTGCCGTTACTTCAAAAATACTGTTTTCTCCCGTTACCGCTCGGCGGAAAACCGTGAACGTCACTTCATCGCCGGGCAGCTTGCCGGAAAGCGCTTCAGTGACTTCCTCCGCGCCGAATACCCTTACTCCGTTGATATGAGTTATGATGTCATACGGAATTATGCCCGTGTTTGCAATATCACAGGTCGGGTCTATCTCCATCACGCAAAGTCCCGACATTATGCCGTAACTGCTTGCCGCAGAATCTCCTATCGACGCATATGTTATGCCCACTCTTGAACGTGAGGAAACATATCCGTTTGCTATAAGTTCTTCCGCTATCGGCACAGCGTCGTCTATCGCTATGACAAACCCTATATTTTCATATGTTTCATGGTTCATCAAAGCTACCGCAACACCAACTACCTGACCGTACATATTTACAAGCGCTCCGCCTGAATTTCCCAGATTGAGCGCAGCGTCTGTCTGTATGCAGTGGATAGTTGTGCTGCTGATGTAATCGGTATCTATGTTCCTGTCAAGACCTGTTATATGCCCGTAAGTCACAGTATTTTCAAAACCTCCGCCTGCGCCTGCAACAGCCGCTTCTTCGCCGATAACGAGATCTGAAGACTCGCCGATCTCCGCTGCCGTAAAGCCGTTACCTTCGACTTTTATCACCGCAAGATCGCTTTTTTTGTCCATTCCCACAAATTCCGCTTCAAGTGAAGAACCGTCATAAAAGCTTACGGAAATGCTTTTTGCTCCGTCTATAACGTGAGCGTTGGTAAGTATATATCCGTCGGAAGTTATAACTATACCCGAACCCGATGAGATCGGCGCATACGGCATAGAATCAAAAATTTCTATCTTCACCTGTGAAGGGAGTATGACTTTTGCCACGCCTACGGAAGTAAGCAGTCCTGTTTCCTTATCGGCATAGAATTCGTCCTCAATGACAGGCTTTTTTGATGTGGGCAGTTCGACAACGGTATGGTTCGCCTTATCGGTGATGAGATTTTGTTCCGGATCAAGGGCATTGTTCTTTTCGGTGATGATGTCCCTTCTGCTTACCTGAAAACCTATTGCCGCAGCAAGTACGACTATTATCACAAAAAGAATTATCACCGCCGTCAGCAGTGCCGCAAAAGCACCGTTTGAAAGTTTTCTTTTTTTAGGTGCGGGCGGCATAGGCGGAGGAGGGTACATACCGTTGTTCGGCGGAAAATACTGCTGTTCCGCTTGTACATTCGGGCTGTAGGGCGGCGGGAAATTCCCCGCCGCCATGTTTGGCGGATAATTTTCCTGCGGGATATCCCGATAGGGCATATTATTTTCGCCCGTGATGTTGTTTGTTTCTTCGGGAAGCTGCCCGCCCGTATTTTCCCGTAATTCTTCGGCGGTCTTATCATTTTCCGCGGAAGATCTGTTTTCATCAAAATTATTGTCCATGTAACGCCTCCGTAAAATCGCTTACAGCACTGTCCGCATTAAAAAAGCGGACAGTTTATTTTTTCAATGAAAATTCAAATTCGGCATATTTATTTGTTTCGCTCCTTACCGTGACTGTGCCGTCATGCAGCTTTATGAGCGAACGGACTATCGAAAGTCCCAATCCGACTCCGGTAGGATCTATCCCCCTTGATTCGTCTGTCTTATAGAAACGTTCAAATACTTTGGAGATCTCATCTTTTGTAAGACCTTCGCCGCTGTTTCTCACCGCAACGATATCGTTCGTTTCATCTTCCGAGAAAGAGAACTCTATGTACCCGTCTTGGTCAACGAACTTTACGGCATTTTCCACAAGGTTATAAACCACCTGTTTTATAAGATCTTCATCGGCATTTACGATGAACGGTCCTCTGTCAAGACCTCTCACTTCGACATTTTTTTCTTCTATCTTTTTCTCGAAGTTCAGGAGCGTTGAGAATATTATCGGAATGATGTCAAATTTTTCTTTGGAAATAGTAAGTTCGCCTGCTTCATATTTTGAGACATTGAGCATTGATCTTACGAGCCTTGCGAGCCTGTTTATTTCCGATGAAACTATTTTCAGGTAATGTTCCTGTTTTTCGGGCGGGATAGTTCCGTCAAGTATGCCGTCTATAAATCCGCCTATAGTCGTCATAGGTGTTTTTAACTCATGGGAAACGTTTGAAACGAAAGTTTTTCTGTTTTCTTCTATCTGTTCGAGAGAACCTGCCATTTTGTTAAGGGAGATCGCAAGAAATCCCAGTTCGTTATCGTCCGCAACGCTGAGTTTTTTTGTGAAGTCGCCTTTCCCGAATCTTTTTGCCGCAAGCGTCATTTCTCTTACAGGCGCAAGTATACGTTTTGTTGAAAAATACATTATCACAAACACCAATGCAAGTATCATCACCGTTACCGCCATAAGTGTTATGACAAGCTTTAATATATAATCCGTGAGACTTTTTATTGAAAGCCTTCCAAAAACATAGAACGTTTCTCCGAAAAGCTCGATCTTATATGCGGAGTTGAAATAGTCGTCCTTATAGTAATTGTTAAGGCTGCTGAGTTCGTAAAAGCCTTCTTCTCCGATCTTTCCGAGGATATCGCTGCCGAACGGTCTCTCTGTATGAGAACACGGCGATGCCTCGGAACATACCAAAGCAACGCCGTTCTGATCTGCAAGTGTAAAATCTGCGTCCGACAATCCGGACAGGTCTGAATATATTTTTTTGATCCCGTCCTCGGCGATCATGCCTTCGTGTTCCGAAACGGATACGGTCGCTTGTGCGGCATCATGTACAAGTGTATCGAGATATTTATGTCTGTCAGCTTTATAGTATTCTCCCGACACTACCAACAGCACTGCGCTTATGCATATCACAGCCGCCGCAAGGAATACGGAACTCAGATAAAAGAATTCTCCGGAAATGCTTTTATGCATTAGCGTCCTCGTCCGCTTCAAATTTATAGCCTACGCCCCATACGGTTTTGAGAGCCCATTTATCCGAGACTCCCTCGAGCTTTTCGCGCAGACGTTTTATATGGACGTCTATAGTTCTTGAATCGCCGTAATACTCAAATCCCCAGACTTCATCGAGGAGCTGATCGCGGGTATAAACGCGGTTCGGGTTTGAAGCAAGATAGAACAGCAGTTCCAGTTCCTTGGGAGGGGTATCCATAACTTTTCCGTCAACGCGCAGCTCATATCTTGTCATATTGACAACGAGCTTATCGTAACGTACTTCCTTGACTTCGGATTCTGCGCCCGACTGACCGATACGGCGGGCAACTGCTTTTATTCTTGCGATAACTTCCTTAGTATCGAAAGGTTTTACGATATAGTCGTCCGCTCCCAGTTCAAGACCGAGGACTTTATCGAAAGTTTCGCTCTTGGCAGTTATCATTATAATAGGTACATTGGATTTTTTTCTGATCTCGCGGCACACCTGCCAGCCGTCCAATTCGGGCAGCATGATATCCAGAAGGACTATATCAGGTTTAAGTGCATTGAATTTAACAACAGCTTCTTCGCCGTCGTGGGAAATTATGACTCCCCAGCCTTCCTTTTCAAGATACAGCTTCAGGAGTTCGCAGATATTGTTGTCATCGTCGACTACTAAAACTTTTCCGAGTGCCATATTTGACCATCCTTTCTTAATTCCGTTATTTGGATCGCGACCACTTGCGGTTTAGCAGATACACACGGACAGCTTCCGCATAAGTGTAAAAGAACAGCGGTAAAATTGTTCGCAGAGGGAAATAACAAAAACATTTCAAAGAATAATATACAATACTTATTATAGCAGAATAGTTGCCGCAATAAATTAACATTCTATGTCTTAACAATTTCCTGTTTGTAAATTTAACAAAATATCGCTTTTTTGATTAAAAAAGTAAAAAAAAATATTCATTTTTAAAATAGTCGCAATTTTTGAATAAAATGGTATTATGACCTTAGCCTGTAGAAAAAGTATTTGTAAAAAATATGGTTGTTTGAAAACGGACTGTTTTATAAAAACAAATTGCTCTGTATTGCAAAACAGCTCACCGGGCTGTTTTGCAAGGCTTAAATGGTATAATCCGTTAATGCCAAGGGGAACGCTCTCTCTTGCAGAGCGTTCCCCTCTTGCAACCTTCGGTTGCAATTCACCCCTTTGCAGAGGCGCCTTCGTATGGGGAATTCCGCCGTCTGCGGACGGCGGCAAGGGCTCCGCCCCTTGACCCCGCCAGCGCGGCTGCGCTGGACCAGCTTTTCAATTTTGCGCTGCGCGCAAAATTGTTAAAAAACTTTTTTGACAAGCTGTGGTATTATTACCTGTAATTTACCTTTGTAATTATTTGAAAAAAATGAAATATATGGTCTTTTCACCTTTGCTTTAAAAGAAAACATAACTCTTAATAGAAATTTAAAGTTCCTTTTAATTCAATTAACAGCATAATTTGCGGCTTTTAAAAGCAATAAGTTCTTTTACGGGAGAAAATTTACCCTTATTTTATGGAAAACATTTTGCATTGACTTTGTTTGCCACGGGTGTTATCCTCAAATTAAGGATCTGCCAACATAGGAAATGTATGCGGCGGCTCGGGATATAATTTTGCCCTTGCAGGGATCTTTCCGGAAAGCCGTGTACATTTTCCTATGCCGGCAGCTGCCGAAAAAATGTAAGGAGGTATACTATGAGACCACAAAGGCTGTTAACAGCCGCAGCCGTCTGCATTTTCATGTTCACCGCAGCGTTCGGAGCATATGCCATGAACAATGAAAAGACCGCGAACGGCATATCGGCTGCTTCTTATGACAGCAATGAACTTGCAGAATATGCCGCGCAGATCGCCGAAGCGGTAAATTCGGAACGTGCCGCACACGGACTGCCGCCCGTAAAGCTTTCGCCGGAACTGAGCGATGCCGCGAATATCAGAGCGAAAGAGATCGAGGATTCGTTTTCTCATACCCGCCCTGACGGTTCAAGCTGTTTTTCCGCAATGACCGATCTCGGCATTACATACAGTTCTGCCGCTGAAAATATCGCTTACGGTCAGAAAAGCCCGCAGAGCGTTATGAACGCTTGGATGAACTCCTCGGGTCACCGCGCGAATATCCTTGATCCGAACATGGAATACATCGGCGTGGGAGTTGCATATGAAAACGGTACATATTACTGGACGCAGTTTTTTGCCGCTTCGGACGTTCTGACTGCCGAGGAAACAACGGTCAATACCGTTCACGAAACAGAAACTCCCGAGCCTGCGGAGACTACCGCCCCAAAGCCCGAGACAGAAACTCCCGAGCCTGCGGAGACTACCGCTCCAAAGCCCGAGACGGAAACTCCCGAGTCTGCGGAGACTACCGCCCCCAAGCCCGAGACGGAAACTCCCGAGCCTGCGGAGACCACCGCTCCAAAGACGGAAACAGAAGCTCCGAAACCTGCGGAGACTACTGCTCCCGAAACAAGTTCGCAGATCCCCTGTGAGACAACTTGCGTCAGATACCCGAACGGTTATATAAGCTGTACGCCCGTAACTCCATGCGAAACGCAGTGCGTGCAAAATTCCGACGGGTCGATAAGCTGCACTCCGTCAACGCCATGTGAAACACAGTGTGTGCAAAATTCCGACGGGTCGATAAGCTGCACTCCGTCAACGCCTTGTGAAACACAGTGCGTGCAAAATTCCGACGGCTCAATAAGCTGTACGCCGTCAACGCCTTGCGGAACTCAGCAATGTCCCTCCGCACCGAACTGTTCCACAGGCTGTCCGTCAGGAAATTCCTGCAATACGGGAAATTCGGGAACGCCTTCCTGCGGCGGAACATCTTCTTCAAACTCTTCAAGCTGTCCTTTGCAGAGCGGCAGTCAGGGGAACAACGTTCTTGAATGGCTCCTGCCGCAGATTTTTAATTCCGGAAGCTGTTCTGCTCCGTCCTCAAATTCAAACTCGGGCAGCGGCAGCTGCAATTCCGGCAATTCCGGCAATTCCGGTTCGGGCAGCTGCAATTCTTCAAGTTCCTGCGGCGGCAATTCCCGCACATCGGGAAATTATGACAGCAGCAATCCGTATTTTGTAGGCATTATAGACAACAGCGGCGGCAGCAGCTGTTGGGGAAATTAAGTTAAAAACTAAGTCCTGTCGTTGAGCGGCAGGACTTAGTTTTTGTTATACCTCATTATCCGGCTTGAAGGGAACTGCTCCCTTTACTGCGTCTGCTGCTGTTATCTCATTGTCTCCGTTGTCAATGTCTATAAGATGATATTTGCTGTTTCCCATGCCGAGTTCGGTCATGTAACTTAACTGGCGGTGTCCGTGACGGGATTCTATCCTCTCCGCAAGATCATGACGGAAATGCTCCGGGAGCGCATATACCATATCCACAGATGCCTGATCTGCAGAAAGTATATCAAGGGACGCCGTAATACCTATGTTCGGTGTTACAACGGGCGCTGCTCCTACGCCTTCACAGTCACATGATACGGACATATTACGCATAACATTTACATAGCATATATTCTTTCCGAAATGATCCGCAACTGCTTTTGCGGACTCGGTCATTCGCTCCATGAACTCTTCGTTGCCTATGCTCCAGAGGTTGTCGGAACCTTTTGCGGTGTGTATCATGCCTTTGCCGATACGTCCGTCGGCACAGCCTATGCCGATATTCTTTACAGAGCCGCCGAAACCGCCGTTGGTGTGACCTTTGAAATGAGTCAGCACGAACAGGGAATCATAATTGAGGATATCTTTTCCCATGCTCATTTCGGTGAACCATTTTCCGCCTTTTACGGGGAGCATGGCCGTTCCGTCGGCGTCCATGATATCCACGGGGCAGAAAGTCCAGCCGTTGATCTCAAGAGTTTTTTTGTGGCGTTCGGTGGTATAGCGGTCGCCGTCATAATAGGTATTCGTTTCAACGATGACGGCATCGGGAAGATCGTTTTTTATAAGATCTTTGACCCATGAACGGGGTATGATGTTGGGTCCGTGGGGTTCGCCGGTATGGAGTTTTACGGCGATCCTGCCGCTCAGGACTTCATTTACGCGGGCAAATATTTTCCGCAGACCGTCTGAAGAAAGATCCCTTGTGAAATAGACAACAGAACTGTTTCCGGAGCGTTCGGAATATGGAACATAGCGTTCGCCGCCTGTTCCGGGCATCAAAGCTGACATAAAAATTCCTCCGATCAAAAGTATTTACACTTATTATACAGCAAAAATTTCCCAAAATCAATAAGTCGGGAGATTTTTTCGTCACAATAGTCAGCTTGTCAAAAAAGTTTTTAGCAATTTTGCGCGCAGCGCAAAATTGAGAAGCTGGTCCAGCGCAGCCGCGCTGGTGGGGTCAAGGGGCGAAGCCCATTGTCGCGCTCCGCAGAGCGCGAAATCCCCTAATGCCTTTAGGAGCTCCGCAAGGGGTGAATTGCTGTCGCAGACAGCAAGAGGGGGCTGCCCTGCGATAGAGGGCGCCCCCTTGGCATTAAAGGATTATACTATTTAAGCCTTGCCAAACAGCCCGGTGAGCTGTTTGGCAATAAAGAGCAATTTGTTTTCTAAAAAATAATCCGTTGTTTGACAAAAAATATATTATGCTTTATCGACAGTCTGTAATAGTGTATTTGGTTGAAATTATAAGCAGTAATAACTAAAATATTCTGATTTTGGGCAAAATATTTGTATAATTCGCTGAAATAATATTAAATCTTGAAAAACCTCTTGATTTTTCCGAAAATACTGGTAAAATATAATTAGCACTCAAAATAAAAGAGTGCTAACACATTGAACCTCAAAGTGCTAATTCATTATCCCCCTGCGGGGAATTGAACATAGGCAAATCAACCGAAAGGAGTTTTTATTTATGACTATCAAACCACTTGCTGACAGAGTTGTAATTAAAATGACAGAAGCTGAGGAGACCACCAAGAGCGGTATAATCCTCGCGGGAAGCGCTAAGGAAAAGCCCCAGATCGCAGAGATCGTTGAAGTAGGTCCCGGCGGAGTAGTTGACGGAAAGGAAGTTAAAATGTTCGTCAAGAAAGGACAGAAAGTCCTTATTTCCAAATACAGCGGCACAGAAGTCAAGGTCGACGGCGTTGAATATACTATCCTCCGTCAGGATGATATACTTGCAGTTGTTGAATAATTTTTAAATACTATCAGTAAAGGAGTTTTTTATCATGGCTAAAGATATTATTTACGGCGAAGAAGCAAGAAAATCTTTGCAGGCAGGTATAGATAAGCTTGCAGATACCGTTAAGATCACTCTCGGTCCTAAGGGCAGGAACGTTGTTCTGGATAAGAAGTTCGGTTCTCCCCTTATCACAAATGACGGCGTTACTATCGCAAAGGAGATCGAACTCGAAAATGCTTTCGAGAACATGGGCGCTCAACTCGTTAAGGAAGTTGCAACAAAAACAAACGATGCCGCAGGCGACGGTACTACTACCGCTACACTCCTCGCACAGGCTCTTATCCGCGAGGGTATGAAGAATATCGCCGCAGGCGCAAATCCCATGATCGTCAAGAAAGGTATGGCAAAAGCCGTTGATACCGCCGTTGAAGCTATCAAGGCAAATTCTAAGGAAGTTGCAGGCTCGGCTGAGATCGCAAACGTTGCTTCTATTTCCGCTGCGGACGAAAATGTCGGAAAACTTATTGCCGACGCTATGGAAAAAGTTACCGCAGACGGCGTTATAACCATTGAAGAATCCAAGACCGCCGAAACATACTCCGAAGTCGTTGAAGGTATGCAGTTCGACCGCGGCTATATCACACCTTATATGGTAACTGATACCGACAAGATGGAAGCTGTTATAGATGACGCATACATTCTTATTACCGATAAGAAAATTTCTTCAATTCAGGAGATCCTTCCTCTGCTTGAACAGATCGTACAGAGCGGCAAGAAACTCGTTATCATCGCAGAGGACATCGAGGGCGAGGCTCTCTCAACACTTATCGTCAACAAGCTCCGCGGAACATTTACCTGCGTTGCGGTGAAGGCTCCCGGATTCGGCGACAGAAGAAAGGAAATGCTCCAAGATATCGCTATCCTCACAGGCGGTCAGGTGATTTCCGAAGAAGTAGGTCTTGAACTCAAAGACACGGAAGTTACACAGCTCGGACGTGCTAAACAAGTTAAAGTTACAAAGGAAAATACCATCATCGTTGACGGCGCAGGCGACAAGAAGGCTATCAAGGATCGCATAGGTCAGATCAAGACCCAGATCGAATCCACAACTTCCGATTTTGACAAAGAAAAGCTTCAGGAAAGACTTGCAAAACTCAGCGGCGGCGTAGCTGTTATCAAAGTCGGCGCTGCTACAGAGGTTGAAATGAAAGAGAAGAAGCTTCGTATCGAGGACGCTCTTGCAGCTACAAAGGCAGCTGTTGAAGAAGGCATCGTTGCAGGCGGCGGAACAGCTTATGTAAACGCTATGCCGGCAGTTGCAAAACTTACGTCTTCACTTTCGGGCGATGAAAAGACAGGTGCTTCCATCGTTCTGAAGGCTCTTGAAGAACCTGTTCGCCAGATCGCGGCAAACGCAGGTCTTGAAGGAAGCGTTATCCTTGATAAGATCGTACGTTCCAGAAAGGTCGGCTACGGCTTTGACGCATATAACGAAGTGTTCGGCGATATGATACCTGCGGGAATTGTCGATCCTACAAAGGTAACACGTTCGGCACTCCAGAATGCGGCTTCCGTTGCGGCAATGGTTCTTACGACAGAGAGTCTTGTTGCGGACATCAAGGAGGAAACTCCCGCTGCTCCCGCAATGCCCGCAGGCGGAATGTATTGATGCGGCAAAAAAACGAATAAAACGCAAAACAGGCAAGGGTCAGCGCCCTTGCCTGTTTTAGTTTGTCTATAAAGCATAATAATGGTTTTGTTGTCAAACAACGGAATATTTTTCTAAAAAAGTCCGTTTTCAAATAACTATATTTTTACAAATGATTTTTCTGTTCGTGATATCCCGCTCAATCCAGTTCGGAAGTCCCGTTGTAAAGATCCGCATAACGTCCGCCGAGCGCAAGAAGTTCTTCATGCGTGCCGCGTTCAACTATCCTGCCTTGTTCAAGTACCATTATGGCATTTGCGCGGCGGACTGTTGAAAGACGGTGCGCAATAACAAATGTAGTGTGGTTCTCCATTATAGCGTCCATACCTTCTTCAATATGCTTTTCGGTAAGGGTATCAACGGAACTGGTGGCTTCGTCAAGAATAAGTATCGGCGCTTTTGAGATCGCCGCACGGGCTATGTTCAGCAGCTGCCGCTGCCCTTGGGAAAGATTTGCTCCGTCATTTTCAAGAACGGTGTCATAGCCGTTCTCAAGATGTTCTATAAATGCGTGTGCGGATGCTGTCTTTGCGGCGGTGATAACTTCTTCGTCCGTTGCATCGAGCCGCCCGTAGCGGATATTTTCGCGAACCGTTCCCGTAAACAAATGAGTGTCCTGCAAGACCATTGCAATATTTGAACGCAGTGTGCCGCGGTCTATATTCTCAATGTTTACTCCGTCAATAGTGATAGTTCCTTCGCTTATGTCGTAAAATCTTGAAAGCAGATTAGTAACGGTGGTTTTTCCCGCGCCTGTAGAGCCGACAAACGCAATTTTCTGCCCCGGCTTTGCATAAAGCGAAATATCATGCAGAACGGTAACGCCCGGAACATATCCGAAGCTGACGTTTTCAATAACGATATGACCTTTTATGTTTTCCATGGGGACGGTCTCGGCGTTCTCCGTTTCCGACTCGGAATCAAGGACTTCAAAAACTCTTTCCGCTCCCGCAAGTGCGGAAAATATCGTGTTCATCTGCATGGCGATCTCGTTTATGGGACGGTTGAACTGCCTTGTATAGTTCAGAGAAACAGTCAGTCCGCCGATGTCAAAACCGCGCGTTACTACAAGTATGCCGCCGACGCAGGCGGAGATCGCATAGACCATGTTGCAGAGCTGATGTGTAACGGGCCCCATGATGCCCGAGCGGAACTGTGCGCGTTCCTGTGAAGCGCAGAGTTTTCCGTTAAGATAGGAAAATTCGTCAACGGCGGCTTCCTCGTGATTGAAAATTTTCACGACTTTCTGTCCTGAGATAGTTTCCTCACTGAAACCGTTTAACATTCCGAGGTTTTTCTGCTGTGCGGAATATGCGCTGCGCCCTTTTTTCATAATTATCCTGCTTAGGAACATGAAAAGAGGAGTGCAGACAATGGTTATCCCGCCGAGGATCGGATTTGTCACGAGCATGAGGACGATAGTTCCGAGAACGGTGACTGCGCCGGAAATTATCTGTATAAGAGTTGTGTTCAGCATTTCGCCTACCGCGTCGGTATCGTTTGTGAAGCGGGACATTATGTCGCCTGTGGAATTTGTATCAAAATACCGCACGGGAAGGCTTTGCAGTTTATCGAAAAGTTCCGCTCTCATTCTTGCAAGCGTTCGCTGTGAAGCGGTGAGCATGAGCCGCTGCTGGAGCCATTGGGTAATTACCGAAACAGCATAGATCGCCGCAAGAAGTATGAGCCATGTTCCGAGACTGTGTATGCGTTCCGACGGCATGGGGTCTGCTTCGTCAAAATATATGAAGCGGTTTATTATCGGTCTTAGCAGATATGAAGCGATAAGCGTTGAAACGGTGTATATAAGTGAACATATTATTGCCGTGACGATGAGTTTTTTCTCCGCGGAAACATATTTTAACAGCCGTACTGCGGAAGTTTTCAGATCTTTCGGTCTGCCGTGTGCGCCCATAGCTCGGTCGCGCCCGCCGCCCCGTCCGAGGTCGAGCTGTTTTTTATCCTGAGTAACTTTTGCGCCGCTGTATTTTGCTTCGATACGGGCGGCTCTTTCGCTGTCAACGGTATTCATACAGCCGCCTCCTCTCCGTCGTTTTCACACTGGGAATAGTAAATATCCCGATATGCGGCGCAGGTCTTTATAAGCTGTGAATGTTCTCCGCAGCCGACTATTTTTCCGCCGTCCATGACGATTATTTTATCTGCGTCTATAACGGAGGATATCCTTTGAGCGATTATGATCTTTGTAACTCCGACAAGCTGTTCGCGGAGCGATCTTCTTATATAAGCATCGGTAGCGGTATCGACTGCACTGGTGGAATCGTCAAGAATCATTATTTTTGGGCGTTTCAGCAAGGCGCGTGCGATACAGAGCCGCTGTTTCTGTCCGCCTGAAAGATTACCGCCGCCCTGTCCGATCTCCGTTTCGTAACCGTCGGGAAACGAGGAGATAAATCCGTCCGCACAGGCGATCTTACAGACTCTTACCATATCTTCATGGGAAGCGTTCTCATCGCCCCAACGGAGATTTTCCGCAACAGTCCCCGAAAACAGTGTATTTTTCTGTAAAACTACCGAAACGTTTTCCCGCAGCTCATGCAGGGAAAGTTCCTTGACATTTGTTCCGTCAACGGTAATTTCTCCTTCGTCCGCGTCGTAAAGTCGGGAAATAAGAGAAACGAGAGTGGATTTTCCCGAACCTGTGGAGCCTATTATCCCAACCATCTCGCCGTGGTCTATTTTTAAATTTATGCTGTCAAGAACGGGATCTTTGCGGTTCTTGAAATATCTGAAAGAAACGTTCCTGAACTCGATATTTCCGCTTTCTATCTTATGATGAGCATTTTTGCTGTCGGAAATGTCGGGAACAGTTTTCAGCACTTCGCCGACGCGTTTATCCGAAGCTGCCGCGCGCGTTCCCTGCAAAAATATATTAGCAAGGAAGTTAAGTGCCGTGAGTATCTGGGAAAGATATGTTATAAACGCTGTCAGAGTGCCTATCTCCATATTTCCCACCATGATCTTACTGCCCGCGAACAAGACAACGAGCAGAGTTGTAACATTTACCGCAAGTGATGAAACAGGCTGCATCAATATCATCATTTTCAGTGCGGAAACGGTCTTTTCCATAAGTTTTCCGTTTATAATGCGGAATTTTCCTTTTTCGTGTTCTTCACGGACAAAGGAACGTATAACTTTTGTATTTGTTACCGCTTCGCCGACGCCTGTGTTGAGCGCGTCTATGCTTTCCTGCATAACGGTATACCGCGGAGAGGCGAATTTTATTATCAAATATGTAGCAGCGGCAAGGAACGGTACGATTATGAATATGACCCATGCGATATCAGGACTTAATTTAAAGGACATTATCAATGCGCCGATGAGCATTACGGGACTTCTGAAAAAACCTCTCAGAAGGCTTTGCAGAAAAGTCTGTATCTGAGTGATGTCGTTTGTGACTCTTGTTATCAGCGAACCTGTTGAAAAACGGTCGATATCGGAAAATGAAAATGTCTGTATCTTTTCAAAAACGTCCTGCCGCAGTCCTGCTGCGGTACGCGCCGCACCTCTTATGCTGAAAAACGCGCCGAGTACGCCCGTTAAAAGCATTCCCACGGCAATTATCACCATATAGATACCGTATCTGAGAATGTAGGGGATATCTCCGTTTGCCGCGCCGTTATTGATGATATTAGCGTTTATGAACGGGAGTATAAATTCGCCGCTCGCTTCTAAGATCATAAACAGCGGACCGAGGAGAAAACAGTAAAAGTTATCTTTTATATGCTTTCTGTATTTACTCATGATGTGCTGTGCCTGCAAAGCAGACATTCCTCCTTTCGCGCGTTTAAAGCCGTATAAAGCCCGTTTCGGGCTCACAAAATAATTATAACACATTAATTTTTTTGCCGCAAGTCTTGAATGTGAAAAAATGTAAAATTACCGTTCTTGAAATTTTAAAAATATTTTGTTATGATTTAAGATAACGGAAAGGAGAACGTATAATGGAAGAAATAAGGATAAATATGGCTCTGCATGACGAGAAAACGGAAAATGAAACTGTCAGGAGCACGCAGCTTTGCTACAGGATAAATAATACCATGCCTATGACAGACGAATATTACGGACTCGTAAAAGAACTTTTCTGCGGGAATATCGGCGAGGGTACAACGGTGGGTCAGCCTGTTTTCGTAAATCTTGCAAATAAAGTGAAGATAGGCAAAAATGTTATCATCATGAACGGTTTCCAATGTATGTCCGCGGGAGGACTGACGATAGACGATAATGTGAACATTTCCCTTAACTGCACTATAGTTACAAATAATCACGATCTGAAAGAAAAAAATATCCTCATATGTAAACCCGTACATATAAAGAAAAATGCATGGATCGGCGCAAATGTTACGATACTTCCCGGAGTGACAATAGGGGAAAATTCCGTTGTCGGAGCGGGCGCCATAGTTACAAAGGACGTTCCTGACAATGCTGTGGCTGTGGGAAATCCCGCAAGAGTGATAAAAAATATATGATGCTTTTTACAATGCTTGACAAATTTCCGCAAATGTGTTACAATTACCATGTTATCAAATAAAATGCACTATTTATACGGGTGCCTCGAAACGGGATCATCCCCGCAGGCGAGGATAATAGGGAAGCTTTATGCACGGTCCTGCCGCCGTAATGATGAGGAGATATTCTTCGGTCTGCGCATATGTCACTGGTCTTATGACCGGGAAGGCGCGCAGTCTGCCGCAGCTGTCCGAAACGACAGTCTGCGGATAGTCAGAGTCGGAAGACCTGCCCGTAATTATACTGTCGGGAACGTTCGTGACAATGAACGTGAAAGACAGTATTGGCTGTGCGCCGCAGTGAACGGTAGATACAGTCTGTGCGGGAACAGCGGAGGCTGAAAGCTTTTTTAAAAAAGCGATGGGCTGACCGCTTGGTTTGCTGTTGCAAAAATTCCGCATAGTATGTATTTCCGCCCTTGCTGCTCCGCGCGGCAAGGGCTTTTTCATTTGAAAATCAAAACAAGAAAGGACTTGATCCGAATGAGATCAAAAAAACTTATCGCATTTATTGCTGCGGCTGCTGTCGCTGCGGGCATGACTTCATGCGCAAATGACAGCTATACTCCCGAAGGCGGAGATATCACGACTTCACAGATAGCTTCTACAGTTACCGAAACAGCAGAGGCGGAAGAAGTCATTCCCGATGCGGCTTCTTCTATTGTTGACAGAGAAGGGAACACGGTGGAGGTGCCTTCATCGGTGGATACTATAGTTTCAGCCGCGCCGTCAATTACGGAAATACTTTCGGGCTTGGGACTTACGAGCAGGATAATTGCGGCAGATGTTTATTCCGCCGATGTGGAGGGGATAGATCCGTCGATCTGTACGCTGGATTTCTCGAACCTCAATATTGAGGAACTTGCAGCGCTTGAACCCGATCTGGTAATAATAAACGGCATATCAATGACAGGCGCGGACGATCCGTATGCTGCTCTTAAAGACGCGGGGGTAAATGTTGTATATATCCCGTCCTCATCATCTATAGACGCAGTAAAGGAAGATATAGATTTTCTTGCGGCATATACAGGCACTTCGGATAAGGGAAAAGAACTTATTGATAGCATAGATAATGCAGTTGCGGACATATCCGCAAAAGCGGCAGATATTACCGAGAAAAAAACGGTCTACTTTGAGATCGGTGCTGCGCCTTACCTTTACACCTGCGGAAAGGGTACATTCATTGACGAAATGCTTACGCTCATAGGCGCGGAAAATATTTACGGCAGTGAGGAAGGTTGGATATCAAATTCCGAGGAAAGCGTTATTGCGGCGGATCCCGATGTTATCCTTACGAATGTTGCATATGACGGATACGATTTCAACGAGATAAAGTCCCGTGCAGGCTGGGAAAATATTTCCGCGGTAAAAAACGGCTGCGTATATTATGTTGATTCCAACGCCACAGCCCGCGCTTCACAGAACATAGTGAACGGCTTGTATGAAGTTGCAAAGGCTGTTTACCCAGAGATATATGAGTAATGAAAAATACTAAAAGTATAATTTTGCTTGTCTCGGCAGCGGTCGTATCAGCTGCTGTGATAGTCATGGGGATAGCTGCGGGAAGCGTTTTTATCCCGCCGGGACAGATACTGCGTATTTTCGGGAACAAGCTGTTCGGCGTGGATATAGGGGATATCCCTGTATCATCGGAAAATATTATCCTCAGCATAAGATCTCCGCGCGTGATATTGGCTTTCCTTACGGGAGCGGCGCTTTCGGCTTGCGGCGCGACAGTCCAGTCGGTGCTGAAAAATCCGCTTGCGTCACCGTTCACACTGGGTGTATCAAGCGGAGCGTCTCTTGGCGCGGGAGTAGTGATAGCGTTTGAATGGTATTTCCTCGGCAGCTTTTCTCTCCCCGCGGCAGGACTTGTTACGGGGATCTCGTCGATGTTCCTTATGGTGATATTTGCATCAAAGATAGACCGCACGTTACAGGGGAGTACGATAGTTCTGACGGGGATGGTTTTGTCCCTTTTCATAAACAGCATAGTAACGCTTATGGCAAATGTCCATGACGAAAAGTACAAACAGATAATGAAATGGCAGACAGGAAGTTTTTCGGGCAGAAAATGGGACAGTGTTCTTATACTTGCAGTAATATTTGCTGTATGTATTACATTTTTGATGATGCGATCGCGGGAACTTGACCTGCTTACATTCGGAGATGAACAGGCAAGGAGCGCAGGCATGGACACAAAAGCCGTGAAAGCGTCACTGCTGATAGTTACCGCTGTACTTTCGGGAACGGCGGTGGCATTTACGGGAGTGATAGGGTTCATAGACCTTATATCGCCGCATATCGCGCGGAAACTTTTCGGAGCGGAACACAAGCTGCTTATCCCGATGTCGGCGGTTGTGGGCGGGGTGTTCATGGTGCTTTGCGACATAGCAGCAAGGGTACTCATGCCGCCGAACGAACTTCCTGTAGGCGCGGTAACGGCAATTCTGGGCGCACCGTTTTTCGCATGGGTATTTTTTTCGCGCAGGAGGAAGATGTGACAGGGGATCCCCGCTTTTGCGGGGGCGATAAAGTATAGTATAGTTTGTTGTCAAGCAACGAATTTTCTTAGAAAAACAAATTGCTCTGTATTGCCAAACAGCTCACCGGGCTGTTTGGCAAGGCTTAGATGGTATTAATCGTTAATGCCAAGGGGAACGCTCTCTCTTGCAGAGCGTTCCCCTCTTGCAACCTTCGGTTGCAATTCACCCCTTTGCAGAGGCGCCTTCGTAAGGGGAATTTCGCGCTCTGCGGAGCGCGACAAGGGCTTCGCCCCTTGACCCCACCAGCGCGGCTGCGCTGGACCAGCTTTTCAATTTTGCGCTGCGCGCAAAATTGTTAAAAACTTTTTCGACAGTCTGATATCCCCGCCTTTGCGTGGATCTTTTTGTGTCATAAAACGGTTCCCGGCATAGAATGTAAGAACTACGATCATTTGTAAGGAGTGATAGCTTTGGGTCTTACTGTCGGTTCGGTCGGGAAAAATGCCTACGGCGGAGATCTTGTCCCTGAAAAACATAAAAACGAAAAGATAATTGCTCTTGCCGGAAATCCGAATGTCGGGAAATCTACCGTGTTCAATGCCCTTACCGGCATGAAACAGCATACCGGCAACTGGACGGGCAAAACCGTTCAGAACGCTCAGGGGCATTGTTCCGTGGGAGAAAATGATTACCTTATGGTGGATATCCCGGGTACATATTCCCTTCTTGCACATTCCGCCGAAGAAGAGGTAGCAAGAGATCTCATCTGCTTCGGCGGAACGGACGCGGTAATAGTCGTTTGCGACGCGTCCTGCCTTGAAAGAAATCTTAACCTCGTTTTGCAGACCATCGAAATTACGGAGCATACCCTTGTATGCGTAAATCTTCTGGACGAAGCAAAAAAGAAAAAGATCTCTGTTGACTTGAAAAAACTTTCGGAAGAATTGGGCGTTCCCGTTTGCGGAACTTCCGCAAGGAGCGGTGCGGGGCTCGCGGAAATGATGGAACTTGTTCCAAAAGCTATGGAAAATAAAAATAAAAAGATACCGCAGACAGTTTACCCCGAAGAAGTTGAAAATGCGGTGCAGATAGTTGCTTCCGTTATAGAAAATAAATCTGACGGAAAACTTTCTCCGCGTTGGACGGCAATAAGACTTCTTGACAAAGACGAAAAGCTGAATTCTTCAATAAGCGAATTTATCGGGATAAATGTTGAAACGGACAGGGATATAGCCGACGCTCTGAAAAAAGCAAAAAAATATCTTTCCGAAAATAACATTTCCGATACGGACTTGAAAGATATCATCGTAAATTCTATCGTTCGCCGTGCGGAAGAGATCGCGGATAAATGCGTTGAACTTGAAAAGCCCGATTATTACGAGCGCGACAGGAAAATAGACCGAATTTTGACCCATAGGATATGGGGCGTTCCCATAATGGCGGCAATGCTGCTGCTTATCTTCTGGATAACCATAGAGGGCGCAAACTATCCCTCGGAACTGCTTTTCGGCGCATTGTTCTCACTGGGGGACAAATTGTCGGAAATGCTTTCGGCTTGCGGTGCGCCCGAATGGTCAAGAAGTATGCTTATTGACGGAGTTTACCGCGTTCTCGCATGGGTAACGGCGGTGATGCTGCCGCCGATGGCAATATTTTTCCCGCTTTTCACGCTTCTTGAAGATGTGGGGTATCTGCCGAGAGTGGCATTCGATCTTGACAGGTTTTTCAAAAGTTCAAATGCCTGCGGGAAACAGGCTCTTACAATGATGATGGGTTTCGGCTGCAACGCTGCGGGAGTCACGGGCTGCCGCATAATAGATTCTCCTCGGGAACGCCTGATCGCCATACTGACAAACAGTTTTGTGCCGTGCAACGGACGTTTCCCGACGCTTATTGCGATAATAACAATGTTCCTGACGGCGGGAGCGGCAGGCTTGGGGAAAAGTTTTTTGTCGGTGCTGATACTTACGGGAGTGATAATCCTCGGCGTTGTACTTACACTTGTTATGTCAAAGCTGCTGTCCTCGACCGTTCTTAAAGGAGTTCCGTCCTCGTTTGCGTTGGAACTTCCGCCGTATCGTATGCCGCAGATAGGGAAAGTCATTGTCCGTTCAATATTCGACAGAACTATATTTGTGCTTGGGAGAGCGGTATCTGTTGCCGCGCCTGCGGGACTGCTCATATGGCTCCTCGGGAACATACAAATTGCGGACGGAACACTGCTGACGGCGTGCGCGGAGTTCCTTGACCCTTTTGCGCGTTTCATAGGTCTGGACGGGGTGATACTGTTAGCGTTCATACTGGGTTTTCCCGCAAACGAGATAGTTGTACCGATAATGCTTATGATGTATCTTTCAGAAGGAAAGATCGTAGAATATGAGGATCTTGTTTCTCTGAAAAATATACTCATCGACAACGGCTGGAACATCACAACAGCCGTATGCATGATGATATTCATGCTGTGTCACTTTCCGTGTTCAACGACTTGTATGACGATAAAAAAAGAAACGGGGAGCATAAAATGGACTTTTGCCGCATTTGCGCTGCCGACTGTTACGGGTATATTGCTTTGCGCGCTGACGGCAAATATTATGAGGATATTTGTCCGATAAAAAGGAAAAGTTTCGGCTGCGGATATTGAATTTATTTTGAGGATATGGTATAATATTATCATTACTATGAAAGGATAAGGGATAAAGCCTTTAAGATCATGATAAAATTTCTGACAAAAATTTTCATTAAAGACAGCGACAACGTTTCGGATAAAAACGTGCGGCAGGATTACTGCATATTCGGCGGTGCTGCAGGCGCGGTGTGCAATCTTCTGCTTTTTGCGCTGAAACTTGCGATCGGTACGATAATGAACAGCATTGCGGTCACTTCCGACGCTTTCAACAACCTTTCCGATATGGGCAGCTGTCTTGTGGCGATAATCGGAGCAAAGATGTCCACGCGTATGCCCGACCGCGAACACCCTTTCGGTCACGGAAGAATAGAATATATTTCCTCGCTGATAGTATCGTTCATCATACTGCTCGTGGGATTTGAACTTCTCCGCAGCAGCGCGGATAAAATGCTCCACCCGGAAGAGATAGATCTCAGCGTTGTGATGATAATTATTCTTATAGCTTCGCTTTCGGTAAAATTATGGATGTTTTTCTGCTATAACTATATCGCAAAAAAAATAAATTCCACCGTTATGAAAGCTTCCGCAAAGGACAGCATAAATGATGTTATTTCCACGTCGGCGGTAATTTTATCGGCAATAGCGGGATATTTTCTTCCGTTCAGCATAGACGGCATAGTGGGCGTAATGGTCGCGGCATACATTATGTACGGCGGTATAGATCTTGCCAAGGAAACTATAGATATCCTTCTCGGACAGCCGCCTGCCCGTGAGGTAACGGATTCACTGGAAAAAATACTTTTAAGTAAAGAAGACATCGTCGGCATACATGATCTTATAGTTCATGATTACGGTCCGGGAAGAGTTTTTGCATCTGTTCATGCGGAAGTCGCGGACGATTCCGAAATAGTCCACATACATGATGTTGTGGATTCTGCGGAACGGGAAATACTTAGCGAAACGGGCATACAGATCGTGATCCATATAGATCCGGTGCCGGTAAACGACAGCTTCGCGGAAGAATTGAAATGTTCTGTTTTGGAAATTGTAAATTCTGCAGACGATACTGCGGGGATACATGATTTCCGCATCTCGGAAACAGACGAAAAAATAAGTATAACATTTGACCTTGTTATAAAAAGCACTCACGATCCGAAAAAGATCGAAAATATAAAAAATAATATTGTTGAAAAAATTAAAGAAATGGATAAAAAATATAATCCTGTAATTACGGTAGATGAATTTTTCAATGAATGAAAATATCAGAAAAATAAAATGCGGTGAAAGAACGATCTCATATGTTCTGACCCGCAAAAAAGTAAAAAATGTGAATTTAAGGATAAAACCTGACGGGCTTGTGTATATAAGCGCGTCAAACCGCGTTCCGATAAAATTTATAGAAGGATTTATACGCGAAAAAAGTGATTTTATTTTTACAAATCTTGATAAATTTGCGGCGCGCGTTCCGCAGCCTGTTCTGCCGGAAAAAGAAAAAATATTTTGCGACGGCGATATCCTGAATTTATGGGGAACGGTCTGCAAAATAAATATAATAAATTCGGATACAAAAAATGAAAAAGTTTTTTTAAATGAAAAAAATATCGTTGTTTATTCTTCGTCGCCGGAAAGAACGGGTATGCTGCTGAGAAATTTTTTCAACAGCGAAGCGGAAAAAATTTTTTCCGTCATGAACCGCAAAACTTATCTTATGTTCAATGCAAAAGGTTATGATGTTTCTCTTGCAGAAATAAAAATACGCGAAATGACATCGCGCTGGGGGAGTTGTCATTACACGGAAAATAAGATCGTTATGAACAGCAGGCTCGTTCTTTATCCCGAGATATGTGCGGCGTATGTTTTTGTTCATGAATATGCGCATTTTATTGTTCCGGATCACAGCGAGAGATTTTACTCGGTAGTTTCGGATATCATGCCCGACTACAAGATCTGTAAAAGAATGTTGAAATACTAAAGAAGCGGCAATATGCGCCGCTTTAGATTGTTAAAAAAACAAAAAACAGGCGCGGACAAACTAAAAAACGAAAAACAAAACTTTGCCCGAAAAGCTGGTCCAGCGCAGCCGCGCTGGTGGGGTCAAGGGGTGAAACCCCTTGTCGTTGTCCGCAGACAACGAAATTCCCCTAATGCCTTTAGGAGCTCCGCAAGGGGTGAATTTACGCCGTAGGCGTAAAGAGGGGGCTGCCCTGCGATAGAGGGCGCCCCCTTGGCATTAACGGTTGTTGCAATTTAAGCCTTGCAAAACAGCCCGGTGAGCTGTTTTGCAATACAGAGCAGTTGGTTTTATAAAACAAAAGCGGCAATATGCGCCGCTTTTTTATTGCTTTTCGGAACGGTATTTTTTTAAAGTTGCAGACCATAAAAGCATTACCGCTCCGATGACCGCAAGTACCGTTCCGAGTTTGTATATGTCGGGATTTATAACGTCTGTAACACATTTCATAATGCTGCGGACAAACCTGTCCTGCCCCGTAAAAAATACCTGTACGGAACATAAAAATGCCGTTATTAGAACTATCGCTCCGCTTGTAAGGATCGCTCCGCCGCCCCAGCCGAGAACTTTTTCCGTTCTGCCGTTTATTGCATGAAGTATTATCAGCATTGCCGCTGCCGCACAGGCTCCGCCTATCATTACGGGCAGCGAACTGAACAGCCTTAATACAGTCAATGTGCTGCCGCCGATAACGCTTTCCAGTCCGGACGGCGAGATAGCTTCAAGCATATTTTCGGTGCGGTCAAGTTCGGAAAATGCAAGATCGATATTATGCTGTGAAAGCGGTTTCCCTATGGCGTCGCTTATAAGCCCGATGTTTTCGCTGAAGACTGCTTTGAGTTTTTCTGGAGTAAGCTTTTCGGGAAGTTCACCTTCGCGGATATATTCCGCATACGCATTCAATTGTGCGGCAAGAAAATCATTTGCTGTGGAATTTTCATATATTTCGCGGATATCTTCCCTTGTCAGACCTGTGCCGTCGGACATGACAAATATCGCTTCCTGAACGGTCGCGTCGGGGGAAATGTCATACTTCCCGGGCGATATCATTCCCGTCTGTACAACGGGCAGGCTCATTACATCGAGATCGTCGGCAAATTCGGATATTTTCCTGCTGTCGGTTATGAGCCTTACCGAAAATGATGCAGCCGAAAGTATTATCAATGCTGTCATTACCGCTGCCGCAGCAAGGGAACCTATGCTTTTTGCCGCGCGTGAAACGGTATCGTTCCCGCTTTTGGCTTGTACGGGGATAAATTCTTCCGAGATATCTTCGGGAATATTTTTGCCGCCGTCATTTTCATTTTTCGGATATTCGGAATGTCCTTCGCGAGATCGTACAAAGCCGTTGAAAGCGTTTTCGTAATTTTCGTTTTCCGTTCCTGTTTCGGAAAGTACGGTCTCAAAAACGGTCTGTTCCGTATCCTGATCGTACGGCACCAACGATGCGCCGCAGCTTATGCAGCAGGTCATTTTTTCGTTGTATTCCTTTCCGCAATTTGGACAAATCATTTTTCATCGATCCTTACTTTTTTGGATATTCATAAAAGGCATTTTTGCCTTTATGTAATTTTGCGTATCCTTTGCAAATTTTACATTTTTTAGTATAAGAATATGATATACCATTTTATCCCAAATGTCAATAAAAATTATTCGACATCTTTCGGCAAAAAAAGCCCGCATCGTCTGAACGATACGGGCTTTAAGGCTTGTTATGGTTTTATTCTCTGTTTGCGATCTTATCAAGCTGTTCTTGTACTTCATTCATGTTTGGATAACCCAATGACCGGGCTTTGCTGTATGCGGTGTCGGATTTCTCCGGCTCGAGAGCCATTGCATATGCTATGGAAAGATATGCATAGACATCGGCGATATCGTTTCTTATATCTTCTGCTTTTTCAAGATATGTTATGGCGGAAATGGGCTTTCCCAATTCTATATAAAGTGCGCCGAGACTGATGTAAAGCTGTAATGACGCTTCATTTTCAGGATCGTAGTTCAATGCAACTTCGTAGCAGGTCATTGCTTTTTCGTTGTTGCCCGCACTTCTGTATGCAACGCCGAGATTTACCCAGCCGTCAAAGTATTCGGGGTTTTCTTCAAGGCATTTTGTATGATATTCTATGCTTTTATCATAATCATCAAGCTGAAAATAGCAGTTCCCTATGCAGGAATAGAGTTCTTCCGTTTTGAAATTTTTGACGCCGTTTTCTTCGGCTTTAAGGAATGTGACCAAGGCATTGGAATAGCTGCCTTCGGAGTAAAGTTCCTTACCTTCTTTTGCAAGTTTATCTCCCTTTGCGCCGCCGCAGGATGCAAGGGAAACTGTCAGCAAGGCGGCAAGAACGGCTGCGATAAGCTTTTTGGGATACATATATCTCTCATTCCTTTCTGCGTCCATATGATAATTGTACATTATACACGTCCGTATGTCAATAAGAAATGCTTCATTTTGTTGAAAATGACTGTTATTTTTGTAATTATTACTTGTAACGGATCAATTCTTGCGGGCATTGGCGAGCATAAGTTTTATGCGGTTCTCCTGATTGACGCGGGTCGCGCCGGGGTCGTAGTCCACCGCAACGATGTTTGCCTGAGGGAAAGCTTCTTTTATCACGCGGGACATTCCCTTGGCGACTATATGGTTCGGCAGGCAGCCGAAAGGCTGAGTGCAGATGATATTCTCCACTCCGCCGTGTGCAAGGGCAGCCATTTCAGCGGGGATAAGCCAGCCTTCGCCCATTTTTACGCCTTGGTGCATATATTTGTCCGCATAATGCCGCAGATCTTCAAAATCATGGGGCGGGTCGAACTCTCCCTGCTCTTTCATGACGGCGATAAGCTGTTTCTGCATATGGTAAATTAGCTTGTAGGCGATGCCGAAAATTTTTGTGTTGGTGTTGCTGAAATTATATATTTTCCCGTCATTGACGGTGTTCACCGCGCAGTAAAGGCAGAAATCCAGAAATGCGGGTACAACGGGTTCGCAGCCCTCGGAAATAAGGAAATCTTCCAGATGGTTATTTGCCAGCGGAGAATATTTTACATAAATTTCCCCGACTATTCCGACGCGTATTTTCTTTTCTTTGGAGCGTTCTATCGCGGAAAAATCAGAAATTATCTCACGATAGATCTTTTTTGTCCTTCTGTAGCCGCCTTCCGAAAACATTACCGCGATCTTTTTCTGCCACTTTTCCAGAACGGCTTTACTGTCGCCTTTGCGGATCTCATATGCCCGACAGGTGTTGTAAAGGCTCATCAGCAGATCGCCGTAAAGAACGGCGAAAAGCATTTGCAGGAACATTCCCGCGGTTATGCTGAAACCGCTGTCTTTTTCCAGACCGCTGAAATTTAACGACAGAACTGGTATCTGCGGGAATTCCTCGTCCAATGCTTTGCGGAGCAGATGTATATAGTTTGAAGCGCGGCAGCCGCCGCCTGTTTGCGAAATGAGCAGCGCGGTCTTGTCCGGGTCATACTTTCCGCTTTTCAGTGCGTCAATGAACTGTCCGATAACAAGCAGAGCGGGATAACAGGTATCATTGTGGACGTGCTTCAATCCCTCGTCCACAACATTCCTTGTGGAAGTGGTAAGAAGCTCCATTTTGTAACCGTTGTTCCTAAAAATTTCCATTATCAATCCGAAATGTATCGGCAGCATATCCGGTATCAGGATAGTATGGGTATGCTTCATTTCGGGTGTAAAAACAGCGTTTGACAATACGATCACTGTCCTTTGGATTAAACTATAAGTAATTTATTAAGCTGCATTTACAGTACGTTTACTTTCCCATCGCTGCAACGAGACTGCGGAGACGTATTTTGGCGGCTCCGAGGTTGTTTATCTCGTCTATTTTCAGCTGGGTGTAAAGCTTTCCGCCGCTTTCGAGGATAGAACGCACTTCGTCCGTGGTTATAGCGTCTATGCCGCAGCCGAAAGACACAAGCTGTACGAACTGCATATCGGGCTGTGTGGTAACATACTTAGCCGCACGGTACAGGCGGGAATGATATGTCCACTGGTTCAGAACGTGAAGAGTGGGAGTTTCCGCAAGATGAGCGATGCTGTCCTCGGTTATTACCGCAAGTCCGAGACTTGTTATAAGTTTTTGTATGCCGTGGTTTATTTCGGGGTCAATGTGATAAGGACGTCCCGAAAGAACGATTATGGGCATATTCTGTTCACGAGCCTTTTTGATTATTTCCCCGCCCTTTTTGATAACGTCATTGCGGTAGCTTTCAAGGGCGTCCATGGACTTTCTCCATACTTCTTTCGCCTGTTTTTTGGTGATCCCGTATTTCTCCAGAGCCTTGCTCATGGCTTCCGCGAAATGCTTTTCAAGATTTATGTCGATATACGGGTGAATGAAATTTTCATCGTTAAGGACGGGAACATTTGCTTTCAGAAGTTCGGGATAGTATGCCACAACGGGGCAATTGTAATGGTTATCGCTGCCGCCTTCGTCAAGGTTGTAGCTTTCGCAGGGGTAGAATATGAAGTCCGCGCCCCGCTCAAAAAGGCTCAGGATATGTCCGTGGGCAAGTTTTGCGGGGTAGCATACCGTATCCGACGGAATGGTATGCTGTCCTTTGTAGTATGTGCCGCGGGAACTTTCCTCACTGATGACGACTTCAAATCCAAGTTCCGTAAAGGCTTTGTGCCAGAACGGCAGCTGCTCGTAAAAGCCAAGACAAAGGGGAAGTCCCACTTTTGCTTTGGGCGAGGACGGCTTTTCCCGCACGACGCTGAGAAGTCTGTCGTATTTATATTCGTAAAGGCAAAGACGTTCTTTAGATGTCTGTATACCTGCGCCGCGTTCGCAGCGGTTGCCGCTGACGAACTTGTGACCGTCTCCGAAGCTGATTATGGTAAGGCTGCAATGTGCCGTACAGCCGTTGCAGTTCGCTTGTCTTGAAACATATGTAAATTTGCCGAGCTGTTCCTCGGTGATGAGCGTGGAATTTTCTTTGCGGTGTTCCATAGCGTAAAGCGCGCAGCCGAAGGCTCCCATAAGTCCTGCGATAGCGGGTCGGGTAACGTTTCTGCCGAGTTCCGTTTCAAAGGAACGCAGCACCGCGTCATTAAGGAACGTTCCGCCTTGTACGACAATATGTTTTCCCAGTTCGTCAACGGATTTAGCGCGTATTACCTTGTAAATCGCATTTTTTATGATAGATGCGGAAAGTCCTGCGGAGATATCCTCCACGGAAGCGCCGTCTTTCTGCGCTTGTTTTACCGAACTGTTCATGAAAACGGTGCAGCGCGAACCGAGATCGACGGGTTTTTCCGCAAAAAGTCCCAGCTGTGAGAATTCCGCTATATCATATCCCAGCGCAAGGGCAAATGTCTGTATGAACGAGCCGCAGCCCGATGAGCAGGCTTCGTTCAGCATGATGCTGTCGATGGCTTTGTTTTTTATCTTGAAGCACTTTATATCCTGACCGCCTATGTCGATGATGAAATCAACATCCGGTTCAAAGAAGCTTGCGGCTTTGTAGTGAGCGACGGTTTCGACAATGCCGTGATCCACGCCGAGACCTGCTTTTATAAGATCTTCGCCGTAACCCGTTACAGCGGAAGAGACTATCTTTACTCTGTCGCCTGTAAGGGCGTAGATCTCTTTAAGCTTTTCGGAAATTATGTCAAGCGGTCTGCCCATGCTTGAACAGTAGTGCTGATATAAAAGTTCGCCTTTCGGTGTGATAAGTACGAGTTTCGTTGTGGTGGAACCCGCGTCTATGCCGAGGTAAGCTTCGCCTTCATACTTTGATATATCCGCATATTTAAGGTCGCAGCCCTTATGCCGCTCAACGAATTTATTATATTCTTCCTTAGAAGTAAAAAGCGGCTGTCCGGTAACGATATCGTCTTTCATTTTTGCATTTTTGAGCCGTTCTGTGATCTCGTCAATTTTCATAGGCTCGCTGTTGTCCTTGGCGTAAAGCGCACAGCCGAACGCCATGAAGCAAGGCGCATTCTCCGGGAAAACCGCGTTTTCCTCCGAAAGTTTCAATGTATTTACAAACGCTTTCCGCAAGCCTTTCTGGAAGGAAAGCGGTCCGCCGAGGAACAGGACTTTTCCTTCGACTGTACGTCCCTGAGCAAGTCCCGAAACGGTCTGATCCACCACTGCCTGAAATATTGAAGCGGCGATATCCTCACGTTTTGCGCCCTGATTGAGCAGCGGCTGGATATCGGATTTTGCGAAAACTCCGCATCTTGAAGCGATAGGATAGACTTTTTCCGCATTGAGAGCGAGCCTGTCCATTTCGTCTGTGGTTATTCCCAGAAGCGTTGCCATCTGGTCTATGAACGCGCCTGTTCCGCCGGCGCATGAACCGTTCATGCGCTGTTCAACGCCGCCTGTCAGGAAGATCATTTTTGCGTCCTCGCCGCCAAGTTCTATAACAACGTCCGCATCGGGGTAACTGTGATTTACGGCAATAAATGCGCCGAAAACTTCCTGAACAAAGGGGAGTCCCGCAGCGTCCGCAAGTCCCAGTCCTGCCGAACCGGTTATGCTCAGTCGGAATTCGCAGTCGGAAAATTTCTGTGCAATATCCGAAAGCTGTTCCGAGACGGTCTCTCTTACCTTTGAGAAGTGTCTCTGATAGCAGGAATGTATTATATTGCAGTTTTCGTCAAGTATAACGGTTTTTACCGTTGTTGAACCGACATCGATGCCAAGTGAATATACCTTACTCATTTACATTACCCTTTTTCAATATAGTTTTTAGAGTTGAGAGTTGAGAGCAGGCTGAGCCTGCACCCTTTTAGGTCTTATTTTGTTTGAGACCGGTATGTATCCGATGTGTATAAAGTGAGGCGGGATCTTTATCCCCACCCCCTGCCCCCTCCCCAAGGAGGGGGGATCATACCCTTTATAGATCTAAAACATCTCAACTCTCAACTCTTTATTTTAAGTGAAATATCAAACGCTTTTACCGAGTGGGTCAATGCACCGACGGAAATAATATCCACGCCTGTTTTTGCCGCGTCTGCGGCAGTTTCGAGAGTGATATTTCCGGAAGCTTCGATAGGCGGACGGAATTTCCCTGCCGTCGTTTCATCGACTATCTTTACACATTCGGTCATCTGCGGAACGGTCATGTTATCGAGCATTATAACGTCCGCGCCGCAGGAAAGCGCTTCGCGGAGTTCGTCCTTATTGCGGACTTCAACTTCTATCTTCACCATATGCCCGATCTTTTTGCGGAGCGCGGCAACGGCATTTGTGAGACTTCCGTAAGCGTCAATGTGGTTATCCTTTAACATTGCCCCGTCGGAAAGATTGAAGCGGTGGTTTTTTCCGCCGCCGACCGTTACGGCATATTTTTCAAGGGCGCGCAGTCCGGGAAGAGTTTTTCTTGTTTCCGCAACGGAACACTTTGTTCCCTCACAGCATTTGACATATTTTGCCGTTTCGGTGGCGATGCCCGACATATGCTGGAGAATGTTGAGAGCTGTTCTTTCGCCTTTGAGTATTGACTTTGTTTTTCCGTGTACAACGGCGATAACATCGCCTTTTGAAACGTGTTCGCCGTCCTTTATGCGTATTTCGGTTTTTACTCCGCTGTCAATGAAAGTGAAAACTTTCAAGGCTTCTTTTATCCCGCAGAGAACGCCTTCCGCCTTTGAGACGAATGTTGCGGAAGAGATATCCTCATCGTCGAGAAGATAGTCCGTAGCGAGGTCGATATAGTTGATATCTTCCTCCAAGGCTCTTTTAATTATATCATCAACATAAAAATCAGGTAAATTCATTTTTATATCCCTCCGTTCAGCCGTTTACCGCAAAGTCAAGCGCTTTGCCAATGCTGTCATGGATAAGCAGGTCAGCCATGTTGTCCTTTTCGGTGGGAGTTTTGTTTATGAGAACAAGTTTATTTCCCGTGTAATATTCTATATAGCCCGCCGCAGGATAAACGGAAAGCGAAGTTCCGCCGATAATGAGCATATCCGCTTCGCTTATGGCTTTTAACGCGCCGTTTACGGTCTTTTGATCGAGTCCTTCTTCATAAAGAACCACATCGGGTTTTACGAGCCCGCCGCATTTAAGGCAGGGCGGAGGACCGTCCACGCTTTTTATGTATTCTGCGGTATGGGGTTCGCCGCAGCGGAGACAGTAATTTCTCATTATAGAACCGTGAAGTTCATAAACGTTTTTACTTCCCGCCGCTTGATGAAGTCCGTCTATATTCTGAGTTACCACGGCTTTCAGCTTGCCGATCTCTTCGAGTTTTGCAAGGGCAAGATGTGCTTTGTTGGGCTTTGCGTCAAGGCAAAGCAGCTTATCGCGGTAAAATTCATAAAAATCGTCCAGATGATCGCAGAAGAAAGTTCTGCTGAGGATAGTTTCGGGCGGGTACTTATATTTCTGATTGTAAAGTCCGTCCACGCTTCGGAAATCGGGTATGCCGCTTTCCGTGGAAACGCCTGCTCCTCCGAAAAATACAATATTCTCCGACTCTTCCACCCATTTTTTGAGTTGTTCCAGTTTGTCCATAATTGTCTCCTTTATATATTTTTTCTATTTATTTAATATCTTAGCACTTCATTTTCCGTGTTTTCGTATGTACAAAAGCGATATTTCAAGTCCTCATATTCGTATTCTTCCGACTGTTCGGCAAGAGTCCAATTCGCGGAATTGTCAAGATCGGGGAAAAACGTATCCGCATCGGGAGTACTGTCTATCTTGGTGATTATCGCCTTTGCACAGTAAGGAAGCATAAGGCGGTAAATTTCCCCGCCGCCCACTACAAAAGCGTCCTCATTTTTTATGATACCGAGGACTTCCCGCACATCGTGACAGACCGTAACGCCCTCGGGGGCAAAGTCCGTGTTCCGCGAGAGAACGATGTTGTTCCTGTCCTTGAAAGGTTTGCCGCCGGGAAGGGACTCAAGTGTTTTCCGTCCCATTATAACGGTATGGTTCAGAGTCGTCCTGCGGAAAAATTTCTTATCCTCCGGGATATTGAAAAGCAGATCGCCGTTTTTTCCTATCCCCCAGCTGCTGCTGACCGCTGCAATTGCTGTAAGTATATGCATATGTTTTCTCCTTTGTATCATATTGCCACAGGGAATTTTACCTCATCGGTGTTGTATTTGTAATTTTTCAGTTCAAAACTGTTAAGGTTGAATTTGTAGAAATCCTTTACCGACTTGTCGATGACAAATTCCGGAGCGGGGTATGGCTTGTTTGCGATAACTTTTTTTATTATGGGGATATGTCTGTCGTAAATATGTGCGTCTGCTATGACGTGGACAAGTTCACCCGCTTCAAGTCCGCTGACTTGTGCCATCATATGTACGAGAACTGCGTATTCGCAGACGTTGAAATTATTTGCCGCCAGCATATCCTGTGAACGCTGATTGAGGATAGCGTTAAGTTTCTTTCCCGAAACGTTGAAAGTCATGCTGTATGCGCATGGGTAAAGTCCCATTTCCGACAGATCGTGATGATTGTAGATATTTGTGATTATCCTTCTGCTTGCGGGGTCATGTTTCAGGTCATACAGGACTCTGTCCACCTGATCGAAGTCACCTTCGGGGTAGTGGTGTTTTATGCCGAGCTGATAGCCGTAAGCTTTGCCTATGGAACCGTTTTCGTCAGCCCAGCTGTCCCAGATATGTGCGCCGAGATCCTTGATATTGTTGGATTTTTTCTGCCATATCCAGAGGAGTTCCTTAACGGCGGTCTTAAAAAATGTTCTGCGGAGGGTTATGACGGGGAATTCTTTAGAAAGGTCATAGCGGTTGACTATCCCGAATTTTTTTATAGTATGTGCGGGAGTACCGTCGCTCCATTTGGGGCGGACTTTCATATCCTCATCGGAGATCCCTGTTTTAAGTATATCTTTAACATTTTTTACAAAAACTTCATCAGCGTAGCTCATAATATGATCGTGCCTGCAAAGCAAGCGATCCTCCTTTCGTGTGTTTAAAACGAATGATCGATTTGATGTGAAATAACAAATTTTAGAAATTCAAACATACTCACAATTAATTATATCACATTTCCGCAGAGATTTCAACGGTTTTTTACGGAAATTTTAATTACTGTCTTTCAGGATCAAATGATGTAAAATATTTGTGTACACAATGAGGATATTTTATGCATTTTGTCAAAAAACGGTCTTACATCAAAACCGATCCGTTCCGATGTAAGACCGTTTAAGAAAGATAATATCCATCATCAGATGGAAAAATTCCCGCCGTCCGCGTATTTGTCTATAATATCCTGAAGCGTTATCCCGTCAAGATAATCGGTTATGACCTTATACAGCCCTTTCCACACGGGCAAAGTCATACATTCTCCCGCTCTGGGACAGTCGTTATGCTCATACTGCAAGCAGGCTACAGGGCAAAGTTCTCCTTCGGATATCCGCAGTATCTCGCCTACGGTGTACTTATCAGGCGTTCTTGAAAGCATATATCCGCCCTGATAACCTCTGTTCGTTTTCAAAAGCCCCGATCTGTTCAGCAGCGGAACTATCTGCTCAAGGTATTTTTTTGAAATATCCTGACGTTCGGCTATGTCTTTGAGCGCTACATAATCTTCTTTGCCGTGTATGGCAAGATCCAACATCATACGCAGCGCATATCTTCCTTTGGTGGAAATTTTCATGACCGTTTACGACCTTTCACGAATTATATTACTATTATAACATAGGATTAGTAGGTTTTCAAGGGTTTTTTGATTTTTTATTATATTTTTTTTAAAACTATTGAAAATCGCTGCTAAATGTTATAAAATATATTTGTAACATAAATTTTCCATGAAAGGAAGTTCTGTATTATGAGTAATATTCTTGTGACAGGCGGCGCCGGTTTCATAGGCAGCCATACCTGCGTTGAACTGCTTAACGCGGGTAATGAAATTGTTGTAATGGACAATTTCTCCAACTCAAAACCCGAGGCTTTGAACCGTATCAAAAAGATCACAGGCAAAGATTTCAAATTCTATGAAACGGATATCCTTGATTACGACGGCACGAGCAAAATTTTTAAGGAAAACAAGATCGACGCCGTTATACATTTTGCCGGACTTAAAGCTGTCGGCGAATCATGCGCAAAACCCCTTGAATACTATTACAACAATATTTCCGGAACTATAGAACTTATAAAAGCTATGCGCGATAACGGCTGCAAAAATATGGTATTTTCTTCCAGCGCGACCGTTTACGGCATGAATAATCCCGTTCCTTACATCGAGACTTATCCCACTTCCGCAACAAATCCTTACGGTTACACAAAGGTAATGATTGAACAGATACTTACCGATACCGCGAAAGCAGACAGCGAGTGGAGCGTTGTGCTTCTCCGCTATTTCAACCCAATCGGCGCGCATGAAAGCGGTCTCATAGGCGAAGATCCCAACGGCATACCCAATAATCTTCTGCCTTATGTTGCACAGGTGGCGTCGGGCAGACTTCCATGTCTCAGCGTTTACGGCAACGATTACGATACCCCCGACGGAACAGGCGTAAGAGATTATATCCATGTTGTGGATCTGGCAAAAGGTCATCTTTGCGCGGTGGATTACGCGCTGAAACATAAGGGCACCGAAGCCGTCAACCTCGGTACGGGCAAAGGTACGAGCGTTTTAGAAGTTGTAAAAGCATTTGAAGAAGCTTCGGGAAAGAAAGTCAATTACAAGATCGCTCCCCGCCGCCCGGGAGATATTGCGACTTGCTATGCGAACACCGATAAGGCGAAGGAACTTTTCGGTTGGGAGGCAAAAGCGGATATTGCTCAGATGTGCCGTGACAGCTGGAATTTCACAGTTAAAAATCCGGAAGGTATAAAATAAAAAAACAGCGGGAACGGCATGAAAACCGTTCCTGCTCCGGTTTGCAGAAAAAGTTTTTAACAATTTTGCGCGCAGCGCAAAATTGAAAAGCTGGTCGAGCTGAGCCCAGCTCGCGGTTTCCAAAGGCAGAGCCTTTGGTCGCCGTCCGCAGACGGCGAAATCCCCTTTACGAAGGCGCCTCTGCAAAGGGTGTGAATAAAACGACGCAAGCGTCGTTTCCGCCCTTTGGGCGGCAAGAGGGGAACGCTCTGCAAGAGAGAGCGTTCCCCTTGGCATTAACGGCTAATACCATTTAAGCCTTGCCAAACAGCCCGGTGAGCTGTTTGGCAATACAG
>CANQPX010000016.1 GCA_947625915.1 uncultured Clostridia bacterium
TCAAAAATATATCACAGGAAATGGACAAAATGTTGTTGGAAAATTATTTTAAAGAACGGCGAAAACATTTTAGTGACATTTTTGATAAATATTCTGCTGTATGGATTCACGGTGGCAAGAACTGTCAGCGGAGCTATGACGGTTGGAGAAATAGTGGGATTTGTTATGTATTTCAATCAGATAAATCAAGGAATAACCAACATTTCAGACCATTTTTCGCAAATGCTTATATCCGCGCCTTTCTGCAAAAAGGTTTTTGATTTTCTGGAAATTCCCGATGAAAAATACAAGGGAACACTGCCCACCGAAAAGCGTGACGACAACGAGTATGAATTTGAATTTTCCCATGTTTATTTTAAATATCCCGGCACGGAAAATTACGTTTTAAAAGATATAAATTTAAAATGGAAGATCGGCGAAAAAATGGCTCTTGTGGGACGGAACGGTTGCGGAAAATCTACACTTGTAAAACTTCTTTGCAGACTTTACGATCCCACCGAGGGAATAATTACGCTGAACGGCATTGACATAAAAAAATACAAATACGAAGATTATATGGCGTTATTTTCCGTTGTATTTCAGGATTCAAAAATATTTTCATTTTCAATGGCGGAAAATGTTGCAGCCGACACCGAATATGACAGCGAACAGATCACTGATTGTGTTATCCGCGCGGGTCTCGGAGAACGTTTAAAAACCATGGAGAATGGCATTGAAACAATTATGTACAAGGATTTTGACGAAAACGGCGTTGAAATTTCCGGTGGAGAAATGCAGAAACTTTGCCTTGCAAGAGCCGTTTATAAAGGCGCGCCGTTTATCGTTCTTGACGAACCTACCGCTGCTCTTGACCCTGTTTCCGAATATGATATTTATACAAAATTCAACGGAATTGTCGGAACGCGCACGGCAATATATATTTCTCACAGGCTCTCGTCCTGTCGTTTTTGTGATGAAATTACCGTTATGAATAACGGTGAAATTGTGGAACGCGGTTCGCATGAAACACTTCTGGCACAAAACGGATATTACACGAATTTGTGGAATGCACAGGCGGAATATTATAAAACAATTATTCCCGATATGAAAATTTAAATGTTTAATTTTTAATTTTTAATTTAATATGATGCTATTTGTGAAAATTTAATGATCCTATCGGCAAATCCTGCGGCTTTTTCATCATGTGTGACCATTACAATTGTGATTCCTTTTTCACACAATTCTCTAAAAAGTTTCATGACAAGATCTAAATTTTCTATGTCTAAATTCCCGGTCGGCTCATCTGCAAGAATAACAGAGGGATCATTAGAAAGTGCTCTTGCTATTGCGATACGCTGCTGCTGTCCTCCGGAAAGTTGACTTGGATAATATTTAGATTTTTCATACAGATTTACTAAATTCAACAGTTCATTTACTCTGTTCACTCGCTTGCTTTTACACACTCCGGCATATCCGAGAGGCACTTCAATATTTTCATAAACTGTATATTCGGGAATTAAATTAAAATTCTGAAATACAAATCCTATACATTTATTTCTCAGTTTAGACAATTGCATATTATTTAATTTTGTAACATTTTTGTCTTGAAAATAATATTCTCCTTGGTCAAATTTTTCCATGCAGCCTAAAATTCTTAAAAACGTGCTTTTACCGCAGCCTGACTCTCCTGTAATAGCTACAAATTCTCCGCTATTAACAGTAAATGATAAATTATCAAATACTTTTATTTTTTGAGAACGTGTTATGTATGTTTTTGATATAGACTTAACATTTAAAAGCATTATGATCGCTCTCCTTAATATTCATGAAGTATTTCTTGAGGTTTAAGTTTATGTAATTTTACACAGATCGGCATTAAACAAATAATATCTGCAAATAAAACGCCCACAAGGACAGCTGTATTTATATTTGTGTCCGGGCATGGTATATACACATTAACAAATTCATATCCGTTATGAAAACATATAAAAATAAATATCAGTGAAATTATTACAGGAGCAAAAGAAATAATTAATAACTCTGAGGCAACTTCAAAAACAAGCGATCTTATATCTGCACCAAATGCAAGGCAAACAGACATTTCAAATGTACGTTTTTCGATAAGCATTACAAATAGACTTATGATCCCAATATAGACTATTAAGATCAATGCAGCTGAAATTATGGTAAAAAGCATAGCCTGCTCTTTATCCGATGCTGATTTTCTTAAAAAATCAAAAAATTTACTTTCAATTATATAATCATAACTATTATTTGTATTTTCTAAGATCTGCTCTATTTCATAAAGTTTTTTATTGCATACTTGCAGATCTGTATTTTGAATATTGACTGTTATTTCAAGCCGGTCATAATGATCGACAGATGAGCAATATTTAAAGAAATACTCAATTGGTAACGTTAAAGTATGAACGTACCTATCGCTCCCGTTTGATATTATTGCAGCAGCCATATCTCCATCTGAAAATTTTATATTCATGTTATTAATTGAAAAATACAATTTATCATAATTAATTGTATTTTCACTGTTGATATTATTGAACATGGCAAGAAATTCAGGTTCGGCATATGCTTCTTTAACGGCACTGCTGTATTTTATTATATAATTGTCAAATATTTCTTCATTCCCTTCATAATGTGATGATCCTGTAAAAGTTATAATTTCAGAATAGATCTCAAATGTAATGTCGGCATCGGATATACCTGACAATGCTGAATATTGGCTTTCGTTTAAAAACGGCATATCAGATCCGGATTCTTTGCTTTTCGCATAGATCTTATATTTGTAGTTTTCACCGTCGGTTATCAGATTTTTATATTCAGAATTTATGTAGAATGTAACATTAGTCAATATAACAAGAGCCGTAATGCCAATTGATATTTGTATAAATATTAAAAGAACGTCCTTTATATTTATAGCGAGCCGTTTTATTACCTTTGAAAAAATATAATTCAAATTTTATTCACCTATCCTTACTTGTTTTTGAACAGCTTATTATAACTGCGATCAGAAAGGCAAACGCTGTTATTATAATTAAGAGTTCACTTGGAAATGCAAATTTCAAAGTAATATATTTAAATTGTTTCTTTATAAATGTTGCCGTCGGAAATGAAGCAAGATAAGCTGCTGTTGCACCGATCTCAAATATAATGGTGTTTTCGATCATATACTGAAAAAATATATCTGTTTTACAAGCACCGATATAATTTTTTATCAAGTCTGCCGCCTTAGTCTTATTCATATAAAATTTATTAATATTAAGATATGCTGTCATTGAATAAATAATTATAAAAATACATGGAATTAAGATCAACATAAATGATCCGTCTTGGAAAAATGTTTCAAAATAAGTGTTGATTTCATTTGCATGATATACTTTTCCGGTCCCAATCTGTTTTGCATTTCCCCTATAATAATACATTTGCGGATAGCCGATCTGTATCGCGCTCGGATCACATAATAAAATTTTTGATGAATATTTGGGGATATTTGTTACCCCGGCAACAATGTAATCATGACATCCGATGTTAATAGTATTTCCTAAAGAAATACCGTATTTTAATGAAACATCTTCTCCGATCATACATTCTGATGAGATCTCGGATATAAAATTCCCATCAGAAATTAAGTTTTTATAAACCGAGTCAAAATCAGATGATATATATTCAATATTTACATTTGAAATGTAAATGTCATTATAAACTATTCTGTCCTGTAATCCAAACATTTCAAATTCGATTTTGTCATTACTGTCTATTTTAAAAGGTACTTCGTCATAATTATCTGCAACATACAAATTAAGGCTGTCTATTTCATTAAAATTTGAATTATTGTCAAAAAACGACACCTTTCCGAAATACAATGAAAAATATATTGACATAATGATCATCAGAAAAATTGCAAAAATGATCCTGATGATAAATATAATAGGATATCTGCTGATATTCCGTATGGCAAGCTTGCCGCAATATAATAATCTATTTATCATTTGTTTTCTCCATTTACAATTGAAAGTTTATAAATCGTATCATTCTTTCTGTCTGCAAGATAGAAATTTCCTTGATAATCCGTACAAAATCCGGAATACGAAAATTCGTTTTCTGTCGGTTCGCTGAACAATGTAGCCTGATAATTACCGGATGTATCGAATTTATCAATACTTTGAAGCGAATAATTGTAAACATATATGCTGTTATCATAATACAATATATCTAAAGACGAATAAAAATCGGAAATACCCTTTTGAAAATCGAGAACATTATTTGAAATTTTCCCGAATTCGCAGTAGCCTGTTGTCCAACTTAATTTTGTTTCCGGTTCATATTTTGAAATATAGTAAAGATTTTTATTTTTGTCGTCAAAACACATATTGCTGACAGAATAGGGTTTTATATGTGTAAGATCACCATTCCGGATCGTATATATGCCTGATTTATTTAATGAATCATTATAGGTAATAACTGAAAAATATATATTGTCCTCATTATCAATTTCCATATCGACGAGTTCAGATAATTCTCCAAAATTATTTAAAGAATATTCCGATAAATATTCTCCATCTTTGGTAAGCAGTTGTATTCTTTTGTTTCCAAAGTCATATACACATAATTTATCGGAATTGACAGAAACGATCTGCGGCTTTATAAATTCGCAAGGTTCGTTCCCGAGACTGCCTATTGATCTTGTATTCTTTCCATTTAAATCACATATTAGTATGCGATTATTTCCGGTATCGCAAATAAATAAATTTTTCCCGTCAGATGTAATTTTTTCGGGTTGAGATATGCTTTCATTTTCAATGTTAAAAACTGATTTTTCAAGACATATTTCTTCATTTATTTCAAATGGTTCTATCGGCAGTTTTTCATATGCCGATCCCTTAGAACATGAAGATAATATGGTACTCAAAGCAAAAATCATAAACAAATACAAAGTCCTTTTCATATCTATCCTCCTAAAATTGTTATAACTGCAATTACTGCGCAAAGCAAAACAATTCAGCATATTGTTTTCTATGATCTTTGTGTATTTTAACACGCCATATAATACTTGTCAAGCGTTTTGGCACATCGTGCAAATTTCAGGCACAAGATGACAAAAAGACGTGAGATCTTTCGATATCACGTCTTAGTTAATTGGCACAAAAGCTTATTTTTTTAATATCACGTTACAGCAAAACAGACCATCTTCTTCATAAAAATCGCATCTTCCATGATATTTTTCCGAAATATCCTTAATGATCTGAGTACCGTATCCATGTTCGCCGCTAATGTTTTTTGTGGTATGTAGATCTTTGTTATCGGCAAGAACGGATCTGTCGATCGTGTTTTTCAGATTAAATGTTATGTTACTGTCATCAGATGTAATTTTAAGATATATATGCCGTCTTGCACTTTTGCTGTTTACACAAGCTGTTACTGCATTTTCAAGCATATTTGAAAGCAAACGGCAAAGATCAAGATCATTTATTTCCTCAAAATCCGTAATTGACAAGCAGGTCACGTCAATGCCAAATGATTTTGCAGTTGATAATTGAGCGTTTACAACTGCATTGACTATGTCGTTATTTGTTCGTACAAATATTTCTGTTTGCGAAATAATATTCATATTGTTTTCAATATGCTCCATTGCCTTTTGAGTTTTCCCATCGGCAAGAAGCGTATAAATAACCGAATAACTATCTTTAAAGTCGTGACGAAGTTTTCTTATCAGATCATACTCTTTATTTGCATTATTAATATATTGGCTGTTATATTCCTGCTGCAATTTAAGTATTGCATTTTCTCTGACAGCGGTATTTTTCTTTCCAAGGTCAACAACAAGATAGTACACAACAGTGTTGACAAGTAAAATTCCGATAAATGCAAATACAATGTATATTCTTCCTTTTTGCGATATTATTTCAAAAGAAGCGAAATTAAGAAATGCGCATATCGCAATACTGATAACAAATACTAATGAGATAAGCAGCCATTCGTTTAAAGCAAGATCGGAATTATTTTTTGATCGGTTTAATATCTTTAACGTTATACTTATGGCAAAAATTATCAGGATCTGGGTCGCGATCACACCAAGAGATCTTTCGATCCCGGCATTTGTCAAAGCTTGCCGCGTCGGCATAAAGAAACTTTCAATTCCGGTGTTTGTCATGACTTTTTCCGGAGAGATACCATATAATATCGAAAGCAGATTTGCTGTTAAAACAGATATTATCGCAATTATCAAACTCGGAAAAACAGCCGAAAAAACTTTTTTTAAAATTGTACCGTTTAAACTTAGCAATGAATATATAAATATTATCGCAACATATATAAGTGCGTAAAAATGTTCAAACGTAATAAAATTGTTTATTACAGACATTACGACTGCAATTATTATCGCATAGATCATTCCGGGACTTTTACCGAATTCACGTTTATTTTTGTCTCCAAGATATGAATACGGAAAATAAGCAAGTAAAAAGCCTTGAAGGAAATTGACAGCGATCTCAAATACTCCCGATAAAATATTCATACTATGCTCCTTAAATATAATGTGTATTTTTCATCAACGTTTTTCTTGTAATTTTTGCTCATCGGAAGTCTTTTATTTATATTTCCGAGAAGAATTTCATTGTTGCTGTTATCGAAATAGGACAGATACTTCAAGTTTATAAGATATTTTTTATGTATTCGCACAAAATCGTAATATTCGTATTTCTTTTCACATTCAGAAATGTTTTCACGGATCTTTATTGGTAATTCCATATTTTTAACGTAGTATTTCACATAGTGTTTATCACTTTCTAAATATATTATATTATGTATATATACGGCTCGTCTGCCGGAAAGATCATCTTCAAGAATTATTTTTTCATTCTGCCGCATATGTTTCATCAGTTTTTTAACGATCCGCTCCACAGCCGATTCTATCGGTTCATCGCAATTTTTTCTTATAAAATGAAACGGTTGAAAATCCATACTTTCATATATAAGTTCGGAATGACTTGTTACAAATATTATAAAACAATTTGAAAATTCCTCACGCAATGTCTTTGCAACATCAAATCCGGTCATTTCAGGCATATCTATGTCGAGAAAAATTACGTGGAACGGATCATTCCGATGTGAATTTACCAATCGTGTCCCGCTATTGTATGCCAACACCTCAAGATCCGATGTGTGTTTGGCAAATGCCTTGCCGACTATGTTTTTCAAGTTGTTAAGCATAGCTTCGTTATCATCACATATTCCGATTTTTACCATTGTTTTACCTCTTTTCAACGGAAGATATTTCACCGAAAAAATAATGTTGTTTAATATTATACCACTTTATAATAAGAAAGACAATACCTTAAAACAGATTTATTTCATACTTGCTTTTTAGTAAACAAATAGACCCGACCGCACAAATTATTATAACTATAATATTTATCCGGCTTGACAGTTTGTTATTTTCATGATATAATATTGTAAAAAGTTATCAAGGAGAAAAATCATGATAGAAAATTTATTTAAAGAATTTTGCGAATGTGAACAAATAGAAGCGATCGCATTGGGCGGTTCACGGGCAGGAGAAAATTTTGATGAAAATTCCGATTACGATGTATATGTTTACTGCACATCACCTGTTTCGGAAAATGTCAGGCGGGAAATACTTTCGCGGTATTGTTCCGTTATGGAGATCGGAAATCATTTCTGGGAATATGAGGACAACTGCCGCCTTAACAACGGCACCGATATTGATATTTTGTACAGGAATTTAAACGATTTTTCGACAGAAGTGGCTGATGTAACGGAAAAATTTCATGCACATAACGGTTATACGACTTGTATGTGGCATAATCTTCTTAACTGTAAAATAATTTACGATCGTGACGGAAAACTTGCGGCGGCAAAAAAGCGTTTTTCGATCGGATATCCGCAGCAGCTGAAAAAAAATATTATCGAGCATAATATGGCGCTGCTCCACAATGCAATGCCCGCATATGACGGACAAATAAATAAAGCCGCAAAAAGAGGAGATATCGTTGCGGTAAATCATAGGACTGCGGCATTTTTGGAATCGTATTTTGATGTTTTATTCGCGCTTAATTCGGTAACACACCCCGGCGAAAAACGGCTTATTGAACTTTGTAAAAAAAGCTGCGCGGTTCTTCCCGATAAATTTGAGGAAAATATCAAACGGCTTTTGAATGATATGTACGGTGAACCTTGCCGCGTTGCCGATGATCTTTGCAATATTATAACGGAGTTGGAAAAGGTTTTATAAAATATTTATGGATCTAAAAAATTTTACAGCGATGCCCAATATTCTTGCAGATCAAGAATGTTGGGTTTTATTATATTTTATGGTAAATTTCTATTGACAAATCGATCCCAAAAGAGTATAATATGCAATGGTAAATGTTATAAAATGTCAGAAGGAAAGCATATCATGAAAAAATTTGATCTTTTATTTGCAGCATTTTTATCTGCGTCCATGCTTACCGCCTGCGCGGCTGAAAATAATACGGCGGAAAACTACAGCGGAACTTCCGCCGTTATCGAAGCGGTTGCAATTGCCGAAAAACGTGAAGAAACAACGCTCACGCCTGCGGAACCGACTGTACCTGTTACGGCTGTTACTGTAACGGGAACGGAAACTTCGGCAAAAGTTACTGCCGTTACAAAACCTGCGGCACCCGTTGCCGCAAGCGTTGAAACGGCTGCTGCTCCAAAAAGAGCGTATGTTCCCGCTCCCGTTGTCCGTCCCGAAGTAAAGACGTCGGGCATCGAGATACCCAAAGGCAAAGGAGAGGAATTTTATAAGGAACTTTGCAGCGTGCTGAAAAATAAAGGCGCCGACGCGGGGTTCTTTTATTACGATCCGCAGTCGGGGGCAAGCATTGAATATAACGCCGATACAAAATTTTTCGCGGCAAGTGTTATAAAAGCCGTATACATAAGGAGCATTCTGGATAAGGATCTTGATCTTGACGCCGAGTACGAATTGACAAAGGATCTTTTGGATAATGGTTCCGAACTTATTGATGAAAGACCTGTCGGAACTAAATATACCGTAAGAGAACTTATCGAAGCCGCGCTTATAAAAAGCAGCAACACCGCTTACAGAATGTTGCACCATTACATAGGTCATGATAAATTCAATAAATATGCAGCGTCGCTGGGACTTCCCCAAAGAATGAACGAGAATACTATCTGGTTCAATATGACCGCGCGGGAATTGTCGGTCTATTTCAAGGATATATATGATTTCACAAAAAAGAGCGGATACGGCAGCTTTATGCTGGAATGTATGGAGAAAGCCGAACTAAAGAGTTTGTTTATTTCCGCTTTGCCGAATAAAACAGTTGCGGAGAAATACGGTTATCTTCCTGAAAAAGATATTTATACGCTTAATGCCTGTGCGCTCGTTCTTGGGGAAAACGACTATATCCTTATCATGTGTACACACGGCAAAGGCGATGTTCTTGACACGGCGTCGTTTCAAAGGGCGGCGAAAGCCGTTGACGGACTGCATGAACTTATTTACAGCGATGAAAGCAGCGAAACGGAGACAACAGCCCCCGCAGTTACAGTGACAGAAACGGAAATTTCCGCCGAAGAAACTGCGGAAAAAGAAACCGAAGAAATTACAGCCGATATTCCCGAAGAACTTATAAATAAATATGCCGAAATTATATATGGACATATTTCGGATATGCCGAAAGACGAAGATAAAATTTATATAACATTTTGCGATATAAATAATGATACGATCCCGGAGCTGTTTCTGACAAATGACAGCGGCAGCGCGGAATATTATACGGAGAACGGCGATCTTGCAGGTGTTTTATCCTGTTTCGCAGATACGCCGATATATGAGATCAACGGCGAAAAATACACGGGATATCCCGATCCCGACGGCAGCAGTTACAAAGTTACAAAAATAGCATCGGGACTGCCGACGGTAAGCGTTTCGGTCAGTCACGATGCAGCGAGAAATACGGATATTTTTACGGTCGTATATACAGAAAATGACGGAACTCCCGATAAAAAGGAAGATATATACGAAAGCGGGTCAACGGAAGAAACGGACATTTTGTCGGAAGAATTGATGGGCGTAAAAATTTCCGAAATATTTTCATCTGATGATATCAAGCAGGTGTTAAAGTTTGCTGATGATCTTAACGTTACCGACGGGGAAAATTATACTTTAAAAGATATCAAAGAGCGGATCGGAACAGATCTTGAAGGATATTATGCTCTGAAATAAGAAATTTTCTTATTTGTTTTTATTTTTGCTGCGGAAATGCGATATGGTTATGTAATAAAATGCTATTGCTGCAAGCATGATGATCCATGCGAATGCGAACCACTTTTCACCTATGCGGTTTGAAAAATGTATCGTGAACATTCCTATCCCGAGATATATTATCAGACACAGAACGGGAAAACAAAATATCAGCGGGTTCCGCTTTTTTACAGCAAAATATCCCGTGTAGTAAAGCGGTATCGTCAGGAACACAAGCCACATAAATCCGTACCAGTCATCTTGCAGGCTCCGAAAGAAGTTATCTATCATACCGCCAATGAAAAAATAAAAAAATGCACACAGAACGGGATAACAGAAGATCATGGGGTTCTTGTTCTTTACCGCCGACATAAATGTATAGTAAAGAGGTATGAGCATAAAGACCGTCCAGCCCGGGTGAGCAAGTCCTATTATTGCCATGGCGGCAAAAAGCAGCCCTATCATCAGCGGAAAAGTTTTGTCGAGAAGTGAAAGTCCTTTGCCGCTGTTTTTTGAGTTCAGATCATCCATATTATCGGAAAGTTTATCCATACTTTTTTCGATTTTTTTGCCGAGCCTGTCCATACTGTTTTCAAGACCGTATTCAAGGTTCCCTATGACCTTTTCATAGCTTTTGTCAAAACTGCGCCTGCGAACTTTTTCGGGCGCGGTCTTTTTATCGTCAGGGGTATGTATTTTTTCGGCGGGATAAATTTCCTCCTCGGTGTAATTTTCGGGCAGCATTTCTAGGGGCGCGCCGCTGTAGTCTTCTTTTTTCAGTGAAACGCCGCCTTCGGGGAAATGCACGCTTTCCGAGCGAAGAAGTTCATCGAGGGAAACGCCGTAAAGTCTTGCCAAAAGAACGAGGTTATCGGTATCCGGGGAAGCTTCCGCGCGTTCCCATTTTGAAACGGCTTGTCTTGAAACGCCTATTTTGGCGGCGAGTTCCTCTTGTGAGAGGTCATATTTTTTCCGAAGCTCATACAATCGGTTAGCGATCTCAATATTCATAAGCATAGTCCTTTCTTTGTTCATTATGAATATATTATACAACATATATTATAACTAAACAAGCACTTTTAGTTTGCAATTCTTTCCGCAACCGCAGGTTGACAAAAAAGCCGCCGTACATTGTACAGCGGTTGAAACTTGCCGGTAAAGCATAATTATAGTTTATTGTCAAACAACGGAATATTTTTTAGAAAAACAAATTGCTCTGTATTGCAAAACAGCTCACCGGGCTGTTTTGCAAGGATTGAATTACAATTAATCGTTAGTACCAAGGGGAACGCTCTCTCTTGCAGAGCGTTCCCCTCTTGCCGCTTTCAGCGGAAACGATGCTTGCATCGTTTTATTCACACCCTTTGCAGAGGCGCCTTCGTAAAGGGGATTTCGTTGTCTGCGGACAACGACAAGGGGTTTCACCCCTTGACCCCACCAGCGCGGCTGCGCTGGACCAGCTTTTCGGGCAAGGTTTTGTTTTTCGTTTTTTAGTTTGTCCGCGCCTATTATGCCGAATGCTTTACTTTTACGAAACGGTGGAAAAATTCCCCCGCCTTTTTCAGTCTCGGGATCACCGTCTCGAGCATTCCGCAGTATTTATCCACAAGCACTATAACGATAGTCTCACGGTACCTCGGTACTGCGGTGATGTTCAAAGGGAACATATGCTTTTTTATAATATCGCTTTCCAGTTCCGAAAGATAAAAGTTTTCTTTGGCATTTTTCAGTGCCGTTTCCGCGTGTGTAAAGCCGTGGAGACGTTCGCCCTTTTCCGGCTTGTACGTATGCCAATCGTAAAGGAAAAGATCGTGGAGCAGTCCTGCTCTTGCGGCGGCGCGGGCGTTCAGCGAAAAAAATCTGCAAATCACATAATTATAATAGGATACGTTAAGACAATGCTGAAAACAAGTTGTATTACCGTGGTGAGTGAATTCCTTCATTTTAAGTACGAGTTCGTTTTCCAGAAGGTCGGAAACGAGACAGTAGTAAGCTTTTGCCTTTTGGTCGCGCAAAAGGTCAAGCTTAGAGCCGATAGCTTTTAGCATTTTTTAGCGGTCATCTCCCTTCGGAACATCTTAGATGTGACATTCCAATGATATTATACAATATTCATAAAATAATTTCAACAGTTATGAGAAAATTTATATATAATTTTGCGCCGTGTTTTTTATACATTTTTAACAAAATTTGTTTTCCCGGTCTTTGAGCGGGCGGTCAATATGCGTTATATTAATATAGTATGTCGATAGGTGAAAAGGGAGAAATGTTTTTTAGCTATTGACAAGAATTAAAAAATTTAGTATAATATATGAAAACGATGTTGCACTTTTCTGAAAAATATTTATTGAAAAACATCTGAACAAAGGGAATGATATTATGGTCATAGCTGAGAATAAAATTTTTGCCGCGCTTAAAGAACTTGGCGTGGATATTGAGGGAACGCTGTCGCGCTTTGTAGATGATGATGAGATCTACACAAGATTTCTGACGAGGTTCCCCGATGAGGATCGCATGACGCCAATAAATGATGCGATAAAAGCGGGCGATAATGAAGCTTTGCTGAAAGCCGCGCACAAGATGAAGGGCGTTACGGCAAATCTCGGAATGACCGAACTTTCCGCGAGAGCGGAGAAGATAGTATCGAAACTTAGGAACGATATATCCGAAGGTTTTGAAGAGGACGCCCGAGCGGTAGCGGAAGAATATGACCGCATTTGCGGAGCGATAATCGACAATCGGAGCAGGTAATAAAAGGCAGCCTTAGTCTGTCGAAAAACAGAAAATAGGCGCGGACAAACTAAAAAACGAAAAACAAAACCTTGCCCGAAAAGCTGGTCGAGCTGAGCCCAGCTCGCGGGGTCAAGGGGCGGAGCCCATTGCCGCCGTCCGCAGACGGCGGAACTCTTTTGCCTTCCGGAACGGAGAGTGGGGTGAAAAAACGCGACAGCGTTTTTGAGGGGCGGCGAACACGACCGCCGCCCCTTTCTAAGAAATTTCAACTATTTTTATCTTCAAAACAGTCCGGTGGACTGTTTTGAACAAAGCAAAATTAGTTTGTTAAAAAACAGCTCACCATTATGCTTTATCGGCAAGCTCCAGCCGCTGTCATTGTACAGCGGTTTTTTTGCTTTGCGGCGCGCGGAATTTGCTGCCATTAACAGTTTGTATAAAGTTTAGCCGCTTATTCCATTGAGTAAAAATAACATTTTTCTCCATAAATCGGAAATAATTTGTGCAAATTCAACAAAAATTTCAGCCTGAATTATCCCGAATTTCGTCACGCCCGAGGATTTTTTGTGATGTTTAGGAAAAATTAATAGATTTATCGTTAAAAATTTTACTATGTTTATGAGAATTATTTTTCTTTTGCTCTTGTAATTTTTTTTTGACGGTGTTATACTAATAGTGAATAGGTGTCAGAGTACGGGATAGCTATGCCCCGTCTCTGTCTCCTGCCTTGAAATTGTTACTATAATATGGAAAGGAACGGTAACTATGGGTCTCTTCGACAGCGCTACTTTGAATCTCGCAGAACAGGGTCTCGATGCTACATGGTATAAACAAAGGGTCATAAGTCATAATATCGCTAATGTGGATACCCCCGACTATAAAGCCAAAACTGTTGAGTTCGGGCTTATCCTCGAGGAAAAATGTAAGTGTAAATACCACGAATGGATAAACCATGACTGCCACGGCAAGGACGTTTACGGAAGATCCCTCAACGATCCCGTAAAACTTTCCGTCATAACTACTTACGAAACAAATACCAACCAGATTCTCGACGGCAACAACGTCGATATGGAAAAAGAACAAATGGCTCTCGCCGACGCCCAGTACCAGTACAGCGCGCTCATGGATTACATGAACAGCCGCTACAGTATGATAAGATCGGCTATATCCAAGAATTGATGATCTTTTGAAAGGACGGTCACTATGTCTTTTTTAAGCTCCCTTGACATCGGCGGCTCCGCACTTTCCGCACAGCGGCTCCGTACCGATATTATCCTACAGAATATCGCAAATCAGGAGACTTACAACACTTCTCCCGGCGGCGATCCCTATTGCAGACAGCTTACGGTCGTCTCCGAACAAAAGACGTTCGCCGATGTTCTCGATAAGTATGTTACCATGTCCGAGAATACCGGTCTGAAAAAATTTCACCACGGCGTCTATAACCTCGGTCACCAGAACCGCTTCAAATACTCGGGCGTTACGGTGGTGGACGTTATCGATGATGATGCCCCCTTCGTTCCGGTGTATGACCCCGATAACCCCCTTGCCGACGACGAGGGTTACATATATAAGAGCAATGTCGACAATACCAAGGAACAGATCGACTTGCTGGCGGCTCAGCGTTCCTATGAAGCAAACGTTTCCGCCGTCAACGCGGTAAAGGCTATGCTCACAAAAGCTATGTCACTGAACGGAAGATAAGTTATTTTATAAAGGAGTTAGAGCGGTATGTTCATTGTACCTATAAGCAGTTCCATACAGCCTGTGGAATCTATTTTCGACAGGGAGGACGAAAAAGCTGACGAAATAAAAGAGGACGCCCCCAAGTTCTCGGACGTCTTTAAGGAGATATTCAACGAGATGCAGGACACCCAGAAAACACTTGAAGAGGACGCTGTACGCCTTACAATGGGCGAAATAGACGACCTCCATACCATTTATAACAATATGACAAAAGCTTCAGTCGCTCTCGATACCTTCGTGGCGGTGAAAGACGCGGCTATAAACGCTTATAACAGCGTTCTCCAGATCACAATGTGATCCGTGCACATTGATCCTGCGGAAATGCCGCATATTACCCATTAAATCAGGAAGGAATTTCGGATAATGAACGAACAGGTCCAAAAGGTCGTAAAGTCCGTTACCCAGTTCTGGGAAGCTCAGGACAAAAAGCGCAGAGTGCTGTATATTGCAATGCTTGCGGCAGTCGTGCTTATTGCGGTAATAGTTGCGATCCTTCTGAATAAAAAAGAATATATCGCCCTCTATGAGGGGCTCGAAACTCAGGAAGCTTCGGAAATGATGGCTCTCATCGAGGAAATGAACTACGATGCTAAGCTTTCAAACGGCACTATCATGGTTCTCAAGGGAACGGAAAATGATATCGTTATGCAGCTTGCTCAACAGCAATACCCCAAAAACAGCCTTGCATATACATATACTCTCAACCAGACGGGTATGTTCACTACCGACGACGAGCGCAAGACTTACGAGCGCATTGATATGCAGGACAGACTCAGCGCGCAGATAAGTTCTATGGAGAACATCAGCAGCGCAGTCGTGAACCTTACCGCTCCCGAACAGAAAAATACCGTTATACAGGAACTGAGACAGTACCCTACAGCGGCGGTAACGGTCTACCTTGACGGGATAGAAAAACTTTCAAATAAACAGATCGCGGGTATAACTTACCTTGTGAAAATGTCATGGTCGGGTCTTACGGACGAGAATATCTCCATCATAGACGGCTACGGCATACCCCAGATAATCACCGAGGACGGCGACTACGACTACTTGGTGGAGGAAACAAAGAGACTCGTTTTCAAGACCAATCTCGAAAATACCATAAAAGAGAAAATACTCGGACTTCTTATCCCCGCATACGGCGAGGACGGAGTTTCAGTAGCGGTAAATATGGTCCTCGACCTTGACGATAAGGTCAGCGAAAGAACCGAATATACTCCCGAGGGAAATACTAACGCAGGTGTACTTGCCCATGCCGATGCGGATAATGCCAGCGGCGGAACTACGGTGGACGGCGGCGTTGTGGGAGTTGAATATAACGCCGATGATACATATCCTACCGGCGATACTGACGGAACAGGCGCTTGGACGGAAAATTCCCTCTCGAATACTTACCTCGTTGATACATATAAAGAACAGGTAGAAAAAGCAGGCTACGATATAGAAGGACTTTCAATATCGGTAGTAGTATATACGGACTATATATCCGAACAGCAGAGACAGGATCTTGTGAGACTTGTGGGAAATGCAGGTACGGTAAACCCCGAAGTCGTTGAAGATGTCGTAACGGTAACGAACTTCCCGAAATATTCCGACATCGAAGCCGCAGACGAAAATGTCGTTCCCGTATATCTCTTCGGTCTTACCTTCGATCAGCTCATTCTCGTGGGCGCGATCATACTTATCATACTGCTCATTATATTTATTGCTCTCGCAATTCTTTCCGGCAACGCAAAGAAAAAGAGAAAAGCTTTCGAGAAACAAGTCCTCGAAGCCAGCCATCTCGGCGAGGAAGGCGAAGAAGGCGAACCTACGGATATGTTTATTTTCGGAGAATCGGGAGAGCCTATTGAGATACCGAGCCTTACGGACGATCAGATCGAGACCAAGGAAGTCGTTATCAGACGTGAGATCAGTGAGTTCGCTAAGCAGAGTCCCGAGATCGTGGCTCAGCTCCTTAAAACTTGGATGAAAGAGGAGGGTGACAGCTGATGCCGGATATTGAAGAAATGACCAGCCTGCAAAAGGCTGCCATAGTTATCACTTCGATAGGCGCGGACAATGCCGCAAACGTATATAAAAGACTCAGCGATGAGGACGTTGAAAGACTTACATTTGAAGTTTCCAGTCTGCCTTACATTGAAATAGAAAAAGTCGATGAAGTCTTAAACGAATTCTACGAACTGTGCCTTACCCAGAAGGTCATCACCGAGGGCGGCATAGACTACGCAAGAGATGTTCTGGAAAAGGCTTACGGACCGGAAATGGCACAGAAACTTATGGAGAGAGTCTCCAAGTCCATGCAGTCCAAGGCGTTCGAGTTCGTCAGAAAATCGGACTACAAGAACCTGCTTGCCATTATCCAGAACGAACACCCCCAGACTATCGCGCTGGTACTTTCATACGTCAGCTCGGAACAGGCGTCACACGTTCTTCAGGAGCTGCCTAAGGAAAAGCGCGTAGAGGTAGTCGAAAGGATCGCCAAGATGGAATCCGCATCGCCTGATACGGTAAAATCTATCGAATCCACCTTGGAAAGAAAGTTCGCGGCAGTCGTTTCTATGGATCTCACCGAGGTCGGCGGTATCAACTATGTTGCAGACGTCCTGAACAAGGTAGACCGCGGAACGGAAAAATATATCTTCGACGAATTGTCCGCAAGAGATCCTTCCCTTGTGGAAGAGATCAAAAAGAAGATGTTCGTATTCGAGGATATCCTTACTCTGGATTCCATGTCCATACAGCGTTTCATCAGAGACGTGGAAACAAAGGATCTGGCAGTTGCCATCAAGGGTTCAAATGCGGAAGTCGCCGCTACCCTTTACGCAAATATGCCCCAGAGAATGCAGGAATCCATTCAGCAGGAGATCGAGTACCTCCACAATGTGCGTATGCGTGATGTTGATGAGGCTCAGCAGAGGATCGTCGGCATTATCCGTCACCTTGAGGAAGAAGGAGAACTCGTTATCGGTAAGAGCGGAGAGGACGAGATAATTGCATAATAGGATATTCAAGGGTATCGGACCTATGTATGAAATGGGCGAGCCCGTCAGGATAAATAATAAAGTGCGTATGCCGAACGAAGAGGAGGAAGAGCCTCAAGAAGATGAGATCTCCGAAGAAGAACGCTTACGCATGGAAAAAGAAGAAAAAGCCGCCGAGGAAAAACGGTTCAATGACGCGGTGAACGCGGAAATAGAAAAGTTTATGACAAACCATAAGGCGGCTTTTGAAAGAGAACGCGATGCCGTTATCGCTCAGGCGAAAAAACAGGCAGCCGACATGGCGGCTGATGCAAAAGCCGCTACAATGTCCGTTCTGCAAAAGGCGGAGCAGGAATGTGCCGTCATAAAAGAACAGGCAAGAAAAGAAGGGCATGACGAAGGCTTCGCGGAAGGCAGAAAAGAATCCATCGAAAAATACGAAAAATATATTGACGCGGCAGGAAAACTCCTTGCGGAAATAAATTCCAGAAAAGACGCATATTACATAGCAAATGAGGACGAACTGCGGCAGACAGCCTTTGAACTGACGGAAAAAATAACTATGACGGAACTTAAAACAGACCCCAAAATTCTGGACGGCATTATCGCCGAAGCAGCAAAGAATTTCCGGAATTCGGATTACGTCAAGATAACTCTTGCCGAGGACGAGATAACAGAGCGTTTCAAAACGGACGCAAAGCTGATAAATGAAATAATACCGTTCATTCCGGAAATTGAAATATCATTTGACAGCGAGGCGGAGACAGGTACTGTCGTTATAGATAACGGTTCGTCCATCGTGGACGCGGGTGTCCCCACACAGCTTGAGTTCCTGAGGGAAATAATGAAGAACACCCGCGGAGCAAACAGCGATGACGCCGAGGATAACGAGCAGGAGCAGTAATACTGCGGAAAAGCTTTATTTATGGAGTCGGAGTATGGATTTTGCAGCCGTTCGGGACGCTGCCAGACAGGCAGATCTGTTCCGTTACCAAGGTAAGATAGAAAAGATCATAGGTATGACCATCGAAGCGTCGGGTCCCGAAGCGAATATCGGCGATGTGTGCAGGATATACCGCAAAGGCGAGGGAAGAAAAGCTTCCGATCCGTTCATTTACGGCGAGGTGGTGGGCTTCAACAGCGGAAAAGTCATGCTGATGCCTTATACCGATACCGAGGGCATAGGTCCGGGTTCTATAGTCGATAACACCGGCAGACAGTTACAGGTCGGCGTCGGCAATGAACTTGTGGGACGGATAATAAATGCCATTGGAGAACCTATAGACGGCGGCAGCGAAATAAAAACAACAAGCAGATATTCCATTGCGGGCGAGCCGGTAAATCCTCTTACAAGACCAAGGATAGATGAGATAATCCCATTCGGTGTAAAGGCAATAGACGGACTTCTGACAATAGGCAGAGGTCAGCGTATGGGGATCTTCGCAGGATCGGGCGTGGGAAAATCCACACTTCTGGGAATGATCGCCCGTGAAGTCGAAGCGGATATAAATGTTATAGCACTGGTTGGAGAGCGCGGACGTGAAGTTCTGGAGTTCATAGAAAGAGACCTTGGACCGAAAGGCATGGCGCGTTCGGTGCTGGTGGTGGCAACTTCCGATCAGCCCGCTATGATGAGGAACAGATGCCCCATGACCGCAACGGCGATCGCGGAGTATTTCAAGGATCAGGGCAAAAACGTGCTGCTGATGATGGATTCTCTCACAAGATTTGCCATGGCGCAGCGTGAGATAGGTCTTGCGGTGGGCGAAGCCCCTATCGCAAGAGGTTACACGCCTTCAATATATACGGCAATGCCGAAACTCCTCGAAAGAGCGGGGAATTTTGAAAAGGGTTCCATAACAGGGATCTATACCGTTCTTGTAGAGGGCGATGATACCAACGAACCGATCTCGGATACGGTAAGAGGTATCATTGACGGACATATAATCCTTTCCAGAAAAGTCGCGGCGAGGAACCATTACCCCGCCATTGAGATATTGGAGTCGGTATCACGTCTTATGTCGGAGATAGCCGATAAGTCACAGCGTGACGCAGCTTCAAAAATGCGGAACTTGCTGTCGGTGTATTACGCAAACTACGACCTTGTTTCAATAGGAGCATATAAAAAAGGCACTAACCCCGCTCTTGATGAAGCACTGAAAAAAATAGACAAGATCAACGCTTTCCTCCAGCAGGCTACAGACGAGGCTTTCTCGTTCGATCAGACGGTGGAAATGATGAAGGAAGCTATAAAATAATTTTCTTATCAAATCGGAGGCGTAAGGCTTGAAAAGATTTGAATTCTCTTTGAACAAGCTCAAAGGCTACAAGGAACAGGTGCTGGACAGAGAAAAGAACGATCTTGCGCATCTTCGCAGACAGCAGCAGCAGTATATGGACGAAAAAATTGCACTGGAAAATAAACTGCGGCTCTCAAACAGCGAGTTCAGGGAAAGATCCGCCGCAGGAATGACAGTAATGCAGGTAACGGCTTTCAAGGGTTATCATCAGTCGCTTTCGGCGCAGATACGGGAACTGGAAAATTCCATAGCAAATATGGAGGAAAAAGTCCGCAAACAGCTTGATGTGGTCATAGAAGCCACAAAAGAAGTCTCTTCACTGGAAAAACTCGAGGACAAACAACTGGAAGAATATAAGTTCATGGCGGCAAAAGCCGAAGAACAGTTCATCGCCGAGTATGTTACAAACAGTACATACAGAAATTAACACGGTTTAAGGCGTTATGCGCTTTAAATAAATATTTTATCCGAAAGGAGGAGAAAATGTCATGAATACGGCAATAGCAGACATTCAGGCTGCTGTTATGGCTGCGTCGATCGGCGGCGGTAATTTTATGCAAAACGCCGATGTGACGGCGGAAGGAGTAAGCTTTTCCAACGTTCTGGCTGCGCAGAAGGATATCGTTAACGCGGCTGCGGGGAATGTTACCGCAAATGCGGCGGCAGACGCTGCGGCACCGGAGGAAATAGTATTGCCTGCGGAAACGGTCACGGTGCAGATGACTTCATTCGAGGACATTGCAAAATGGCTGGAAAATGCCGATGACGGTATGCTGAAAGGACTTAAAATGCTCCTTGAGACCGTTATAAGCGCTATGAACGGAAGCAGTGACGGAAAAGAAAGAAAAACCGATCTTTTTGCGGTCATTTTTGACGGAAGTTCATCACTTGCGGACGAGGACGAGAATATGTTCCTTATCGGCAGCGAGTTCATGTCTCAGATCGGAAATGTCATTTCCGCAGAGACAGTGAAAGATACCGCAGACGAGCAGGAAGGCATACTTGTACAGTTCGACAAGATACTTAAAAAGCTCAGCGGCATAAAGCCTGCGGCAAACGATGACGACGAGGACGAGATAACTCTCGGCGCGGCGGATATCATCGCGGCAATGATGAGCGTGCCCGCGGAAGTGGCGGAAGAATACGTTCTTTCCGATAAGCCCGAAGCAGTTGAAGCAGCGGCAGAAGCAATGTCCTGCCCGAAAGAGATCTTTGCCGAGGAAAGACCCGAAGCCGTTCCGGAAATGGAAAAACTCTATGCGGACTATACAGCGGAGATCTGCGAGGACGTACCTGCGGAAGTTACCTTGAATTCCCCGCAGACTGTTAAAATGACCTTCGTTAGCGTGAAGATCAACAACGCTTCCGATCAGATAAGGTCAATAAGCGGAAATGTGACGGAAGAAGATCAGCAGCCCGCAGTTAACATCACGGCGGAAAATATCGTTCCGACAGCAGAAGTAAGATATGTTCCGGAAGATAACGCGGAGATCCCCGAAGCAGAGGAAATTTTCCCCGAAGCACCGTCCGTCCGCACACAGGTCATTGAGAACATTGCGGAAAAAGCTTTTGACATCAAAAGCGAAAACGGCACTGAAGAACTTGTTATGGTCCTCAGACCAGAAAGGCTCGGTCAGGTGGCGGTAAAACTCATCAAGGAAAACGGCGCGGTATCGGTATTGCTTTCGGCTCAGCACCCCGAAGTCGGAAGAATGATGGCTGAAAAAGCAGCCGAACTCAGCGGAAGCCTTTCCGACAGGAACATCGAGGTAAAAAGCGTTGAAGTCGTTGAACCGAGCAACGCTGCCGAACAGATGGGACTGAATTTCACGGGTCAGGGCTTTGAAAGACAGCATGAATACGCATCAGGCGGAAATAACACAAATTACGGCGGAACCGTTTCCGCAGACGAAACAGAAATACCCGAAGAAACCGAAGATATTAGTATCAGGGAGGCGAAATTATGGACGACAGCTTGAGCTTGGATTATAGTGTCACAGGCACCTACAGCAAATATTCAAACAAGTATATGGGCGGCGTAATTGACAGTGATGAGGCTTCGTCAAGCAACTACATGGATTTCGACAGCTATCTGAAACTTCTTGTTGCACAGATGCAGAATCAGGATTTCAACGATCCTATGAGCGATTCGGAAGTCCTTGCGCAGATGGCTCAGTATTCAATGCTCGAAGGTATCAAGAACATGACCCAGCAGTCGAACACAAGTTATGCGATGTCACTCGTGGGCAAGGCAGTAACGGTTAACCTCGGCGGAGAAGCTTACATGACAGGAAACGTTGAAGCTGTAACTATGGTCGACGGCGAACCGTACCTTATGATAAACGGCAGCGCTTATAAACCAAGCGAAGTTACGGATATCGTTGATCCCGCAGTGTTCAAGCAGCTCAGCGACATGGTGGGCAAGACCTATAAGACAAAGACCACCAACGAAGAGGATTCGATCACAGGTAAGGTAACTTCCGTACTTTTCCTTTACGGAGAAAGCTATGCGGTAATAAACGGTCAGCCTTATCCCGTAAGTTACCTTCAAGAGACAGAACCTGTCGAGGACGAAAACAGCGGTGAAGATACCGAAGGCGCAGAAGGCAATGAAGGCACTGAAGCCGTTGATCCCGCAGAAGGCAGCACAGGCACAGAAGGAACAGACAGCGGCACCGAAGGCGTCAGTAATAGCGAGACAATAAGCGCGTATGCGGCAGATAAAAGTTCTTCATACCTCGCAAGATCACAGGAACTGGTAGACATTCTTATGAAAGAACTCGACAGCATTGACGAAACAAAAAGCAGTTCTTCCGTAAACAGTGAAGCAGCTGAACCGACCGCATCTACAGGATCTTTGCTCACTCCGGCTGATGTGGATATGGTGCTCCGTACAGCATATGTGGAAGTACCTGATTTTGCATCGGGATCATTTGCAAGTACCGCAAACGTTTATGCTGATAATTACATAAGCACAGACGACTATGACAGCGGGGACGATGAAGGCGGGATCGGCATAGACGGAGATGACATCAGACGTGCGCTGGCAACAGGCGAACCTCTCCAATTGTTTGCAGGATCTACAAGTACAACAAGCGGACTTCAGAGCAGCAGCGTTTCAGGCTCAACACTCATGGGCAGCGGAAATACTTCCTCTTCAAGCAGCGCGGCAAGCGGAAATGCTGTCGTAAAAGGCGTGACCGCGGAACCTTCGATATCAAGAGGAGACGGAACTCCCCACAGGATATCCGTTGAGGACTATCCGGAAGAAGCAGCTCTTGCAGACGCACTGGGAACAAGAATGTATGACATAAGATATATCGGCAATACCGCAATAACTTCCCGCATAAATACTGATACGATCATAGGCTATACTGCTGACGGAAAAGCCATTACGGAAATAGGTTACAGCGGAGTAGGCAGATTGGGAGAAGTAATAACTTACGCGGACGGTACACAACGCGTTGAAGTGCTGCTCAGACACGGCAAATCATGCTGGTACCATACTTCCGGAAATTATACCCTTGACGAGATCTGCAATAGGAGCGGTGCGCCGGGCAGTCTGGCAGGAAAACTTACACCGTTTGAATCTGCTATAAGACATTTTTCCGAGCCTATGGATGATGACGATAAAGCAGATGCGCTGAAAGCTTTTGAAAATTATATCAAATCAGGAGCAAACACAGTTGGAAACGCTTGAAACAATTGAAAGGAAATGATGCCGACTATGCTGATAAGCGAGTATTTACAGCTCCGCAATGTGTCGGTACAGACAGGCAGAACAGCTGATATCCCGAAACCGTCAGGGAACAAACTCCCGCAGAACAGCGATTTTGCAGAGGAACTGCGGAAACAGTTAGAATCCCTTGACAGCGGCGTACGGTTCTCGAAACACGCCATGGACAGGATATCCGAAAGGAATATCGATATGACGGAAGGCAACAGGCTTGACAGACTGAATAAAGCTGTTGAACTGGCGGGGGAAAAGGGTTCGGACGACACACTGGTAATGATAGATTCTACGGCGTTCCTTGTGAGCGTGAAGAATAATAAGGTCATTACTACACTGACTGCCGACGATATGCAGGGCAATATTTTCACAAACATTGATTCAACGGTCATTATGTGACCAAAACCACAGCCGGGAAAAAGGTCGGACCGAAAGGAGACTTATCCCGTCCCGAATGACGGACGGACGGGAACATTCCGGCACAACCAGTAAAGGAGTGCTTGATAGGTTATGATGAGATCACTTTATTCCGGAGTTTCCGGATTGACTACACACCAGCAGAGAATGGACGTTATCGGTAATAACCTCGCTAACGTAAATACCACGGGCTTCAAGGCTTCAAGATATACGTTCAGGGATATTTATTACCAGACCGCGCAGGGAGCAACTTCCGGACGTGCTACATACGCAGGAAATAACCCTTCACAGGTAGGTTACGGCGTTCAGATGGGTTCTATCGATAAGGATATGTCAATGTCCAACTTTATGAACACCAACAGAGCCACAGACCTTGCGATCGCGGGCGACGGATTTTTTATGACATCTACCTACGACAGCCTTAACCTCAGTTCCGATAAGAGCGCGTCAAGCGTTAAGTACACAAGAATGGGTGCATTCTTCTTTGATAACTACGGAAACCTCGTTGCAAACCCCAACGTTTTCATAGTAGGTTCAAGAAACACTCTTGCGGGACTTCTCCAGACAGGCGACGAGAGCCTTAACTCTTTGAACAATGTTGAAGTCAAGGACAGAGACGGTGACGGAAGAATAAACGCTTCCGATATCACATACAGAAACACAATCAATGTCAGCGACCTTATGAAACAGGCTTACAATATCTACACCGATGAGTTTGGCTTTATGTACCGTTATGATTGGGATAAACTTCTTGCTGAAAAAAATGGTGATGATTTTGTTTTTGGACCTGATTCTTCAAAAATTGATGGCAACGGTAATGTGACCGATGCAAATGGTTTGGTCGTTTACGATCTGAAAGCTTTTGGCGGAACAGCGGACGAGTTAGCTGCGATCACTGATCCTAAGGAACTTGAGAAATATATTGATGTTCAGCAGACCGTAGCAAATTTTGAAAAAGCACTCACTGAATTAAGTTCAGATGATGTAACGGTAAAAGACGATATTGCTAATGTTACTGATGCTACTTCAGCTGAAGCACTTGTTTTGAAACATAGGCATTATGTTGATAAAACGGGTCAGGAAATTACTCTGAATAAAATAAAAATGGGTAAGGACACAGACGCAACTGATCATACATATGCGGAGTTGTATTGCACGCTTAAATTTGCGGATACAGTAGCAGGAACCGGTGATGTAGAAAAAACTCGCCAGACATCTAAAAATTATATAACAAGTGCAGGCGGTCTCATAGGCGAACTCACATATAAAGACGCCGAGGGCGTTGATATCGGTAAGGACGGCGTTATCACCATCACTTATAACGGTACAATGAAATCTCTGGCAAGGATCGAGCTTGCGGTATTCGATAACCCCGACGGTCTCGCAGAGGACGGCGATACACAGTTCGCCCAGACAGCCGCTTCCGGCGAAGCAGGTATCAAGAGAGCGGGTATCGACCCCGGTATGACAGAGACTGCGATCGTTTCAAACCGTCTGGAAATGTCAAACGTAAACCTCGCACAGGAATTCTCCGATATGATCGTTACACAAAGAGGCTTCCAAGCAAATGCGAGAATCATCACGACTTCCGACTCAATGCTCGAGGAACTCGTAAACCTCAAGAGATAATGACCTTTTCCGTTCCGACGGTTCAAAACTGTGATCTTCCGTTAAGCTTTGGCGGGCTTGGCGGGAACTATCCCTCATAAAAATTATTTCGCAGGCGGAGCGGGAACGTTCCCGCTCCGCACAGCGGATAATTTCTTTACGAAAGGAACATATTTATGATAATACTTAACAGGATAAACGGTACAGTGATACTTATGAATGAGAACTTTATCGAGATAGCGGAGGAAACTCCCGATACGGTGGTAGTCATGCAGAACGGTCACAGCTATCTTGTGCAGGAATCGGTGGGAGAGATAATGGAAAGATCTGCCGCTTTCCGAAGAAAATGTCTTAAAGACGATAATCTTAATTAGAAAATAACGGCATTTTGCCTTTTTATATAAAATTTGCTTATCGGAGGAAGTTTTTTATGAATATTTCAGGTATTATAGGCTTCGTACTTGCCATAGGACTTATAGTATGGGGCATCACAACGGGCGGTGAACTCAGCGGATTCTGGGATCCTGCCTCGGTGGCTATCGTTGTGGGCGGTACGATCGGTGCGCTGACATTCATTTACCCGCTGTCGGTACTGACAAAAGTTCCGAAAATGCTGAAAGAAGCGTTTTTCCCTACAAAATATGATCCGGACAAGTACATAAACGATATGGTGGAACATTGTAAGACCGCCCGTATGAAAGGTATACTTGCCCTTGAAGAGGCTGCAAACGCTTGCCCCGACCCGTTTATGAAGTCTGCGCTGATGCTTATAGTCGATGCAAACGACTCCGATAAGGTGCAGAGTATGCTTGACGACTCAATAAACTTCATATGCGAACGTCATGAAAACAACTACGCGCTATGGGTAAAAGGTTCGGCGGTAGCGCCTGCAATGGGTATGATCGGTACGCTGATAGGACTTATCAATATGCTTGCGTCACTTGACCCGTCCGACCCGAACTCGGCTTCTTCCCTCGGACAAGGTATGTCCACGGCGCTGGTAACAACGTTCTACGGCTGTATTCTTGCCCACCTTATATTCACGCCTATAGGCAACCTGTGTAAATATAACCATAATCAGGAAATATTGTGTATGCAAATTGTAGAAGAAGGAACGCTGGCAATAATTTCCGGCGCGAACCCCCGTTACGTCGAGGAAAAATTAAGAATGATGCTCCCCGCATCTCACGTTCCGAAGAAGGCTTCCGCAGCGGCGTCTTCCGACGAAGGACAGGGCTAAATCAGCTCCTAAATCGTTTAAATGTGCAAAACAACTAAAAGTTGGGGCAAAATTCTGTTGAAAGTTTATTACAAAAATTAAAAAAAAATGCTTTAAATCACTTGAAAAATGTGATATAATAATTAAACTAAGCTTGTTATGTAATTTTACCTTCTATAAAAAGGGGGAATGAGCATTGGCTAAGAAAAGACAGACACAAGAAGAAGAAGGCGGAAGCTGGATGGACACCTACGGCGATATGATCACGCTGGTGCTTACATTCTTCGTTCTCCTCTATTCAATGTCAAACATGGACTCCAGTAAATGGCAGTACATTGTCTCCGCACTTTCAAAAGTCACTACGCAGGAAACTATCCGCGTTGTTGACGACGCTAACCTTGAAAACGACCCCGCCGCTATCTACGACGACTCCGTTCCCGAAGTTCAGGACGAGGGTCAAGTGGTGGACTTCGAGGACTTCTATATGTACCTTAAAGAAGTCATAAAGACCAACGAATTACAGGAAAGCGTAAGCGTTGAAATGTCCAATACAGGCGTTTACATGAGGTTCAGAGACAATATCTTCTTCGCGGGAGACAGCGATGTCCTCCTCGATGAAGGAAAATATATACTTGACATAATCTCCGACGGTATCAGAAGCGTCAGCGAACGCATCTATGCCATCAAGGTGAGCGGTCACACCGCAGGCGCGGCAAATTCCGACGTAAACGAGTGGAGCCTCTCGGGAGGACGCGCAAACGCCGTTATCAACTATATGATAAGTCTCGATGCCTGCGAACCCGATAAGTTCTCATCGGCGGGATACGGAAAGTATCGCCCCGTTGACAATAACGACAGCGAAGAAGGACGGCGGCAGAACAGACGTGTTGAAATAATCTTCGTAAGAAATGACGTGGATTTCTCCGATCCGGAAGTTGTGAACGAACTGTTCCAGCTGGAATACGGCACGGGATTCGTTCAGCCTTCGGACGAGAACGGAAGCAGCCCCGTTCAGGAAGCTCCGCCGGAAGAGATAACAGATACCGGACGCTCCGACCCGAACAGAGAATATGTTTCCAAATCGGATATGCTGGCAAGTCTGAAGTCCGACGGATAACAGAAAGCAAATTTTTTCATCTGAAAGCAAGGCGAATGCTTAAAGGGCAGATCCCGATATTTTAATTGGATAAAGAAAGGTAGCAGATAAAATGGCTGATGTATTATCACAAAGCCAGATAGACGCGCTGCTGAACAGTTTTTCGACCGAAGGCACAAAAGCCTTTGAGGAAATAGAAGAACAGGCAAAAGAACAGAAAATAAAGAATTATGACTTTAAAATGCCTAAAAAGTTCACTAAGGAACAGCTTAAAGTCATAGACGGAATTTTCGAGAACTATTCACGGCTGCTCTCCTCGTTCCTTACCGGACTTATGAGGATCTACTGTAAGGTCGAAGTCCTTCAAATAGAAGAACAGCTGTATTATGAGTTCAACAACGCGCTCCCTGACTATGTTATGATGTCGATGGTCAATATGGGGATAACCGATGACGACGTTATGGAGACCAACTGCATAATGGAAGTCTCAAATCCCATCGCAATGTCTATGATGGACAGACTTATGGGCGGAGCCGGGGATTATTCGGATCAGAACAGAGATTATACGGAAATAGAAGTCGGAATATATTCCACAGTCCTTAACAAAATGGCGGCTCTGCTGAAAGAACCGTGGGGCGCTTATATAGACATAAACCCGACTATAACGACTATCGAAACAAACGCCAGAGTCATGCAGACGATCTCTCCCGATGAAGTGGTAATACTGGTGGTCCTTGAGATCGAACTCAAGGGGATAAAGAATACAATGACGTTCTGTATCCCCGCTATGAACCTTGAATCAATAATGTCAAAATTCGGAGACAGATGGTCCAGAACAACGAAAAAACTTGACCCCAAAAAAGAAAAAGAACGGCGGGTCATGCTGCTTGACGCAATAAAAGATTCCGATCTGAAAATAGACGCTGTATTATGCGAAACTAAACTTGATCTGTACGACGTGCTTACGCTGCAGGTGAATGATGTGATACCGTTGAATATGCCGATAGATAAAAATATAACCGTTAAAATAGGAAATAACCTGTGGTTTGACGGGAAGTTGGGCATCAAAAACAACAGAAAAGCTGTCAAGATTGACAATATCTACAAAGAACTTGGGAAATGACGGCATCCTGCGGTCACAGACTGCACTAAGTATCCGAGTAACGGAAAGGAAGGTTACATACAATGAGCGAAGAGAAGATCACCATTGATGGCTTCGGCGAAGTCGAAATGGACGCCATTGGTGAAATAATGAACATAACCATGGGTTCTGCGGCAACTGCGATCTCCAATATGCTTTCTGCAAAGGTTTGGATCACAACTCCCCATGTAAAGATCGTTAACACCGAAGAACTGGCGTTCCCCGAACTGGAACCATCAATAATGGTAAGGATCAAATATATCCAGGGCGTTTCAGGTCAGAATGTTCTCATACTTAAACAGAATGATGTTCAGCTTATACTTAATCAGCTGATGGGACTCCCACTGGAAGTCACGGACGATTTCCAGTTCGATGAAATGAATATATCCGCGGTCTGCGAGGTAATGAACCAGATGATGGGTGCTTCCGCTACCGCACTTTCGGAAATAATAGAGACTACAGTAGATATTTCTACCCCCGAGGCGATAGTCCAAGAGGGTCAGAACAATCTGATGACGGAAATATATGAGATAACCGATGAACCGTACGTTTGTACCGTAAAATTTGACCTCACCATTGACGAGGTAATAAATTCGGAGTTCATGTCGGTACTGACGATAGATCTTGCCAAGGAAATGGCTGCCAAAATGATGGCAGGCTATAACAATATAATGGAAGATATAGACGAGGCGGCTCCTCCGGAGCCTGCTCCCGCACCTTCTTCCGGAGGCGGCGGAGGTTCGACACTTTCACAGGCGGAAATAGAAGCTCTCCTGAATTCTTCTTCCGGAAGTCCCGCTCCCGCTCCCGCACCCGCACCTGCACCGGCACCTGCCGCAGCAGCTCCTCAACAGCCTGCACCGCAGCCGATGCCCCAGCAGCCCGCTCCTTACCCGCAGCAGGGCATGGATCCCAATGCCGCATACGGAATGTACCCGCAGGGCGGAATGTATCCGCCGCCGCAAGGCTACCCGCAGGGAATGTACCCGCCGCCGCAGGGCTATCCCCAGTATCAGCAGCCTATACAGCCCGTTCAGCAGGCTCCGCTCAATATTCAGCCCGTACAGTTGCAGAGTTTCGGAACATACCAGAACGCTTCCCTTACTCAGGAACAGAACGATAACCTTAACCTGCTGATGAACGTTCCGCTGAACGTTACAGTCGAAATAGGCTCGGCAATAAAGAAAGTCAAGGAAATACTTGAGTTCAGCCAAGGCACCATAATAGAACTGGAAAGACAGGCGGGCGCGCCGGTCGATATAATCGTTAACGGTAACCTTATCGCAAAGGGAGACGTTGTGGTAATAGACGATAACTTCGCGGTGAGGATAACCGAAATAATAAAATCCAGATTTCTGGACACCCTCGGCGGCAACGCACAGTAAACCGCTTTAAACATTTTAAATAAATCAGACCTGCGATCCCGCCGACCGCAGGAGCAAATCGAAAAAATATCTTTAACGGCGGAGAAACGGAGTTAATTATGGATAAGAAGATCATGCTTGTAGACGATGCCGCTTTTATGAGAATGATGATAAAAGACGCTCTTACAAAGAACGGCTACACCAATATCCTCGAAGCTGCAGACGGCGAGATCGCGTGTACTACATATGCTGCGGAAAAACCGGATCTTGTTATAATGGACATAACTATGCCCAATAAGACAGGAATAGAGGCTCTTCGCGATATCAAAGCATCCGATCCGGGCGCAAAGATAGTTATGTGCTCCGCTATGGGTCAGGAAGCTATGGTCGTTGAAGCTATCAAGCTTGGCGCACTTGACTTTATAGTAAAACCGTTCAAGGCAGACAGGATCCTCCAGACCGTTCAGAAAGTCCTCGGCTAAAAGGAGTCCGTTTCCTCATGTTTGGAGAGGTATTTACCGTTATCTGTGCGCTGCTGGGGATAATCGGTCTGATGTTCATATCTTTCTGGTTTGCCGGTTGGCTTAGGAAAAAGTTTAAAAGCGGCGGTTTCTACGGAGGACAGAACAGCATAAAGATCGTGGAGTCCGTCGGCATAGCGCAGGATAAACAGCTTATGATCGTTACTGTCGGAAATAAGACCATGCTTCTGGGAGTAACGTCCGGTTCGGTAAGCAAGATATGCGATCTGGACGAGACGGACATTATGACGGAGAGCGAAGACGTTTCCGCGCCGTCGGGATTCATGCAGAGCCTGAAAAAGGCTTTTGCGGATAAGAACCGCGCCGCGGAGATCGAAGAAAATGCGGATCTAAGCAATAGCAGCGCGGAAAATGAACGCGGCAAAAAGGACGTGCGGAATGAAAAGGATGATTTTTAAAAAGCTTGCCGGTATCTTCGCCGGCATGGTCTGTGCCGCCGCGATCACGGCAGCAGTTCCTGCCGTTACCGTTTATGCCGACGATGAGATCGAGGGCGTAACGGGGTTCGTTACCACGATCCCGAATGTGGAAACAACTTATCCGCAGGATTATTTCAGCGAACAGACGCAAGTCCCTGCCGATGAAATAGAACAGAATGCATCGACAACTACCGCTTTACCATACGATGAGCCGCTTACCGACGACGATATCACGGCGGAAGGACTCCTCGATCAGCTTAATATAAACGAAAGCTCTACAACAATAGACCTTATCATTCTGATAACGATATTGTCTCTGGCTCCGTCGATACTGGTGATGCTGACCTGCTTTACCAGGATCATAATCTCGTTTTCTCTGTTGAGAAACGCGATGGGCGTTCAGCAGACTCCGCCCAATCAAGTGATGATAGGTCTTGCTCTTTTCCTTACCCTTTTTATCATGACGCCGGTCATAAACGAAATGAACGAAGTTGCTTACGTTCCGTATAAAAACGGCGAGTATACTTCGGTGGAAGCGATACAAGCGGCGTCCGTTCCGCTGAAAGAATGGATGCTGAAAAATACAAGCAACGATTCCATGAACTTTTTCATGGGTCTTACGGGAACAGAAGTCGAAGCGGAAACACAGGAAGAATTCCTTGAGGAAATAAGCTTCACAATGGTAGTGCCCGCATTTATCCTGAGCGAGATAAAGCTTGGATTTGAAATAGGATTTCTGCTGTATATCCCGTTCCTTATAATAGATATCATAGTGTCAACGCTGCTGATGTCAATGGGTATGATGATGCTGCCGCCGACAACGGTCTCGATACCGTTCAAACTGCTGCTGTTCATACTTTGCGACGGCTGGACGCTTCTTATAGAATCTCTTGTTACGGGCTTCTATACATAGAACAAGAGTATGAAAACCTTTTTAGGGGAGGCTTACGGATATGACGGAGGAAATGGTGCTCCAGATATTCAGAGAAGCATTGATACTTTCCATAAAACTTGCAGGACCGCTGCTGCTGATAAGCATGATAGTAGGTCTGGTGATAGCGATTTTGCAAGCCGCTACTCAGGTGCATGAGCAGACGCTCACATTCGTTCCGAAAGCATTGACGATAGTTGTCCTGCTGCTTCTGATGGCACCGATGATGATAAGTTCCTGCAGCGATTTCGTTGAGGAAATATTTGAAATGATAGATCAGATAAGCCGTCAGACAGTCCTTGGCTGACGAGAAGGAAAGGGAGGCAGACTCTTTTGGACTTCTTTACGGTTCTTTTCAGAAGCTTTGAAACAGATCTGCTGGTTTTCGCCCGTGTACTTTGCATATTTATCTTTAACCCGATCCTTTCAAGAAGAAATGTCCCTACGATAGCTAAGATCGGTATCTCGATCCTTATTACATATATAGTTATCCTTGTAACTCAGCCCGAACCGATAGACAGCGGCACACAGCCGGGCATATACCTTATGATGATACTTCGGGAAAGTCTTATCGGCGTGATAATCGGCTTCATAACCGACCTGTTCTTCTTTATGATACAGGTTGCAGGCGAAGTAATGGATATGCAGTCAGGCTTGGGAATGGCAAAAGTCTTTGACCCGGAAACTCATGTACAGATGTCAATAATGGGTTCGTTCCTGAGTTTTATGCTTTATCTGTATTTCTTCGTTACGAACGCGCATATGTCGCTGATAAAGCTTTTTGTGGTGTCGTTCGATATCATACCGCTGGGACAGGGAGGCTTCAACCCCGATCTCGGCTATAACTTGACGGTGTTTTTCTCAGTCCTGTTTGCAATGGTAATGAAACTCGCAATGCCCATAATCGCCGCGGAACTGATAATGGAATTCTGCATGGGCGTGCTGATGAAATCCGTTCCCCAGATACAGCTGATGGTAATAAATATCCAGATGAAAGTTGCCTTCGGATTTATAATGCTGTTCCTGACAGCAGTTCCGGTGTCGGATTTTATCGACAGTTACCTTGACACATGGCTCGAGACTGTAGAAGAATATATCTCGGTGATCCCCGCAGGCTGATGCCTGCTTGTAAATATATTGCCGACGGCTCTCCTCGGCAAGTCAGCAAGACCCTATTGAAAAGGAAGATATGTTATGCCCGAGACCAGCGGCGAAAAAACCGAAAAGGCGACCCCGCATAAACGGCGGGAACAGCGTAAGGAAGGCAACGTCATGCAAAGCAAGGACGTTGTTACCGCAGCGTTCATATTGCTCGTGTTTTTCGTGCTGAGACTGATGGCAGGCTTTATGTATCAGACCGTTCAGAACAGCATGACGTATTGGCTCTCGCTCGCGGGAGAAGGCATGGGCGAAAACGGCAGGTTCATAGACGGTATGCCTATCGCGCAGAAACTTATCCTCGAAATAGGAAAGGTCACATTGCTCACGGCAGGTCCGATATTGCTGCTGTCGGTGCTGATACCGATATTGGTAACAGGGATACAAACAAGATTCATCTTTTCACAAAAATCCATACAGTTCAAGATGAGCAAACTTAACCCGTTCAAGGGCATACAAAAAATGTTCTCGCTGAGCGCGGTGTTTGAATTGGCAAAATCCATCGCAAAACTTGTTATTCTCATTGCGGTGGTGTATGACGAGATAAAAGGCAGGATAACCGATTTCGCAAGACTTACCCGTTTAAGTACGGGTGCCGCTCTGCTTTATGTCGCCGAAGCAACGTTCGCAATATGCATGAAGATCGCGGCGGTGTTCGTGGTAGTGGCGGCAATAGACTTCCTGTTCCAGAAATATAAATGGGAAAAAGATATGAAAATGACCAAGCAGGAGGTCAAAGAAGAATATAAACAAATGGAGGGCGACCCCCAGATCAAAAGCAAACGCCGCCAGAAACAGCAGCAAATGGCTATGAGCCGTATGATGCAGGACGTTCCCAGCGCGGATGTGGTAATAAGGAACCCTACTCACTTCGCCGTAGCTATACGCTATGACGAGGAAAAAGATAAAGCGCCTGTAGTTGTGGCAAAAGGCGCGGATAACGTTGCATTCAAGATAATAGAAAAAGCTGAGGAAAATTATATCTCCATCGTGGAAAACGTTAAGCTTGCAAGAGGTCTTTATAAGTCCGTTGACCTCGGAAGAGAAATACCCTACAGCTTTTATCAGGAAGTCGCCGAGGTACTGGCTTTCGTTTACGATATGAAAGGCAAAAAACCAAAAGGATACAAAGATCCTGCGAAACAGTGATCCGGCGCGCGGTAAAGCCGCTTTGGAAAGGAAGGTTACGTTAATACCGTGAAAAATATAATGAATAATATGGTAACGGTATTTGTTATCCTTGCCGTTTTTCTGATAATCATTCCGCTGCCGACACAGCTGCTGGATATGCTGTTCGGAGTAAATATCGGGCTTTCACTTTTGATACTTCTTATAACAATGTACATAAAAGAGCCGCTGGAATTTTCAATATTCCCCTCAATGCTGCTCATAACAACTATTTTCAGGCTCGGTCTGAATATCTCATCAACACGTCTGATACTGTTTCAACAGGGTTACGCAGGTCAGATAGTTCAGGCTTTCGGACAGTTCGTCATGAAGGGCAACGCCCTCATTGGATTTATAGTGTTTATACTGATAACCGTTGTGCAAATGCTGGTAGTTACAAAAGGTGCGGAAAGAGTTGCCGAGGTAACGGCAAGATTTACACTGGACGCTATGCCCGGTAAACAAATGGCTATCGACGCAGACCTTAACTCAGGCATAATCAATGAGGAAGAAGCAAAAGTCCGCCGTGCAAAAATACAGCGCGAATCCGACTTTTTCGGAGCAATGGACGGTGCTTCAAAGTTCGTAAAGGGAGACGCAACGTTCTCCATCGTTGCCGCGATAGTAAACCTTATCGGCGGCGCGGTAGTAGGTCTTGTTTTTGACGGAATGGAATTTATGGACGTACTTTCCACTTATACGATAGCAACGGTGGGCGACGGTCTTTGTTCACAGATACCCGCATTACTGATCTCAACATCAATGGGTATGATAGTTACCCGTTCCGCATCGGAAGCAAGCCTTAACATCGATATCAAGAACCAGTTCACTTCACAGCCTCTCGCTCTTATAATTTCGGGCGGAGTGCTGTTGGTAATGGTGTTCATACCGGGATTCCCGAAGATACAGCTTATCGTTCTCGGAGCAGTCCTTATAACGCTTGGCGTTATACTTATGAGAAATCAGCGGCAGCTTATTACCGCGGAAGGCGCAGAAGCACAGGAAATGGCTGATAACCGCGAAGCACTTTCCGAAATGGAATACTATAAGGATATCGACAACGTCTATAAGCTGCTTAATGTTGAACCTATTGAAATGGAATTCGGCTACAGCCTTATCCCGCTTGCGGACGAAAGCGCGGGCGGTACGCTCATAGAACGTGTGGTAATTTTCCGAAAACAGTTCGCAATGGACATGGGTATGGTCTTTCCGTCGGTAAGAATGACGGATAATCAGCATATCAATCCCAACCAGTATGTTATAAAAATAAAAGGCGAGGTAGTTGCCCACGCGGAAATACTTATGGATCATTACCTTGCCCTTGACAGCGGAAATGTCACTAAAGAAATTGACGGGATAGATACCGTTGAACCCGCTTTCAATATCCCCGCAAAATGGATCTCCGAACAGAACAAGTTACGCGCCGAGATCGCAGGATATACGCTTATAGACCCGACTTCGGTAATAATAACCCACCTTTCGGAAGTAATAAAAAATCATGCGCATGAGCTGCTTTCAAGACAGGACGTAAAAACTATGCTGGATAAACTTAAACAGACAAGTCCTTCCGTGGTGGAGGATATAGTCCCGAACATAGTTACTCCCGCGTACTTGCAGAAAGTCTTGTGTATGCTTCTTAAAGAAGGCGTTCCGATAAGAGACTTGCAGACTATTCTGGAAACTCTTGCGGACAATCAACACAATATGCGCGATATAGATATCACTACCGAATACGTCCGTCAGGCTCTGAAACGTACCATTACAAGACGTTTCTCCGACGGCGGTCAGATACGCGTACTTACACTGGATACCGAGACGGAAAACAAGATAGTCGCTTCGGTAAAAAAATCCGAACAGGGTTCTTACCTTGCAATGGATCCCCAGACCATACAGCAGCTTATTGCCGCACTCAACGACCGCATAGACAAGGTAAAGGACGTTGTTCCCGTACCGATAGTCCTTACATCGCCAATAGTGCGGATATATTTCAAAAAGCTTATAGATCAGTTTATACCTAATATAACGGTGCTTTCGTTCAGTGAGATCGATAACTCCGTTCAGATACAGGCTGTGGGAAATATCTCACTTGAGGATGCGCCTGCCGTCTGAATAATGCCAACGGCGAACCGAGGTGAGTTCTTTGACCGATACCGAAAAGGAAGAACGCGAACTGCTGTTAAGAAGATATAAGGAGTCCGGTGATAAAACACTAAGAAACAGCATTGTTATGGCATATATGGATATTGTGAAATATGCCGCGATATCTACAAGAAATATGTACCTCAAATTTACGGACGCGGAAGATATCGTAAATGAAGCCACTATTGCCCTCATAAATGCTATAGACAGCTATGTTCTTGATAAAGAAGCAAGTTTCAAAACTTATGCTTCGATAAAGATAAGAGGCGCAATAATAGATTATATAAGACGTCAGGACTTTATACCGAGAAGCGTAAGACGATTTGCAAAAGAATATGACGCCGCTTACAGCGAGCTTTACAGCGAACTGGACAGAGAACCCACTACGGAAGAACTTGCCGCAAAAATGAAAATGCCGGTGTCAAAATTCGAGCATTGTACATACCAGATGGCAACGGCACAAACTATGTCGTTTGAAGAAATACTTTCGGATAAGGGCTTTGATCTTGCGGAAGGTCCCGATGAGGAAGGCATATGGTCAGCAGAATCATCGGTGCATAATAAGGAAAGAGCAAAATACCTTGCGGAAGCGATAAAAACACTTAAAGAACGGGAAAGACTCGTTATTACACTTTATTATTACGAAAAAATGAGATTTTCGGATATCGGAAAGGTACTGGATATCTCCGAAAGCAGAGTTTGTCAGCTGCACACTCAGGCAGTCAACAGAATGAAAAAATATCTGAAAGATTACCTTGACAGATAAGATCGTAAAACCGATACCATAAGACCCACAGAAAGGAAGATGCTTTATGCTGAGAGGATATTACACCGCCGCAAACGGAATGATAAACGAACAGAGAATAATGAACGTTATCACAAATAACCTTGCAAACGCAAAAACAGCAGGTTATAAGTCCGATGAAGCTATCCCTACAACATTTGCGGAAGCTTTGCTGCTGATAAACAGCAGACACAGCAACACCGGCACTATCCGCTACCGTACGATAGATTACACCTTTACCGATCTGGAACAGGGAACTTTCGAGAACACAAACTCCAGACTGGATATGGCTATAGTGGGAAATGTATATTTCAACATCGAGGAACGCAGAAGCGGCGAAAGACTTCTCACAAGGAACGGTCAGTTCACAATAAATGCCGAGGGATATCTTACGCTCGGTTCATCGGGTTATGTACTTGATGCGAACGGCGAGAGGATACAGATCGGCACAGCGGATTTCCAAGTCGATCGCTACGGTCAGATAACTACAGACGACGGACGGACGTTTGACCTCGGATTAAGTTATATCGCAGGCGGAACGGACATTGAAAAAGTTGACGACAACCTTATGCGCCCGTATGAAGATACTCCCATAGGCGGAGATATCCCGGAAAGATACCGCATCATGCAGGGCTGGTACGAGCGTTCAAACGTTGACGTTGCGGAGGAAACAATAAAGGCTATGGATTCACAGCACGTTTTTACCGCTTGCAGCACCGCTCTTAAAATTGCAAACAGCATCAATCAGCTTGCGGCAAATGAACTGGCAAAAATAAACTGATATCTTACAGATAATAATTTCAGGAAAGGATAATTGTTATGAGTAAAATAGGTTATCATACCGCGGCATCGGGCGTTATGGCTTATCAGATGGCACTGGATATCACGGCAAATAATATCGCTAACGTCAATACAAACGGTTTTAAAGCTTCAAGACCTTCATTTGCGGATCTTATATACACCGAAAGAAATAACAGGAACGAGGAAACTCAGTTCGGTCACGGCGTAAGGATCCCGAAAACGGATATGATGTTCGAGCAGTCACAGATACGCGAATCCGGAAGAGAACTGGACTTCGCTGCTCTGGACGAGGGATTTTTTGCAACGCTTACTCCGGAAGGAGATATCACATATACAAAGGACGGCTGCTTCTATATGACCCAGAACCCTGACGGTTACTGGGAACTTTGCAACGAGTACGGAGCGTACGTTCTTGACTATAACGGCAACAGGATAACTATTCCCTTTATAAGTGAGGACAGCACCGACATCGACGCGGCGGCTCTTTCGGAAATGGTAGGGATATATACTTTTGAAAATCCTTACGGTCTGGATCAGGTGGGCGATAACTATTTCATTGAAACACAGGCAAGCGGCCCCGCACAGTCAAACCCCGACGCCCGCAAAAAACAGGGATATGTGGAAGCTTCTTCAACAAATATCGCAAACGAAATGTCAAAGGTCATTGAATATCAGAGGGCTTTCCAGCTTAATATAAATATGGTAAAGACCCATGATGAACTTGAAAATATAGTAAATAACCTCAGAAACTGATCTGCGGCAAATGCTTTTTAGGAGGCTGAATAATGTCCATACAAAATGTTGAACAGCTTAAAGATATACATATAGATGTACTAAGGGAAATAGGAAATATCGGCTCGGGAAATGCAGCAAGCGCACTTGCCGATCTGCTCCGGTGCGAAACCAATATTTCCGTGCCGACAGTAAGACTGCTGGATTTTAACGACGCGGTAAAGTTCCTCGGCGGTCCGGAAAATATCACCATAGGAATGCTCGTCAATATCACAGGTGATATACACGGCATGATGCTGTATATTATCCAGAGAGCATTCGCAAGCAAGATGACAACACAGCTTTTCGGCGCTGAAATAGAAGATATGATGAACCTTAACGATATGGAGCGTTCACTTATTTCCGAAGTGGGAAATATCATGGCTGCATCATATATAAACGCGCTTGCGTCCCTTACGGGAATGACAATAGATATTTCCGTTCCTACACTGACTTCGGATATGGTAGGGGCGATACTCAGTGTACCAACTATCGAATTTGCAAAGGTGGGAAATAAAGTCCTTTTCATAGATGACAGCTTCATAATAGGCGACAGTGAGATCAAGAGCAATATGATACTTGTCCCCGAAATGAAGTCACTTGAGACCCTTTTTGAAAAGTTGGGAGTGGGTGTTTGATGGCGAACCTTGTTACGGTTGGAATAGCTGATCTGAATGTAGTCAAAGCTCCTGATACACTGGTAACATATGCGTTGGGTTCCTGCGTGGGGATATGTTTATATGATAATGATAAAAAGATAGCAGGCCTTGCTCACATAATGCTCCCGTTAAGCAAAGAAGCTGCTGCGGGAGTAGATAATAAGAGGAGATATGCGGACACGGGCATAATGGAACTTATACAGACGATGAATTTACAGGGTGCGTCCACGGCAAGAATGACCGCAAAGATCGCAGGCGGGGCGCAGATGTTCAGCGTGAGTTCCTCGATGTTCAATATCGGCGAAAGGAACGTTGAAGCGGTAAAGAAAGTGCTTGCATCGTACAGGATAAGGATAGTAGCCGAAGAAACGGGATTGAATTTCGGAAGGACGGTATTTTTCCACGGTGATACGGGGATAATGGAAGTCCGTGCGGCGATGAAAGAGACAAAAATGGTTTGATATGAGAGTTGAGATCTAAGAGTTGAGAGTTGAGATATTGCAGTAACGTTTATATCTCAACTCTCAATTTATAATTAGCCGGTCGAGCAAAACCGGTTCGCGGCAAAACAAATTGCTCTGTATTGCAAAACAGCTCACCGGGCTGTTTTGCAAGGCGTAAATTATAATAACCGTTAATGCCAAGGGGAACGCTCTCTCTTGCAGAGCGTTCCCCTCTTGCAACCTTCGGTTGCAATTCACCCCTTTGCAGAGGCGCCTTCGTAAAGGGGATTTCGTTGTCTGCGGACAACGACAAGGGGTTTCACCCCTTGACCCCACCAGCGCGGCTGCGCTGGACCAGCTTTTCGGGCAAAGTTTTGTTTTTCGTTTTTTTAGTTTGTCCGCGCCTATTTTTAGTTTTTCAATAAGCTTAGGGCAAGCTTTGCGCTTGCCCTTTTGCTATTCCGTAATGTTGGCTTGGACAAATTCTTTCAGGCTCCGCAATTCGTTCGCGAGCGCAGAATTTATCATCTTCGACCCCGCCGCAAGCATTTCTGCCTGCGGAACACCATCGGTGTCCTTTTTGTCGGAATAATGCTCGTTGAGTCGCTTTATCCTGCTGTCGATCTCTTTTATGATGATCTTTCCGGCATCCATATAAAAACCTCCTTTTGAGTGCATTTAAGTATTATTATCCCGCCGCGAAAAGCAAAATTCCAAGGAAAATTCTGCTTCCGCAAGCTTTTCAGGCGCAATTTGGCTTGTTTTATTATGCAAATTCTGTTTTTTTGTGAATTGTATTGAAAAAAGCAAAAAAATATGTTATACTAAATTATATGTGTGACTTTGAAATGTATTTTGTGGGAATTTTTGTAAAGGAGTGAGCGGTATGCCCGAACTGGAAAATCACCTCGGTACTATAGGTATCTCCGATGAGTACCTGTATTCACTTGTAAAATATACCGTGTCAACTTGCTACGGCGTGGCAGGTATAGGCAGAGCCGGAAAAGGAAATGTTGTTTCTTTTATAATGGAAAAAGCAGGCTTCGGTAAAGGCAAAACAATAAATATAGATATCCACGGCGGAAAACTTACCATTGAGATCCATATATCCGTGATCTTCGGAGTGAACGTTTCCGCTGTCACGGACAGCCTTGTCCATAAGCTGCGCTATACGATAAAGGATAAAACAGGTATGGACGTCAGCAGAGTTACGGTGTACATCGACGGAATGACAGGCTGACAGTTCTTCCCACACAGTTAATGAGAAAGGAGTCACTGTCCCAATGCCGATACTTGGCTGTTTCGGCGTATTCTTATCGATCATCGGTATGACATATACTGAGGACAGTATTTTGTATATGATAACAGGAAAGCTTTTAAGAGATGCCTTTATTTCAGGCGCAGTCACAATTGCAAATAAAAAACGTGAGGTCGATCAGCTCAACGTTTATCCCGTTCCCGACGGAGATACGGGCACAAATATGTCAATGACCATGGGAAACGCTCTGCGGGAACTTCAGGTAATGGACGATAACGTTACCGTTTCACAAGTGGCGGACGTTACCGCTGCCGCTCTTTTAAGAGGCGCAAGAGGAAACTCGGGCGTTATAACTTCACTCCTTTTCAGAGGTTTTGCAAAGGCTTTGAAAGGTAAGATAACAGCAGACGGAGAGGATATCTGCGCTTCACTGAAACTTGGCGTTGAAGGCGCGTATAAGTCGGTAATGACGCCAACGGAAGGAACTATCCTCACCGTTGCAAGAATGGCTTCCGAAAAAGCTGATGAGTCAGTTAAAACTACAAATGATGAGACCGCGCTCTGGAGCGATGTCTGCATTGAAGCTAAAAAAGCACTTGATAATACCCCGAACCAACTTCCCGTGTTAAAGAAAGCGGGAGTAGTCGACGCGGGCGGAATGGGTCTTTATATCATTTGGACAGCTATGCTGGAAGTTTTCAAAGGCGCCGAACCCGCACGCCCCGCAGATGTTCCGAAAACCGATACCGTTTCGGTGGATCTTTCCGCCACGGTGGGAGAATTTGACGAGGAGATAACTCACACCTACTGCACAGAGTTTATCGTTCGCAAGAACGCTGACTGTAAGGACGCGTCTTTGCTGAGAGCTTTTCTGGAATCTATCGGCGACTGCGTTGTTGCCGTTGAGGACGAGGATATCATAAAAGTACACGTCCACACCGAACACCCCGGTCAGGCGATAGAAGAAGGCTTGCTGTTCGGTTCACTGATAAATCTTAAAATAGACAATATGCGCTATCAGCATGAAAATAAAGCAAAAGAAGCTGCCGTTATCAGAAAGCAGAACAGTCAGAAGTTTACTCCGGCTGTTCCGGAAAAACCTTTCGGCTCTGTGGCGGTGGCAAGCGGCGCGGGCATTGAGGAACTTTTCCGCAACCTCGGCGTGGACTGCATAGTTCGCGGCGGTCAGACCATGAACCCTTCAACGGACGATATCTTACAGGCAATAATGGCAGTTCCTGCGGAAACAGTGTTTGTTCTGCCGAATAACAAGAATATCATTATGGCTGCGGAACAGGCTGTGAGACTTGCGGACAGAAAAGTCTGCGTTTTACAGTCAAAGACTATCCCGCAGGGTATAACCGCAATGATGAACTTTGACCCGGACGCGGATCTTGATACGAACCGACTGAATATGACAAAGAGCCTTGACACCGTTTCTACGGGAATGGTAACGTTCGCGGCGCGGGACAGCGATCTTGACGGCAAAACGATCAAAAAAGGCGAGATACTTGCTCTTGACAACGGGAAACTTGCTTTTGCCGAAAAGGAGATACACAAAGCGGCGTATAAGCTTGCAAAACGTCTCATGAACGGCAGTTCCCGGTTCGTTAATATAATTTACGGAGCGGACGTTTCAGAAAAGGACGCCGAGGAACTTTACGAACACGTTAAGTCTAAGGCGGGAAATGCAGAAGTAATGCTTATCAACGGCGGACAGCCGGTATACTATTATATAATTTCGGTGGAATAAGAGCATGAAAAGAATAAACATTGTCACGGGGCATTACGGCAGCGGCAAGACCAATTTTTCCGCAAATCTTGCCGTGAAGCTTGCGGAAAACGGCGAAAAAGTCACCGTCGCCGATCTGGATATCGTAAATCCTTACTTCCGTTCGGCTGACTTTGAGGAAATGTTCGGCAGTAAAGGCATAACCCTTGCCGCACCCATGTATGCAAATTCCAATCTGGATATTCCCGCTATTTCCTTTGATCTGGGCAGGATCGCTTCGGAAAGCGGATACCTTGTGGTAGATGTCGGCGGCGATGATGCGGGAGCAATAGCACTGGGACGTTACGCAAAAATGTTTTCGGAAATGTCCGATGAGGTGGATATGCTCTATGTGGTGAACTGCCGCCGCTTTCTCACGCGAACGGCGGACGAGGCTCTGGAACTTATGTATGAGATAGAAACCGCCGCAAGCATGAAGCATACCGCCATCGTAAATAACACAAATCTTCTTTACGAGACTACCGCGGAAGTACTTGAACAGTCGGAAAGCTTCGCAGAGGAAATTTCCCGCAAGTCGGGACTTCCCATAGCTTACACCTGCGTTCCCCTCGGGATATCCGCAAAAGTGCAAAACCCGTTTCCCACGGAAATCTATGTTAAAAAGATCTGGGAATAAGCCGATCAGACACATCAGGGACATTCCCTTTTGTAATAAATTTAAAATTTTATACCGAAAGGAGTTAATATAATGGCGAAGATCACTGTCAATTTTGAAAAGTGCAAGGGCTGTGAACTCTGCACGACAGCTTGTCCTAAGAAGATAGTTGCGCTGCAAAAAGAAAAACGCAACAGAAAGGGATATTTTACCGCTGTCTGTACCGATGATTCACAGTGCATAGGCTGTGCAATGTGCGCAACAATGTGCCCCGACTGCGCTATTACAGTAGAAAAGTAATTCCAAATTGAAAATTAAGTAAGGAGTGACTGTTTTGGAACGTAATCTTATGAAGGGCAACGAAGCTCTTGCAGAAGCTGCTATAAGAGCAGGCTGCAAATGTTTCTTCGGCTACCCTATCACACCTCAGACGGAAATTTCCGCATATCTTGCAAAGCGTTTCCGTCAGGCAGGAGGAATTTTTCTTCAGGCAGAATCTGAGATCGCCGCTATAAACATGGTCCTCGGTGCGGCTTCAACAGGAGTAAGAGCAATGACATCTTCGTCCTCACCGGGAATTTCCCTTAAATCGGAGGGTATTTCCTACATAGCAGGCTCGGATCTTCCCTGCGTTATCATCAATGTACAGAGAGGCGGTCCGGGACTTGGCGGCATACAGCCTTCTCAGGCGGACTACTGGCAGGCTACAAAGGCTCTCGGTCACGGCGA
>CANQPX010000017.1 GCA_947625915.1 uncultured Clostridia bacterium
ACGAGGGCTTAGACGAATGCGAAGCATTCGTTTTTCCCTCAGACCCCACCAGCGCGGCTGCGCTGGATCAGCTTTTCGGGCAAGGTTTTGTTTTTCGCTTTTTAGTTTGTCCGCGCCTATTTAAAAGCTTTTCGACAAAACGAAATTACCTTCCCCGCTATTGCGAGGAAGGTCTTTCTATCTCGTCTATTCCGTTAACATCAAGAACTTCTATCCTGTAGGAATAATTTTCTCCCGCAGCTGCGTTCGACATCTCAAAATACAGAAAATTTCCCTGTCCGTCAAAAGCATACTTCGTGGAAAATTCCGTAAAGGAAGTGCCCTGCGTTTCATTCAGCTTATCCGTATCGTAATTATACATATAAATAGTATTGCCGTTGTCCGAACTTTCCAGCGAACTTTTCACGAACAGATTTACATAAAACAACAGGTCGCCCGTGGAATACGGGTGCGGATCTTCTTTATCATAAGAAACATATCCCTCGTCTCCCGCATTTAAAACCGTTACATTCTCACCGTCATAAACTTCCATGACCCCGCCGCTGTTATATTCGTAATAGTAGTGATCCGTTCCGCTGACCTGCTCATATAAATAAGACTGTGAACCGTCCGCTTCATACTTGAACGAAAACGCCTGCGTCGTTATCCCCGTTTCAAGGTCGGTAACAAGATAACGTCCGCTTTGCCACTGTGCGGCTTCTGCGCGGAAAGCTTCTATGCGATCCTTTCCGTGCAGATCGTATTCTTTTCTTAACGAGCAGCCCGCAAGGCATATGCACATCACTATCAATAAAGATACAAGCTTTTTCATCAATACGCCTTGCCCCAGTAAACCATGGTCTTTGCGGGCTTTCCGCAGCAAACGCACTTATCGTCTATATGTTCCTGCTCAAAAGGTATGCATCTTGAACCAACGCCGGTAAGTTCCTTTACCTTATCTTCACAGGCTTCATCACCGCACCACATGGCTTTTACAAAACCGTCGCCGTTCTTTTCCAGAACTTCGTTTATCTCGTCGGTAGACTTGCAGGCGTAAGTATGTTTTTCGCGGTTCTCGGCGGCTTTTTTGAACATTCCCTCGGGGATCTCCTTTTCGAGCATTTGTATCAGCGTATCTTTGAATGTTTCAAGGTCGTTTTCAAGTGAAACAGTTCTCTTTTCGCCGCTGTAACGTATCGCGCATACGCACCGGTCATTTTCGATATCTTTCGGACCTATTTCAATTCTCACGGGAACGCCTTTCATTTCATATTCGGCAAATTTCCAGCCGGGAGAATTGTCGCTGTCGTCAACTTTTACGCGTATACCCGCCGCTTTCAGCTTATCCGCAAGAGCGTTCGCCTTTTCGAGAACGCCTTCCTTGAACTGCTGAATGGGAATTATAACAGCTTGTATCGGAGCCACCGCAGGCGGCAGTACAAGACCGCTGTCGTCGCCGTGGGTCATGATAATTGCGCCGATAAGACGAGTTGTAACGCCCCATGAAGTCTGGTGAGGATAAACTTTCTTGTTCTCCTTGTCGGTGTACATGATCTCGAAAGCCTTTGCGAAACCGTCTCCGAAATAGTGGGAAGTTCCCGCCTGCAAAGCTTTTCCGTCATGCATGAGAGCTTCTATGGCGTAAGTTGCTTCCGCGCCCGCAAACTTGTCGCTGTCGGTCTTTCTTCCTTTTATAACGGGCATGGCAAGCGACTTTTCGCAGAATTCCGCATAGACGTTGAGCATACGCTCGGTCTCCTCAACAGCTTCTTCCGCCGTTGCGTGAATGGTGTGACCTTCCTGCCAGAGAAATTCTCTTGACCGCAGGAACGGGCGGGTAGTTTTCTCCCATCTTACAACGGACACCCATTGGTTATAAAGCTTAGGCAAGTCTCTGTAAGAGTGAACTATATTTGCATAATGTTCGCAGAAAAGCGTCTCGGAAGTGGGGCGGACGCAAAGTCTGTCCTCTAACTTCTCATTTCCGCCGTGAGTTACCCAAGCGACTTCGGGAGCGAAGCCTTCCACATGATCTTTTTCTTTCTGCAGCAGACTTTCGGGAATAAACATCGGCATACAAACATTCTCATGCCCCGTAGCCTTGAACATTCCGTCAAGGATCCTCTGCATATTTTCCCATATCGCGTAGCCGTAAGGGCGTATCACCATGCAGCCCTTAACGGAAGTATACTCGATAAGCTCAGCCTTTTTGACGATATCGGTATACCATTTTGCGAAATCCTCGTCCATAGAAGTGATCGCTTCAACAAGTTTTTTATCTTTAGCCATAACAAATTTCTCCAATCAATTTTTTGAGGGATCTTTCCCGTTATCGGGGGTATCCCTGTTTTCTTTCGGTCTGTCCTCAAATACGCTGTAGACCTTATATTCATTTTCCGAAGCATCATTATCCCGCACCCTTTCGGGAATACCTTTCTTGCCGGAAATTTTGTCAACGAGTTTTGCGGCTTTCGGGGTCAGCAGGGCAATTATCCATACTATCAGCAGCAGTCCCAGCATAGCGCCGCCGAACTTTCCGAAAAGCGCAAGGGACTCATAGTCTATATTCATTACGCACAAACTCCTTTCCGACAAAACATTACTTTAAGAATTATACCACTATTGCAAAACATTGTCAAGAGCGGCAAACGGACTGCCTTATGCCTTGCGGGAAAAATTTGCTCTTACTTTTTTAAAAAAACTCTTTACAAATCATTTTTTTTGTGTTATACTTAAATAGTTCGAGGTGTGGCTCAGTTTGGTAGAGCGCTGCGTTCGGGACGCAGAGGTCGTGGGTTCGAGTCCCGTCACCTCGACCAAGAACAGGCTTGCGGCGGATCATGCCGCAAGCTTTTTGTTTTAATAAAATAAACCCAAAGGACGATAATTATGCCGGATCAATTTTCAAGAACAAGAATGCTTCTGGGAGACGAAGCGATGTTAAAACTTTTCTCCGCACGCGCTGCCGTTTTCGGCGTGGGCGGCGTGGGCGGATATGCCGCTGAAGCCCTTGTCAGGAGCGGTATAGGCGCGATAGATCTCGTTGACAGCGACAAGGTAAGCATAACAAACCTTAACCGCCAGATAATTGCCGCTCACGACACTGTGGGAAAGTTCAAGACCGACGCCATGGAAGAACGCATATTAAAAATAAATCCCCACTGCAAAGTTACCAAGCATAACATCTTTTATACTCCCGAAACTGCGGATAATTTCGATCTTACGCAGTATGACTATGTTGTGGACGCGATAGACACCGTTTCGGGAAAAATAGAACTAATTTTGCAGTCGCAGAAATGCGGGACTCCCGTTATTTCGTCAATGGGTGCGGGGAACAAACTCGATCCCACAGCTTTTGAAGTTGCGGATATTTACAGCACTTCTGTATGCCCATTGGCAAGGGTCATGCGCCATGAACTTAAAAAGCGCGGCGTAAAAAGTCTGAAAGTTGTTTACTCAAAAGAAAAGCCCATCGTTCCGCCCGGGATATCCGATGAAGAAGCTGCCGGCAAAAAAGTTATCCCCGCGTCTATTGCTTTTGTTCCGTCCGTGGCGGGGCTTATAATTGCCGGCGAGGTCATAAAAGACATTTGCGGCATTAAAAAATAAAATATTCATGAACAAAATAAGTAAACGAACAGCAAAACTACGCCTGAAAAGCTGGTCCGGCGCAGCCGCGCTGGCGGGGTCTGAGGGAAAAACGAATGCTTCGCATTCGTCTAAGCCCCGCCGCCGAAACGAACGCAGTTCGTTTTTCGCAGAACGGCGGAACTCCTAATGCCTTTAGGAGCTCCGCAGGGGTGTGAATAAAATGACGCAAGCGTCATTTGCGTCGCAGACAGCAGGAGGGGAACGCTTCTGCAAAAAACAAACTTCGTTTGTTTGAGATCGTTCCCCCTTGGCATTAACGGCTATTATAATTTATGCCTTGCAAAACAGCCCGGTGAGCTGTTTTGCAATACAGAGCAATTTGTTTTACCTAAAAATAGTCCGTTGACAAACAAAAATATATACAAAAACCCGCTCCGAAGTTCCCCTCGGAGCGGGCGATTTTTTTATCGTTTTGAATTAAAGCTCTGCAAAATACTTGATAGTTCTTACCATCTGAGATGTGTAAGAGTTCTCGTTGTCGTACCAAGAAACTACCTGTACCTCATAGAGATCGTCAGCGATCTTGGATACCATTGTCTGTGTTGCATCAAAGAGTGAACCGTATCTCATGCCGATAACGTCGGAAGAAACGATCTGATCTTCGTTGTAGCCGAAGGACTCGGAAGCAGCAGCCTTCATAGCAGCGTTGATGCCTTCCTTAGTAACGTCAGCCTTCTTAACAACAGCTGTAAGGATAGTTGTAGAACCTGTGGGAACAGGAACTCTCTGTGCGGAACCGATGAGCTTGCCGTTCAGTTCGGGGATAACAAGTCCGATAGCCTTTGCAGCACCTGTGCTGTTAGGAACGATGTTTGCAGCACCTGCTCTTGCTCTTCTCAGGTCGCCCTTTCTGTGAGGGCCGTCAAGAATCATCTGATCGCCTGTGTAAGCGTGGATAGTGGACATGATACCGCTCTGGATAGGAGCATAATCGTTAAGAGCCTTTGCCATAGGAGCGAGGCAGTTAGTTGTGCAGGAAGCAGCGGAAATGATCTGATCGTCCTTGGTAAGGGTCTTTTCGTTTACGGAGAATACGATAGTCTTGAGGTCGTTGCCTGCGGGAGCGGAAATAACGACTTTCTTTGCGCCTGCGTTGATGTGAGCCATTGATTTTTCTTTTGAGCAGTAGAAACCTGTGCACTCCAGAACAACGTCAACGCCGATCTGTCCCCAAGGAAGATCCTTAGCGTCTTTTTCTGCGTAGATCTTGAGGGTCTTTCCATCAACTGTGATAGTGTTAGCTTCGTCATCAGCTGTTACGGTATGGAGACCTTCGCCTATTCTTCCGCAGTAACCGCCCTGTGCGGTATCATACTTGAGAAGCTGAGCAAGCATTGAAGGCTTTGTAAGGTCGTTGATAGCAACTACCTCGTAGCCGTCTGCGCCGAACATCTGTCTGAATGCGAGACGTCCGATCCTTCCGAAACCATTGATCGCAACTTTAACTGCCATAATAAAATTCCTCCTAAAAGAAATATAAATTTTTCCGGTGTTCATCCCGAACACCACATATATTTATTTTAACCTATTTTTGCGAATTTTGCAAGACCTTTTTATAAAAAAATAACATATTTTTATGTTTTTTCATGGAAACGGCAGGTAATTTCAAGGAGGTTACAAATTTTTTTATATTTATTTGTAGATTTTGCATATTTCAGACGATACAAGCGGCGGCTTATTATTATTCCTTTGTTTTTTTATAAATATTAAAGATATAATAATTAAAGCTGCTAATGTATACGCAACAAGAAATATATCTGTTTGAAACCTAAATTCCTGTATTGATAAATATTGCCCGCTTGCTGCTTTTTGTACACTTGATCCGAAAAAAGCAACATTTAATGCTAACGAGCATAACAGATACCCTGTCCACGATCTAAAAATAAAAATACCTATTCCGACAACAAAAATTAAAATTGAAACAATTACAGACCACTCTAAAATTTTAGAGAAAGCCACCGATACATCTGCGGAATCGTATTTTGAAAAAGGCAGCTTTGTTAAATCACTGTGAACAAAAACTACTGTTGCTGCTTGAAATAATAATGCGATCAAACTGCCGCCGATCGTAATTATATTCCATTTTTGAATGTTTTTGCTAAAGCATATATTACTTTTGCAAAAAGCGGCATACAACACTATTTGCAATAAAATATACATAAAAAATAACCGGATCATAATTATCACCTACTTTTTGTTGAGAGCAGTGAAGATCTATTTTTTACACAATGTACCATAAGCGCCACAAGCTGTCAAGATGTATTTTGTAAATATACTGTAAACAGAATTTTTTTGCCTGCAATTCCCAAAATTTCAACTTTTTTCAAAATGTAACTCGTTGTCAAACAGTCCACCGGACTGTTTGACAAGGCAAAACTTGAAAAATTTCGTTAGTACCAAGGGGGCGCCCTCTATCGCAGGGCAGCCCCCTCTTTACGCCTACGGCGTAAATTCACCCTTTGCGGAGCTCCTAAAGGCATTAGGGAATTTCGCCGTCTGCGGACGGCGACGGGGGCTTTGCCCCTCGACCCCACCAGCGCAGCTGCGCTGGACCAGCTTTTCGGGCGTAGCTTTGCTGTTCTTTATTTGATGTGTCTGCGACTGTTTTTTGATCTTTTTTTGAAATAACAGCTATCACTTCTCAAACGCCTGTTTTATCTTATCGAAAAAGCTGTTGCGCTTTTTGTAGTTCTTTGACTCATCAAGCGAACCGTCAAACTCTTTCAGCAGATCTTTCTGCTTTTTGGTAAGGTTGCTCGGAACTTCTATCGTGATATGAACGAACTGGTTGCCGCGCTCACTGCGGTTGAGCTTCTTTATGCCCTTGCCCTTGAAACGGAAGATAGTTCCCGGCTGTGTGCCTTCGGGAATGGTGTATTTTACCGTTCCGTCAATGGTGGGAACGGTAACTTCCGCGCCGAGAGCCGCCTGAACGAAGGTTATGGGCATTTCCGTATGAACATCGTAACCGTCACGCTCAAATATTGCGTCGGGGCGTACCGAGACGGTAACGTGCAGGTCGCCTGCGGGTCCTCCGTTTATACCGCCGTGACCCTGACCGGAAATGCGGATAGTCTGTTCGTCATCAATGCCTGCGGGGATATCGACTGTTATGTTCTTGGAAACGCTTACTCTGCCGTTGCCGTGACATTTATGGCAAGGGCTGCTTATAACCTTTCCTTTGCCGCCGCAGCGCGAGCAGGCTTTCTGGGAAGATATCATGCCGAAAGGCGTTCTCTGGGTAACTTTTACCTGACCCGTTCCGTGACATTCGGGACAAGTCTCGGGCGAAGTTCCCGCTTCCGCGCCCGAACCGCCGCAGTCGGGGCATTTTTCCATGCGGTTTATGTTGATATCGGTCTTTGTACCGAAACAAGCTTCCATAAAGCTTATATTTACATTTGTCTGGATATCCTGACCGCGCCTCGGGGCATTTACGCTTCTTGCGGAACTTCCGCTGCCGAAACCGCCGCCGAAGAAGCTGGAGAATATGTCGCTGATGTCTCCCATGTCTCCGAAGCCGCCGCTGAATCCTCCTCCGAAACCTCCGCCGCCGTAGGACGGATCTACTCCCGCGTGACCGAACTGATCGTAGCGGGCTTTTTTATCAGGGTCGGAAAGAACTTCATAGGCTTCGTTTATCTCCTTGAACTTTTCCTCCGCCTCTTTGTCTCCCGGGTTGAAATCGGGGTGATATTTCCTTGACAGTTTTCTGAAAGCCTGTTTGAGTTCGTCCTCGGACGCGCCTTTACTAAGCCCCAGAACTTCATAATAATCTCGTTTTTCAGCCATATGGGAAAACTTCCTTTCGTTCTTTCGTTTTCAATGCTGAATTATGTATATACATAGCGTATGTTTTGCTAAATGTTTGCCAAATTGTATAATTCTCTTAAAACAGCATTCGGGCAGAAGAACTTCTGCCCGCCGCTGCTTTTAGAGGTTTTTTATCAGTTATTTTCGGTGAAATCTGCATCTACGAAACCGCTGTCGCCGCCGTTATTGTCAGAGCCGGAATTATCCGCGCCGGCTGCGCCGTCCTGCTGTGCTGCAGCGCCCGCAGCCTGATAGATCTTGCTCGAAACTTCATAGAACGCTTTCTGGAGCGCTTCGGTCTTAGCCTTGATATCATCGGTGTTGTCCGTTGCGTTTGCAGCTTTGAGAGCATCTATCTTGGACTGTATATCCGCCTTTTCGGACTCGGATACCTTATCGCCGAAGTCCGCAAGTGCCTTTTCACACTGGAACACCATATTTTCTCCCGCGTTCTTGGCGTCAACGGCGTCTTTGCGTTTCTTGTCCTCTTCCGCATACTTGGCAGCTTCGTCAACAGCCTTCTGGATATCGTCCTTTGACATATTTGTAGAAGCGGTAATGGAGATCTTCTGCTCCTTGCCCGTGCCGAGGTCTTTTGCGGAAACATTTACGATACCGTTTGCATCTATATCGAATGTAACTTCGATCTGAGGAACTCCTCTCGGAGCGGGAGCGATACCGTCCAGACGGAACACGCCGAGTTGCTTGTTATCTTTTGCAAATTCGCGCTCGCCTTGGAGAACGTTGATGTCAACGGCGGTCTGGTTGTCGGAATATGTTGAGAACACCTGTGATTTCTTTGTAGGAATGGTGGTGTTCCTTTCGATCATCTTTGTGCATACGCCGCCCGCGGTCTCGATGCCCAGTGAAAGCGGAGTAACGTCCAGCAGAAGTACGGCGTTTTCCTTGTCAACATCGCCCGAGAGGATACCGCCCTGATATGCAGCGCCGAGAGCAACGCACTCATCGGGGTTTATGCCCTTGAAGGGATCCATGTTCATGAAACTCTTTACAGCGTCCTGAACGGCGGGGATCCTTGAAGAACCACCGACCATAAGAACTTTCTTTATGTCGGAAGGTTTCAAATTCGCGTCGGAGAGTGCCTGTTTTACGGGTCCCATCGTTGACTGTACAAGATCGGAAGTAAGTTCGTTGAACTTAGCCTGTGTAAGGGTCATGTTCAGATGCTTAGGACCGTTTGCATCTGCCGTGATGTAAGGAATGGAGATCGTAGCGGAAGGCGTTGCGGAAAGTGTTATCTTAGCCTTTTCCGCTTCGTCTTTAAGTCTCTGCATAGCTAATTTGTCGCCTGAAAGATCAATGCTGTCGGACTTCTTGAACTCATCTATCATCCAGTTTATGATCCTCTGGTCGAAATCATCACCGCCGAGGTGGTTGTTTCCTGCGGTGGCGAGAACTTCCGTAACGCCGTCGCCCATTTCGATTATGGAAACATCGAATGTACCGCCGCCGAGGTCATAGACCATGATAGTTTGATCTTCTTCCTTATCTATACCGTAGGAAAGAGCAGCTGCCGTAGGTTCGTTGATGATACGTCTTACGTTAAGACCCGCTATTTGACCCGCGTCTTTAGTTGCCTGTCTCTGGGCGTCGGTGAAGTATGCGGGAACCGTGATAACAGCTTCGGAAACGGTATCATGCAGGAACGCTTCCGCGTCTGCTTTCAGCTTCTGGAGTATCATTGCGGAAATTTCCTGCGGGGTATATTTCTTTCCGTCGATATCTACTTTGTAGTCGGAGCCCATATGTCTCTTGATGGAAGCGATAGTCCTGCCCGCGTTTGTAACGGCTTGGTTCTTAGCAACCTGACCCACAAGACGTTCGCCTGCTTTTGTAAATCCCACAACGGAAGGAGTAGTTCTTCCGCCCTCTGCGTTTGGTATGACTGTTGCGCTTCCGCCTTCCATTACAGCGACGCATGAATTTGTAGTACCAAGGTCAATACCGATAATTTTTGCCATAAATATCAATCCTTTCAAATAGTTCGTGCGGGAATGATCCCCGCTGTTTTTTTATAAATAAATGATCTTACGGGTTTGCAACGACGACCATTGCATGGCGGATGACTTTATCTCCCAGCTTATAACCCTTCTGATACACCTGAGAAACGGTATTTTCGCCGAAATTTTCGTCCTCCACCTGAGTCACGGCGTTATGGAGATTAGGGTCAAAGGGTTTTCCCTCCGCTTCAATTTCCTCTACTCCGAGTTTTTTTATCACGTCAATAAACTGACCGTATATCATTTCAACGCCTTTTTTATAATTTTCGTCCGAACATTCCGCAGCCATTGCCCGCTCGAAATTGTCTATCACCGAAATGACTTCGACGGCAGCCTTTGCGGTAGCGTCCGCGGAAGCATTGAACTTTTCTTGAATCGAGCGTTTGCGGAAATTGTCATACTCTGCAAGAAGTCTGAGGTATTTGTCCTTATCTGCAGCGGCGGCATCTTCGAGAGCCTTTATTTTTTCTTCAAGAGCAGCCGTTTCGGATACCTGCTCCTCCGCATTATTATCTTCCGAGGGAACTTCTTCGGCAGTTCCCGCCGTTTTCTCCGCAGTCTGTTCCTCCTGTTCCGTCTGTTCTGTCTGAGCTGTTTTTTCTTCATTTTGAGAAGCTTCTTTTTCTATATCGCTCATTATTTATGATTCTCCTTTCCGCTGTAACTGATCTTCATCATCTTCATCGTCGTCCTCCGAGATAAGTTCGGTGATACGTCCCGTCAGATATTCGATATAAGGTATTACTTTAGCGTAATCCAGTCTCATAGGACCTATAACTCCGAGACTTCCGGCAGTTTTGCCGCCTTTTTTTATTTTTGAGACGATCATGCTGGAATTCTCGATAATGAACCCGCCGTCCTCTCCGAAAAGTACCTGCAGATCCCCGAAGCTGTCATCAAGCATATTTTTCACGACTTCGTTCTTGTTTTCGAGGAACTTTGCGATCTGGGCATTGTTTATATCCTGTCTTGCAAGGAGATTTTTTTCGCCCGATACTTTTATCTCGTTGTCCTTGAAGCCTTCCGCAAGTTCGCATACGCCTTTCAGCAGCGGCGTAAGGGTGACCATGTAAGTTCCCATGGCGGCAACGAGTTTTTCCACCGTTTCTTCCGAAAGTTCGTCTATGGAAACGCCTTGAAGATTTTCCGCCATATATCTGCTGAAGAACTCCATCTGCTCGTTGGTGAGGTCAAATTCGAGGCGGCAGACTTTATTTCGGATATTTCCCGATGAAGTTATCATCAGCAGGACGTACATACGCCTTCCTGTGGGAATAACTTCCACCTTTGTGATAACGGAAAATTTCGGAGAAACGTTTTTCACCACCGTAGCGCAGTGAGTGAGTTCGGAAAGAGCCTTTGACGCGCTTTCTATAAGAGCGTCCGCTGTGGGAACGTCCACATCAAGATATTCGTCAAGCATTTGTTTTTCCTCATCGGAAAGGCTCTTAGCGTTCATAAGCTCATCTATATAGAGCCGATAGCCGCTGTAGGTAGGTATCCTGCCTGCGGAAGTATGGGGCTGTTCGAGATAGCCGAGCTGTTCGAGTACTGCCATATCATTTCTTATGGTAGCGGGGGAGACTCTGATATCCGGAAGTGAAGCGATAGCTTTTGAGCCTACCGGTTCGCCGGTGACGATATACGCGTCGATCACGGCGGCAAGAATTTTTCTTTTCCTTTCGTCCAGCAGAAAGCTCACTTCCTTTCGCGGTTTTAGCACTTGGGCTGTCAATGTGTTAGCACTCTTTTTCTTTGAGTGCTAATTATATTATACACCACAATTCCGGTTTGTCAAGAGTTTTTTTAAAATTTTCCTCAAAAATTTTTTCTTTTCCCGCAAACCTGCGTACCTTGACAAAAAATATTTTTTTATGTATAATCTATAATAAGTAGGTATGAGCGCATATATACTATATTTTATGTCGCCGGAAGGAGCAGCCCGCTTTATGGAAACTAATATCGAAAACAATAACCTTAAAAAAAGTAAACTCAAAGAAAAAAATATCATGGCTACCATCATCGTAATGACAGCCATTATCGCTCTGTCGGTATTTACATATATCCGCATAAACAAAATTACCATGGACCGCAGCCTTGAACGTATGAGCGAAGCCGTAAAGACCGTCACCGACGATATCAGCGGAAAACTTGCCCGCGACAGCACGATCCTCAACTCCCTCGCGGAGATCATCGCCGATCAAGACGATATAAACGACGAGGGTTCCCTTCAAAACATAATGGAAAACGTTGCCCCGCTGACTACCGCAAAGAACGTTTATCTTCTCCTGCCCGATAATTCTCTGATATCTTCCGGCGGCAAAGCCGTTGATACAGAAGATATCGCGGGGAAACTCGACTTCAATGAGGAAATAAAACTCGGCGAACACGTCACCGACCGGACTGTCAGCCTCGCAAACCCCGACAGATTCGTTATCCGCCACTTCGTTCCCGTAGAAAAGGACGGACAGGTCATCGCTCTGCTTTACGATACCACTAATCTTGACAAATTCCCCGATTCCCTTAACCTTAACAATATCTACAACGCCAAGTCCTCGTTCTATATCATCGACAGGCGCAACGGCGACTTCCTTATGGACACTTTCCATACCGACCGCAAACTCGGTTCGATAAACGACCTCGCCGATCAGAAAACTAAAGGTTCAAAAACCATGCTCGATGTCAACAATGAGATAATGAACGGCAATTCGGGCTACGTTCAGGTATACTCCGAAGAACTGGAACAATACCTTTTCTTTTATTATTCCCCTATAGACGAGAGCCGCTGGCAGCAGCTCGGCGATTCAAAAGACCTCAACCGCTGGACGGTAGGCGTTACCGTTCCCGAAAGCGAAGCCCTCGCCAGCGTTTTCAAAGTAAGAAAAGTCTGCATATTCGTTGCAGCCATAGAAGCCGTTATCTTGATACTGTATTTCATTTGGGTGCTCCGCAACACCAATATCACCATGGAAAAAGCTATCCTCGAAGAACGCCTTGTAAAAGCCGAGAACGCCGAACGCGCCAAGAGTATGTTCCTCTCGAATATGTCCCATGACATAAGAACGCCTATGAACGCCATCATCGGCTATACGACCCTTGCGGCGGCAAATGTGGAAGATACCCCGCGGGTAAAGGATTACCTCTCAAAAATACTCTCATCAGGCAACCACCTGCTGAGCCTTATAAACGATATCCTCGACATGAGCCGCATCGAGAGCGGACGGGTAGACATCGAAGAGACCGAGTGTTCTCTCCCCGATATCCTGCACGATCTGAGAAATATCCTGCTCAACCAGATGCACTCCAAAAAACTTAATTTCTACATCGATACTATAGATGTTATCGACGAGGATATCTACTGCGATAAACTGCACCTTAACCAAGTGCTGCTCAACCTTCTCAGCAACGCGGTAAAATTCACTCCCGAAGGCGGTTCTGTCTCGCTTATAATAAAACAGCTCCACGGCGCGCCGGAAGGATATGCTTCCTATGAGATAAAAGTAAAAGATACCGGCATCGGCATGGATCCCGAATTCATGAAGCACGTTTTTGAACCTTTTGAAAGAGAAACTACTTCCACCGTGAGCGGCATACAAGGCACAGGTCTCGGCATGGCGATCGCAAAAAATATCATCGACATGATGGGCGGCAGCATTTCCGTCAAAAGCGAACAGGGAAAAGGCACAGAATATGTCCTGAACCTTGAATTCAGGCTCCAGACCAACAGCAAACAAGTTGAGATCATACAGGAACTTGTGGGAATGAGAGCACTGGTCGTAGATGATGATTTCACCATATGCGACAGCGTAACAAAAATGCTCGTTCAGCTCGGACTGAGGGCGGACTGGACAATGTACGGCAAAGAAGCCGTTCTCCATGCAAAACAGGCAATGGAACTTGCCGATGAGTTCAAAGCATATATAATCGACCTTTATCTTCCCGATCTGAACGGCTTGGAAGTTGTCCGTCAGATACGAAGCGAAGTGGGGGATAACATTCCTATAATAATACTTACCGCCTACGACTGGACGACCGTTGAACATGAAGCCCGCGAAGCGGGAGTCACGGCTTTCTGCAACAAGCCTATATTCCTTTCTACGCTGAGAGAGACGCTTGTTTCGGCAGTTTGCGAAAATACGGAAGATACGTCCTGCGCGATACCCACAGCGGCTGACTCCATAAAAGGAAAGAAGCTGCTGTTGGTAGAGGATAACGAACTCAACCGCGAGATAGCCATAGCGATACTTTCCGAAAGCGGTTTCAAAGTTGACTACGCCTGCGACGGAACAGAAGCCGTGGAAAAGATGAAAAATGCCCATGCGGGGGATTACGATCTTATACTCATGGACGTACAGATGCCGATAATGAACGGCTACGATGCGACAAGAGCCATAAGAGCAATAGACGATCCCGTACTTTCGCAGATACCTATAATCGCCATGACGGCAAACGCTTTCGACGAGGACAAAAGGGCAGCGCTTGCCAGCGGCATGAACGATCACATAGCCAAGCCGCTCGACATGGAAAAACTTTTCGCAGTGCTGCAAAAACATCTTGAGAACGGCATCTACGAAAAAATATGATCTTCAAGCGGTGTAAAGTTCAGCTTTGCACCGCTTGAAAAACTTTTCGCGCAAAATCATATCTTTACCTATTGACAAATGTATACTAAAATGGTATAATTATATCAAACCCGAAACGAAAGGATGTTGTATATGGATATTACTGTTAATAACGGAACTATTTCCGAAGAAGAAAAAAATAATTACGTCCGCTATGTAAGAGAAAAAAATCCCGGGAAAGAACTGGTATCTCTTGACATAAATCTCGACGGCGATTTCGTTGACCTTAAATATCAGTTCGAGGATATCCCATTTGAACGCATACGCCGCGTAACAGGCTATCTTACCGGCACTCTCGACCGCTGGAACGACGCGAAACGCGCAGAGGAAAAAGACCGCGTAAAACACGGCATATGCAGCTGATCCGAACGCTTTTTTGCGGACAAGCTCGTTTTTCAGCCCGTTTTTTTCCGTTAAGGGAATAATTTTATAGTCATATTTGCTTTTCCGCAAGGGTACATTATTATAGTGACCGCTTTCGTAAAAGACTGTCGATGCGTCCGCCGCAGCAAACGGCAAAGCGCGGTAAAAACAGTTTTTGCGAACGCGTTTATGTAATAGATGTATACTTGCGTTCCTGCGGAGAAGAACTGTTTAAACAGCCTTCCCCGCAGGATATTTTTTCACGGAGCAAAAGTAAGCATTTCTGAAAAATTATTCAAAACCCATTGTAATTTTTTTCGCAGTGTGTTATAATATTATCTATAGTAATTTCCGAAAAACTAAATTTTATAAGGAGTTGATTTTTTATGAAAGCTTTCGGAGCGATACTTCTCGCTGTAGGAGCAGCGGCAGCAGGCGCGGCGGCAGCAGCTTATGCAGTAAAAAAACGTGAGGAGATCGAACAGTACGATTACGATTTCGATGACGATGACGAAGCTTATTTCGACGGTTTCGGCGATGAAAACGAAGAGGATATGTCCGAACTGGACAGCCTCGACAGCTCGGACGACGCTCCCGCTGCCGAAGAAAAAACCGAAAAAGAAGATTTCTGATAAAGCGATCGGAAGATCCGTACAAGGGTACGTTCCATATATCGGACGTACCCTGTCTTTTTCCCGAGGAGACTGTTATGCCGAAAAATAAGGACGAAAATATGATACGCCTTGACAGATTTTTGTCAAATCAACTCAATATATCCCGTACGGACGCAAAGGAACTTATCAAAAAACGCCTTGTCACAGTCAATGGCGAGACCGCTAAACTTTTCGATATGAAAATATCCCCCGAAAAAGACGCCGTTGTCTCGGAAGGCGTTCCCGTAGTGTACAGGGAACATATCTATATCATGCTCAACAAGCCCGCAGGCGTTGTATGCGCCACCCGTGACAGAATTTCCGATACCGTTCTGGAGCTTATCCCGCCCGAACTCCGCAGAGACGGGCTTTTCCCTGCGGGGAGACTGGACAAGGATACGGTGGGATTTGTTCTTATAACAGACGACGGGGCTTTTGCGCATGAGATACTTTCCCCCAAAAAGCACGTTGAAAAACGTTATTACGCGGTTCTTGAAAGACCTGCCGCAGAAAGCGATGTAAAAGCCTTTGCAGACGGTCTGACCATAGACGGCGGGGAAAAGTGCCTTCCCGCAAAGTTAGAGCTTACAGACAAGCCCAACGAAGTTTTCATAACGCTTCACGAGGGAATGTTCCACCAGATAAAACGCATGGCTGAAGCCGTGGGAAATAAAGTTTCCTACTTAAAAAGAGTAAGCATAGGCGAACTCGCGCTTGACGAGGATCTGCCCGAAGGTCAGTGCCGCGAAATTATGCACAAAGAAATCAAAAAGATTTATGCAAAAACATAATGAAATTTTTTCCACCATTTTCAAAACAGCTTTTTTTCGTCAAACTTAATAAATAAGTTTTTATAAGTTTAGTTAATAAGCAACTTGAAATTTATAATGAAAATTTGGTATTATATTATTATAGCCGAGAGTATATCGGTAAGACTAATTTTTGGGAGGTCCGCACAGAATGGCTAGTTTGTCACTCAGATCCATTTATAAGAAATACCCCGGCGGCGTTGTTGCCGTTTCAGACGTAAACCTCGAGATCAGAGACAAGGAATTCATTATCCTTGTAGGTCCCTCGGGCTGCGGTAAATCTACTACACTTCGTATGATCGCAGGTCTTGAGGAAATTTCCGAAGGTGAACTCTATATCGGAGACCGCCTCGTAAACGATGTTGCTCCTAAGGACAGAGATATCGCAATGGTTTTCCAGAACTACGCTCTGTATCCTCACATGACAGTATATGATAACATGGCTTTCGGTCTTAAACTCCGTAAAGTACCTAAAGATGAGATCAACCGTAAGGTAGAAGAAGCTGCAAGAATACTTGATATCTCTCACCTGCTCTCCAGAAAGCCGAAGGCTCTCTCCGGCGGTCAGAGACAGCGTGTTGCGCTGGGCCGTGCTATCGTTCGTGAACCTCAGGTATTCCTCCTCGACGAGCCTCTTTCAAACCTCGACGCTAAACTCCGTGCTCAGATGAGAACCGAGATCTCCAAACTCCACCAGAAACTCGGTACTACATTCATCTACGTAACCCACGACCAGACAGAAGCTATGACAATGGGTGACCGTATCGTTGTTATGAAAGACGGTTTCATCCAGCAGGTAGATTCTCCTCAGAACCTCTACACAAGCCCTGTTAACCAGTTCGTTGCAGGATTTATGGGTTCACCTCAGATGAACTTCGTTGACGCTGTTCTCAGAAAGATCGAAGATAAGTACACTATCGAATTCGGTTCTGAAGACACCAAGACTTCAAGAGGAAAGAAGTATTATGTTGAACTTCCCGAAGCTAAGGTAGATGAAGTCGTTCTTGCAGATTATGTTGACAAGGAGATCGTAATGGGTGTTCGTCCCGAGAATATCCACGATGAAGAAATGTTCCTTTCTGCTGCAAAGACAGGCGTTATAGACGCTAACGTTGAGATCACCGAAATGATGGGTGCAGAAACATTCCTGTATCTGAACTGTGAGGGTATTCCTCTTACAGCGCGTGTTGATCCTCGTTCTACCGCACGTCCTCAGGACACTATCAAAGTTGCTATCGATCCTAACAAGATCCACATCTTTGATAAAGAGACTGAAAAGACCATTGTTAACTGATCTTATTAAAGTAAAATTAAAGCCCGTTCCGGAAGGAGCGGGCTTTTTATATGTTAAAAAAGTTTTTAACAATTTTGCGCGCAGCGCAAAATTGTTAGAATGATCTATTTTTTCTCTCTCTTGTGATAACTGTTAAAATCAAATTTTATGTACTCACATATGAACTCCGTCATCTCGTCTGCGGCAAAAAGTATATCCTCCGCCATATCACGGTCGATATCTTCCGGAATATCGGCAGGATACCGCGTCTCTATGTAAAAACGGTTCAGCATGGCACACTTCGCCAGCCATTTCGTAAATTCCCGATCGGTCATTGCAGCCTGCTTGCAGAGCCATGTAAGGTTATGCCCGTCAAAAAGTTTCCTGTGCTTGTAAAGCAGAAACGCTTTCAATCCCTTTTCTATAGCCTGCTGACAGTGGAAAACTACCTGCCCGTACAAACGCTTGTCCTCGATGAGCTTTTTCGCGGCAAGTATATCCTGATACGCATGATAAAGCCAATCAAAATAACGTTTGCTGTCGCTCGAATGATTACTTGACCTGCTCATATATCAAATTCCCTTCATTATCTACTCTGTATGCAAATGTGCAGTCGTCGTCCAAGCACTCGTTCCAGTCGCTTATGGTGTAAACTATCACATCACAGGGCACGGGACAATCGGTGCTCAGAAGTATCTCCGTTTCAAGATCGGTATGGCTTTCATACTTATCGTCAACGACTATGCACAGCTTGAAAGACGTAAGCTCGCCTTTGCTGTTGGTCTTATTTGATACAAGAAATATCTGTAACGGACTGCATAATTTTACTATATCATCAGCCATTTCTTTGATAATGGGGTCAAAGTTCATAAAAATCATTCCTTTCCGAAGGATATATCAGAATTTTACGGAATAAGTTTTCCCCGCTTCTGTCTCAAAGAAGGAAATATCCGCTTCATGTTTCACGGGGATATCTTTTTCTTCCGCAGAAACGGCGGAAACATTCCCAACTATCCTGCAAACATTTCCGCAGCAGGATAAAACGGTCATTTCCGTTACCTTGCCGCCGCTCCATGCGAATGTAAGTTCAAAGCCGCCGCGGGCTTTTATGCCGCGTACAGAACCGCTTTCCCACTCCTTCGGAACGGCAGGAAGAATATCTATCTCGCCGCTGTGGCTTTGCAGAACAGCTTCCGCAATACCCGCGCCGCCGCCGAAATTCCCGTCTATCTGGAAGGGCGGGTGCATATCCAGCATATTTATATTTGTGGAATGTGTAAGGAGCGCGGTAATGTTTTCCGAAACTTTTTCGCCGTTATGGAGCCGCGCCCACATATTTATTATCCATGCCCGCGACCAGCCCGTATGACCGCCGCCGTGGGTAAGTCTGCGGATAAGGGTAGCTTCTGCGGCTTTGGCAAGCTCGGGCGTGTGCCGCAAAGTTATCTGTTCCGAGGGATAAAGGGCAAACAGCTGCGAAATGTGTCTGTGTCCCGGTTCAAATTCATCGTAATCCTCCGCCCATTCCATTATCTGACCGTACTTTCCGATCTCGGGCTTGGGAAGTTTTTCGCGGAGTTCTTTTATCTTTTCGATGAATTCCTCATCGTCCTCCTGCTTTGCACTGCCGTCAACTATCGCCGAACTGTTTATAACTGCCGTGAACAGGAAATAAAGTATCTGACTGTCCATTGACGGTCCTTGGCAGATAGTTCCCTTTGCTCCGTCGGCGGTAATGTATGTGTTCTCGGGAGAAACAGATGGGCTCGTTACCATTCTGCCTTTGCCGTCGTCAATAAGGAAATCAACGAAGAATTCCGCCGCTTCACGGAGAGTATCATACTTTTCCGACAGGAAATTTTTATCCCCCGTGAAAAGATAATGCTCATAGATATGTGTACAGAGCCATGCAAGCCCCGTTTGCCACAGTGTACCGGGGAGCCATTTATCCTGCGGCGCGGTATCTCCCCATATGTCGGTGTTGTGATGGCAGACCGCACCTCGGCAATGATACATTTCCCGCGCGGTAACTCTGCCGTTCTCCCGCATACGCTCGATATGGTCGAACAGCGGCGTATGGCACTCGGAAAGATTTTGTATCTCCGCGCCCCAATAGTTCATTTCCGTGTTTATGTTTATGGTGAACTTACAGCCCCACGCGGGCCACATATCCTTGTTCCATATGCCCTGTAAATTCATCGGCAGCGTTCCCGGACGGCTGCCTGCGATCATCAGGTAGCGGGAAAAGTTGAAATACATTTCAACAAGTTTATTATCCTTTCCGCCGTCGCGGAGTTTTTGCATACGTTCGTTCAGCGGGAGCTTGGCATTTCCGCCGCTGTTGTCGCAAAGGGAAAGTTCACAGCGTTCATAAAGGCGTTTATAGTCGGCGATATGACGGGACAGCAAAGTTCCCGCAGTCTTGCGGAGAGCGGTCTTTGCCTGATTTACGGCAAGTTTCTCATGATCTCCCGTGCGGTACGCCGTCTGACAGCCCAAAGCGATCATCGCTTCATCGGCGTTTTCCGCTTTCAGGCGGTTAGCATCGGTGAAAGCTTTTCCGCCCTTTGCGGTGCAGGAAAGAGCCGCGGTATAAGGTATACCGTCCGACATTGTAAAAATTATCGTATTATCGTCATAAGCTTCGTTTTTATCGTAATCATCATCTTTGCCGTCAATAGCGGCGGTGAAATTTATTTTTCCCTTTTCCGAAGCCGTAAAGTGTATGATCATTACATTATCCGGACAGGAAACATATATCGTTCTTTTATATTTTACGCCTTCCGACTGCCATTCTGTAACGCAGACCGCATTTTCAAGGTCAAGGTATCTTTTATAACCGGAAATTTCCGCTGTTCCGTCCTGCCGGATATGCAGATCTCCCAAAGGCTGATAATGGCGTTGATTTTCGTTCGTTCCCACAAAAGAATCAAGGCAGAGTTCTTCCGCTTCGGAAGTTTTTCCGTTTCGTATAAGTTCGCGCATTTTCTCCAATTGGGAATATGCCTTAGGGTTGTTCCTTTTTCGGAAACCGCCCGACCATATGGAATCCTCGTTTAATTGTATAAGTTCATCGGCGGGCTTGCCGAAGATCATGCCGCCGATCCTGCCGTTCCCGACGGGAAGAGCCTCGTCCCAATTTTCGGCGGGGGAAACATACCACATTACATTTGACAGAAAGTCCATAAGATCATCGCCTTTCGGAATATTAAATTAATTAATTACAGACTGTAGAAAAAATATTTACAAAGAATAGTATAGTTCGTTGTCAAACAACTCACAGGGTTGTTTGACAAGGTGAAAATGGAAATAATTTGTCAGTTCAAGGGGGCGCCCTCTATCGCAGGGCAGCCCCCTCTTGCTGTCTGCGACAGCAATTCACCCCTTGCGGAGCTCCTAAAGGCATTAGGGGATTTCGCCGTCTGCGGACGGCGACAAGGGGTTTCACCCCTTGACCCCACCAGCGCGGCTGCGCTGGACCAGCTTTTCGGGCAAAGTTTTGTTTTTCGTTTTTTTAGTTTGTCCGCGCCTGTTTTTCAGTTTTTCAACAGATCGAAATTAATTGATCAATTAATTATAACATATACGCCGTGCAAAATCAAGAGTGGCACGCCCGTTCATGCAAAACGGAAGATGTTTTGCCGTGACAAATATTTTTGAATTAAAATGTTTATTCTGCACAAAATCTGCGTAAAATAGTTGCGTAATTTCAAATAATGTGCTAAAATGTAAAGTGACTTTATGCGTTGAAATTTTTATTGGATATTTCAGGCAAATTTTAGAAAAGGACGGTCATTTTTTTATGAACAAAGAACAGTTTCTGACAAAAATAAACGAAAATCTTCGCGTGGACGGAAGGACTGATATTAAAAACGCTTCCCCCAAACAGCTCCATAACGCCCTTTCAAGAGCCGTAATGGACGAAATTATCCCCCTCTGGGACAAGACCGAGGAAAGAAACGGCGCACGCCGCAGAGCATATTACCTTTCCGCGGAATTCCTTATGGGACGCGCCGTGTTCAATAACCTTTACTGCGCGGGTCTGCTCGATGAAGCAAAGGAAATACTTTCCGAACAGGGCGTTGATATCGCTTGTCTGGAAGAAATAGAGGACGCCGCTCTCGGCAACGGCGGTCTCGGACGTCTTGCGGCTTGTTTCCTTGACTCCGCCGCAGCGCATGATATCCCCCTTGACGGCTACGGCATACGTTACCGCTACGGACTTTTCAAACAGTCCATCGGCAACGGTTTCCAGCAGGAATCCGCCGACGCATGGCTCGATTACGGCGACGCATGGAGCGTAAGAGCGGAAAATGAAGCTGTAAGAGTTGATTTTGCGGATCAGTCGGTGCTTGCTGTTCCGTATGATGTTCCCATAATCGGATATGGCAAAAAAGCGGTGAACACTCTCCGTCTCTGGCAGAGCGAATCACTTTCCGGATTTGATTTCGGCGCGTTCGATAACCAAGACTATATAAAAGCAAGCGAAAGCACTATCCTTGCGGAAGCTATCTCAAACGTTCTCTATCCTAACGACAACACCGAAAAAGGTCTGCGGCTCAGACTGAAACAGCAGTACTTCTTTGTTTCGGCGTCCGTTCAGGATATTATCCGCAAGTACAAGAAAACTCACGGCGATGATTTCTCAAAATTTGCGGAATGTTACGCTTTGCAGCTGAACGATACTCACCCGACAGTGGCGATCCCCGAACTTATCAGAATTTTCATGTTCAAAGAGGGAATGTCCTTCGCCGAAGCATTTGACATAGTAAGCAAAGTATGCAATTACACCAACCATACCGTTCTCGGCGAGGCTCTCGAAAAGTGGAACATAGATCTTTTCAGAAGCGTTATCCCTACAGTTTATGAGATCGTCCTTATGATAGACGCACATCTTGAAAAATATCTCCGTTCCATCGGTCAGACCGACGCGCAGATAGCCGCAAAGAAGATCGTTGAAGGCGGACGTATCCACATGGCAAGAATGGCTATCTTTGCTTCCGCTCACACTAACGGAGTTGCACAGCTGCATACGGATATACTCAAAAAAGATGTTCTCAAAGATTGGTACGAGATATTCCCCGACAGGTTCCAGAACAAGACCAACGGCATCACTCCCCGCCGCTGGCTCGGTCTTTGCAACCCCGAACTTTCCGCTCTTATCACCGAAAAGATCGGCAGCGATTGGGTAACTGACCTTGACAAGCTTGCGGAACTGAAAAAGTTTGTTGACGACAGGAACACCATTCAAAGATTTATGGATATCAAAAGACAAAAGAAAGTTCAGCTCTGCGAATATATCAAGAAGCATGAAGGCGTTGAACTTTCCCCCGACTGGGTATTTGACATTCAGGCAAAACGTCTCCACGAATACAAGAGACAGCTTCTGAATGCGTTTTCCATCGTTGACCTGTATTTCCAGATAAAAGATCACAAACTTCCCGACCTGCAGCCCACCTGCTTTATTTTCGGAGCAAAAGCCGCTCCCGCTTACCGCAGAGCAAAGGGCATAATCAAATATATAAACGAAGTTGCAAAGCTTGTTAACAACGATCCCGAGACAAAGGACAAACTGAAAGTTCTTTTTGTACAGAACTACAATGTTTCCTATGCGGAAAAACTTATCCCCGCGGCGGATATTTCCGAGCAGATCTCAACGGCGGGACTTGAAGCCAGCGGAACGGGCAACATGAAGTTCATGCTCAACGGTGCGGTAACTCTCGGAACTTACGACGGCGCAAATGTTGAGATCGTTGAAGAAGCGGGCTGGGAGAACGAATATATCTTCGGCGCAAGAGTTGAAGAGATCGAAAAGATCAAGCCCAATTACCGTCCGAAAGAGAAGATCTACTACACCAACGAGCGTGTAAAGCGCGTTATCAACACGCTTGTAGACGGAACATTCAACGATGGTGACACGGGAATGTTCGGTGAGTTGTTCAATGCGCTCATCAACGGCACAAGCTGGCACAAGCCGGATCATTACTTCCTGCTTGCCGATTTGGAGGGATATGTTGATACCAAGCTGAAAGCGCTTTACGATTACAAGAACCGTGAAGTTTTCTCCAAAAAGTGCTGGATGAACATTGCCTGCAGCGGAAAGTTTTCTTCCGACAGGACTGTCAAGCAGTATGCTGAAGAACTCTGGAAACTCTGATACAAATAAAAACAGAAAAAGTTGTTCCCTTGCTTTTTGGCGGGGGAACTTTTTTTGAGGCAGTGTGGAGTTTTGAGAGTTAAGAGTTAAGATACCGGCGGGGTTCTTTAGTTCGCTGTTCTTATCTTTTATTTTGCTTATAACCCTTTTTGCCAATTCATGCGAGGGGCAGACAACCATAAGGGAAGAGCTTTTAACAAAAGCATAGTAAAAATCTCTTCGTTTTTCTTTCGGGGGGATGACACTTCAGGAAAGGGCGAACCCGAACGCGCCCAAAGGCGCTCGCCGGGTTCTCCCTTTCCCTGCGTTTCTCCCCCCGAGCCCCTCTTTTCCTAACCCTATCCCTCTCCACGCTCGCTATGCTAAAGTTGATATTATAGAAGAAAAAACTTAGCGTTCTTGAACATGGAAAGCGTTGGCTACGGGTTCTTTAGTTTAGCTTATCTTAGTACGAGCGTTCTAATGTCAGATGAAAATTAAAGAAGAATAGAACTATAAACAGTGTTGAGGGTTGAGAGTTAAGAGTTGAGATACTGACGGAACTTTTAAAAATATTGTTCTAATCGGTGAGAATTTGAAAAAAGGAAATCTATTTTTTAGAACTCTTTCTTGCGTCCCATATGGACTAAGTTTAGAACGCAGCTATAAAGATAAGCAAAACTAAGGGCTTCTGTTGACTCCACAAATTTCGTTATAGAAATCTAAAAAATCTTTTCTATAATCTCTACTTTAGGATAGCGAGCGCGGAGAGGGATAGGGTTAGGAAAAGAGGGGCGCGGGGGGAGAAACGCAGGGGAAGGGAGAACCCGGCGAGCGCCTTTGGGCGCGTTCGGGTTCTTCCTTCCCTGAAGTGTCATCCCCCCGAAAGATTAAAACTAAGAAATTTATGCAAAATAAAAGTTAAGAAAAGCAAACTAAAGAACCCCGCCGTCCCCGACCAAATTTACAAAGAGAATCCTTTTATAAAAAAATTTTGCTTTTTCAACAAAATTTAAGATTAATACTTGACAAGTGTTAGGCATATTGATATAATAATTATGTAACTCTATAAATTTTTTCAGACTTTAACGGAGTTTTTGTTTAATTGACATAAAATTTTCACGGAAATATGCTGCGGACTTTTGCTGTTTGTCCGCCGCCGTTTTCTGAAACGCTTATGTGAAAGGTGGTCTATCTGTGTCAAGGAAAACGAATTTAACCAGGATCATGTCAGCGGCTCTTGCAGTCCTTGTGTGCGTACCGATGCTGTCCGCATTTCCCGCCGCTGCCGAGGACAGCCCCCCGCCTGCCGAAAGTACCGCGGAACCCGCGTCCTCATCCGATACGCTGTTCACTAAACAAAAAACTTACAGCGATTATTATGACGAGATAAAGGACGTTCCCCGCCCCAATGCCGAAGCGGTGCTTTCCTACGTCGGAAAGGACGATACCGCCGAAGCCGAACTTGCCTCTTTTGAAGGCAAGGATAACGTCCTTGTGTGGTCAAACGAGGAAGGTCAAGTCGATTTTACCGTTGATATACCGCAGTCAGGCGCATATCAGCTGGAAATGAGCTATTTCCCCATAGACGGCGGCGCAACTACTACCGAAGTCTCACTCCTCATCGACGGCGTATCACCTTACGATACCGCAACGCGTATAACCATGCCGCATATCTGGACGTCGGCTTACCCCATAACCACCGATTCCAAGGATAACGATGTCCGTCCGCCGCAGATCCAATCGCCAAGATGGGTAACGTCCATGGCATACGATGTGGACGGATTGTTCAACGATCCGCTGTATTTCAACCTTGAAGCAGGTACACATACTATCTCGCTCGTGTCCGAACGCGCGTCCGTTGCGATAGAATACCTTAAATTCTGCAACAAGAGCGGCTATGCGGCTTATACAAAGCCTTCCGACGCCGACCTTGCAAAAAATTCCGGCGCAGTGCCTATAAGACTTCAGGGCGAACAGTACAGCTACACAAATGCTCAGACCCTTTTCCCTACATATGACAGAGGTTCATACCTCACAGAACCTTCCCACCCCTCTAAACAGCGTTATAATACGGTGGGCGACGGAACATGGGATACCGCAGGTCAGGCTATTACTTGGGAAATGAACGTTGAGACCGCAGGCTATTACAAGATCGGCATAAAAGCCCGCCAGAACGAACTGAGAGGTCTTTACACAAACCGCCGCCTTTATATCGACGGCGAAGTCCCCAACGAAGAACTCGCTCAGATCAAGTTCCACTATGACGATGATTGGCTCATGGTAGTCCCCGAGGACGAGAACGGCGATCCGATCTACGTTTACCTTGACGCGGGAAAACATGAACTTTCCCTCGAAGTTATCCCCGGCGAGATCGGAGAATCCATGCGTAAACTCGACAGCATAGTTTATACCGCCAACCAGTATTATATGCAGATACTGATGATAACCGGTCCTACTCCCGATAAGTACACGGACTACTACGTTCACAGAGAGATCCCCGAACTCGTAAGTACATTCCAGATGCTCGCGAACCAGCTCCTTGAAGAAGAAAAGAATATCGAGGAACTTGCGGGTCAGAAAGGTACCGAAGCCGCTGCTCTCGAAAGACTTGCTACAGTCCTCCAGAACGGCGCAAAACGTCCTATAAAGATCCCCGATATGATCTCAAACAACTCCATCAAGGATAACGTGAACTCCGTTTCTTCATGGATGAGACAGTACCGTGAACAGCCGCTGGAAGTCGATTTCATCGAACTCGTTCCCGCTGACGGAGAGTTCACTTCCGTAAAGGAAAAGTTCGGAAAGAGCCTTGCTTTCAGCTTCAAAGGCTTTATAAACTCTTTCTTCGAGGACTATACGGTGCTTTCCGATGAAACAGAGGATTCCATAAATGTCTGGGTATCACTTGCCCGTGACCAGACAAACGTTATAAAACAAATGACGGATTCCGACTATAACCCCAACCATGATACGAAAGTTTCCATAAACCTCGTTCAGGGCGCGATCATGGAAGCCGTCCTCGCAGGAAAAGGTCCTGACGTGGCACTGTTCGTCGGAGGAGAATTCCCCGTTAACCTTGCGGTGCGTGACCTTATCCTCCCACTCAACGACATGGAAGGCTACGATGAAGTCGCTTCAAGATTTCAGGACAACGCGGTAGTGCCGTATACGTTCGATGATAAAGTTTACGCAATACCGATAAACAGAAGCTTCCCCATGATGTTCTACCGCAAGGATATGCTCGCTCAGGTCGGCATAACCGAACCGCCCGAGACTTGGGACGATCTGATAGATATGCTCCCCGCTATACAGAGAAAATATATGCAGCCCGGTCTGATACTGCCGACGATAGTTTCCGGCGGCAACTCTGTATCGCCTGCAACAGAAGCAGGTCATACGTTCGCAATGCTCATGCTCCAGTCCGGTACAAACTATTACAACGATGAACAGACAGCCACGAACTTCGATACTCAGGAAGCTGTAGACGCATTCGCAACATGGACGGATTTCTATAACGTATATAAATTCGACCAGACATATGATGCGTTCACACGTTTCAGAACAGGTGAAGCACCTATAGTTATCCAGAACTATTGCACATTCTATAACCAACTCAATGTCGCCGCTCCGGAAATAAAGGGATTGTGGGATTTCTGCGCTGTTCCCGGAACTCTCCGCGATGACGGAACAGTCTCTCATGCGGCAAATTCCAACGGTTCCGGCGCTGTGATACTTTCAAGCTGCAAGAACGTTGAGGCGGCTTGGGATTTCATCAAATGGTTCACCGAAACAGATACCATGATCGAATACGGTCAAAACGTGGAAGGCGTTATGGGTCCTCTCGGACGCTTCGACAGCGCAAACATAGACGCTCTTAAAGAACTTAACTGGTCAAATAAGGATCTGGAAAAGATACTCTTCCAGATGGATCAGCTCGAAGAGATACCGATAATCCCTTCGGCATACGTTGTAACACGAAGCATCATGAACGCTTTCAGATCTGTTGTAAACGATAAGGAAAATGCCCGCGAAACTCTCCGCTGGTACAATATCGATATCAACAGAGAAATTACAAGAAAACGAGAAAACCTCGGTCTTGATGATGATGAATAAGAATGGAGGGATAACATTTGGCTGCTGAAACACAAAAAAAGGAGATCCTGCTCCCCAACGAACGCAAGATGTCCTTTAAGGAAAAACGAAGCTATACATGGCACGAGATGAAACGCAACAAAGTCTGCTATGCAATGCTGTTCCCGTTTATGATATTCTTTTTGTTCTTCACGGTCATACCGGTCGTGATGTCACTGCCTATCGGATTTACGGATTTTGATATGGCGCACTTCCCGCCGAAATTCGTAGGACTTCAAAATTTCTACACAATGTTCCTTGAGGACGACGTATTTATCGGTTCTATAAGAACAACGCTCATCTTCGCGATCTTTACGGGTCCTCTCAGCTACGCTCTCAGCTTCATGCTGGCTTGGCTGATAAATGAGCTCCACCCGGTGCTCAAAACTATATTTACGCTGATATTCTATGCTCCGTCAATGGCGGGAAATATCTACTTCGTATGGCAGCTTATCTTCTCGGGCGACTCTTACGGTTACCTGAACGCTCTGCTCAACGAACTGGGTATCACCAGTGCGGCTATACAATGGCTCACAGACGGAAATTACGTCCTCACCTGCGTTATCATAGTACAGCTGTGGGTCTCCATGGGCGCAGGCTTCCTCGCAATGCGCGCAGGCTTCCAAGGCATCGACAAGTCCATGTACGAAGCGGGCGCAATAGAAGGCATCAGCAACAGATGGCAGGAACTCATCTACATAACTATCCCGTCAATGGGTCCGCAGCTTATGTTCGCAGCGGTAATGCAGATAGTTTCTTCCTTCACGGTGGATATGGTCGGAAGGAGCCTCGCAGGCTTCCCGTCAACAGACTATAAGGCTCACACCATAATGACTCACGCTTTCGACTACGGCTGGATACGCTATGAAATGGGTTACTCCTCGGCAATATGCTTCGTGCTGTTCCTTGCGATGCTGATATGCAACAACATCATTTCAAAGATACTCGGCAAGTATATGAACTGAGAAATGAGGTGAGGATCACAAATGGCTAAAAAAGAAACTCAGCTTTCGATAAAGGAGCAGATGGACGCGGAAAACGCCGCTGCCCTCGAAGCACTCAGAAAAAGGCGCGAAAAAGAACACCGCAAAATGGAGAGATCCAAGGGTTCAAACAAACAGGTCGGCAAGAGCTGGAAAGACGATATAGGCATTTTCATTGTCCTTCTGCTGCTCGGTTCGTTCATGCTGCTGCCGATATATATCGCAATAGTAACATCACTGAAACCGGTAAATGAGATCTTCATCATGCCGCCGAGACTTTATGCGATGGATCCTACAATGGATAACTTCAAGGATCTGTTCATAGTGGCGAACAACTCATGGGTACCGTTCTCAAGAAACGTTTTCAACAGTATATTCGTTACGGTGGTAGCAACGGTGCTGCACGTCGTATTCGCGTGTATGGCAGGATTTATCCTCGCAAAATGCAGGTTCCCCGGCGCAAAACTGATAAACAAGATAGTCGTCGTTTCACTTCTGTTTACCAGTCAGGTAACATACATCATGCAGTATATGGTAATGGCTAAAATGGGCATGATAAATACCTACGCCGCACTGATATGCCCCCTTATCGCATCATCAATGGGTCTTTACCTTATGATACAAAGCATAGGTCAGATACCCGACGCAATGATCGAAGCCGCAAAAGTTGACGGCGCGGGACTTATGCGCATATGCTGGGGAATAGTTATCCCGAACTCAAAACCTGCTCTTATGACAATTATTATCTTCCAGTTCCAGGCAGCTTGGAACTCAAACGGCGGTTCGCTGGTATACGATGAAGCATTGAAAACCATCCCTACCGTCGTTCAGCAGATAGCTGCCGCAGGTATAGCGAGACAAGGCGCGATCGCCGCTTCGGCTGTCGTTCTGATGATCCCGCCGCTGGCTATCTTCATCGCCGCACAGAGCAACGTTATGGAAACAATGGCTCATGCGGGTATGAAGGATTGATTTGATTGGAGGGATAATATGTCAGGCTTGAAAAAGCTTATATCTTTTATTTCAGCCGCGGCTGTGACAGTTTCGGCACTCGCCGTGAACACTTCCGCGCTGGAAACATATGACCCCTACAGCTATGACAGATGGGGCGACGCAGTCGCCTCTCAGGCAGGATATACCGCCGAAAAATATGTGGACGGTGAAATGATAGGCTGCGGCAACTTCTATGAACCCGCCGACCTGTTCATCTCACACGACGACCTGATGTACATAGCAGACAGGGGAAATAACAGGATCGTGATCGTCGATCTGGATTTCAACTTCATACGCGAAATGAATGAGTTCGACTATAACGGCGAAACTCTTACACTGAAAGGTCCTACGGGAGTTTATGTGGATCAGTATACCGGAAATATCTACATCTGCGATACCGAAAACGCAAGAGTAATAAAATGCGATGCGGACGGAAAAGTAGACAGATTGTTTGAAAAACCGGTAAGCGAACTTTACGATACGGACGTTACCTATAACCCAAGCAAGGTGCTCGTGGATAAAGCGGGAAATGTCTATGTCGTGGTAAAATCCGTTACCAAGGGCGCGGTAATGTTCAATAAAGAAGGCGAGTTCCTCGGATTTTACGGTGCGAACCGCGTTGAACAGACTGCGGAAGTCCTCGCGAACGCTTTCTGGAACCTGATCTCTACCGAAGAACAGAGAACGCGTTCCGCTAAACAAACACCTATCGGCTTCACAAATTTCGATATAGATGATGACGGATTTATATTTACCGTTACCGATTCACAGGATACAAGAACAGACCTCGTTAAAAAACTTAACCCGAGAGGCGATAATATCCTTGACTCACTGGGCGCGGCGGATATGACCTTCGGAGATACCTCTCCCGCATACTATTCGATCTATTCAAAAAATTCCAGTCTTAACGATATAGACCTCGGTCCTAACGGCGAACTTAACATTCTTGACTTCGAGCACGGACGCGTTTTCCAGTACGATAAGGAATGCTGGCTGCTGTTCATAATGGGCGGCAAAGGCTATCAGCTGGGACTTTTCCAGTCGCCCGCAGCGGTGGAAAGCCATGACAACCACATCTATGTTCTCGACTCCAGAAAAAATAATATCACTATCTTCACCAGAACAGTTTTCGGCGAGATCGTTACAGAGGCGGCAAACCTTTATAACGACGGTCTGTATGAGGAATCCCTCGAGCCGTGGCAGAACGTTCTCAAATATGACGGAAACTACAGAAGAGCTTATATCGGCATAGGCAACGCCCTCTATAATAAGTACCAGTACAAGGAAGCTATGGATTACTTCGAGATATCCATAAGCCGCGACAGGTACAACAGAGCTTTCGAGGGCTACAGAGATATCTGGCTCAAAGCAAATTATATGAAGTGTATCATAGTGATAATAGTCCTTGCAGTACTTATAGTAATATACAGGAAACTGCGGAAAAAAGGAAAATTGATCTATCCTTGGGAAAAGAACAGAAAGGCGGGTGTGTGATATGCTTGATCTGACAAGAGGACAATTCGTTAAGCACGTTATTATGCACCCCTTCGAGGGATACGAAGATCTGCGGTGGAAAAAAGCAGGCTCAATGCCGATAGCGATAGTTGTGGTATGCTTGCTGTTCGTACAGCAGATAGCATACAGCAGGCTTTACGGTTTTCAGTATTACTCTGATTATGACAAAATGTTCAACATAGTTCCATACATCTTCAAAAGCTTCATATTGTTCGGAACATGGGTAGTTGCAAACTGGGCAATGTGTACCCTGTTCGACGGTGAGGGCAGCATGAAGAATATCTTCATAAATTCCGCATATGCACTTATACCGTATATAGCGGCATATCTCATAGGTACGGTAATGTCTCACTTCCTGATAAGAGATGAATATGTATTCATTCAGGCGGTGGAAATAATCGGAACGTGTTGGAGCTTCGTTCTCCTTATATCGGGAATAAAAGCAGTGCATCAGTTCACATTCTTCAAAACGATAATGCTGATGCTGTTAACGATAGTGGCAATGATCGCAATGCTGTTCTTATTGGTATTGCTGTTGACATTGTTCCAGCAGGTGCTGATATTCATATTATCGATATATACGGAGATATCATACCGATTCAGAGTCTGATACTAAAACGAAAAGTGGTGAAATAATAAATGCAGAAAAAGATGAAAAAGCTTATGGCTTGTCTCTGCTGCCTTACAATGCTCATACCGCTGTGCGCTTTCCCGGCAAATTCGGACGATGAAGCCGCTGCGGAAAGTTCCTCTCAGGAAAGTTCCGGCGATGAAAGCGAGGCAATATCCGAAGACGATTACGAAATGGACGAAGACGTTGTCCTTATCACAGATGAACAGGCAATGGCTTCAATGAAGCTTGCTGTAGAAAATGATAAGATGGCTTTGTACTATAACGATGAGGATATTACCATTGCACTGGTGGACAAAAACACCGGAAAAATATGGTGGTCAAACCCGATAAACGCCGACGCTTCCGCAGGCAAAGCCGCACAGATGCAGGAACTTAAATCAGGAATGACCCTCATTTACGGCGAAGTCTCAAAAAGACGTACTACAACGAACCAGAGTAAGGCACGAAGCGACGCTTCAATGAAAGCAACTTCTACAGGAGTTGAAGTTGTATATAACTTCACCGAAGCGGGAATAACCGTTCCGGTAACATATACGCTCAACGATGATTACATGAGCCTGTATGTGGATACTTCAAAAATAAGCGAGACAAACGGTGACAGGATCGTTACGGATATGGCATTCCTTTCAACATTCGGCGCAGCCGAAATGGACGAGGAAGGTTACTACGTTATCCCGGACGGAAGCGGCGCATTGATAAACTTCAATAACGGCAAAGCCGGCTACAGAGTTTATCAGGGCAAAGTTTACGGCAACGATATCACTGCGGTAAAAACTACAAAACCTTCCGAAGGAAGAAGGATAAACCTTCCTATGTTCGGCATAGTCAAGGGCGAGAGCGGAATGATGGTAGTCGCCGATAAAGGAGATACCTGCGCGTCAATAAACGCTTACGTTGCAGGTCAGAAAAAAACCAGCTACAATTCCTGCTACTTCGACTTTGAAGTAAGAACATCAGATGAATTCCTTATGGGCGGCGATACGAATGCACTTACGGTATTTGAAAAGCGCGGCATACTTGTACCGGAAATAGAGCTGAGATATTATCCCGTTTCAAACAGCGACGGTTCGGACGTTGATTTCGTGGATATCGCAAATGCATACAAGAATTACCTCATGAATGTCCAAGGCGTTGAAAAGTCCCCTGCGGTCGATACGAATTCACTTTACGTTGACTTCTACGGTGCAACGATGAAACAGGAACCTGTTCTCGGTTTCCCGGTAAATCTTCAGCATAAAGCAACTTCTTTCGATGACGCAAAGGATATCCTCGAGCAGCTCAACAGTCTCGGCGTCGACAGCATGACGGTGCAGTACCACCAGTGGACCACCGCCGACATCAAGGAAAAAGTTGCAGATAAGGCGAAACCCGCTTCCATACTCGGAGGAAAGAGCGATTTCAACGCGCTTATGGATTACGCCGCATCAAATAACATAACGATCTATCCCGCTGTGGATAATCTCACTTTCAAGAGCGGCGGCGGTTATTTCACAATGACCGATACGACCATAAGAGTCTCGAACGCTTATTCAAGACAGTTGGTCTATGACCTTGCACATGGCGTTGAAAATAAATACTATGACGCAATGTCACTGCTGAGCCCGAGAAAATTTGAAAAGATGTTCACTAACCTTGCAAACAGCTACAGCAAGGAAGGAATAGACAATATCTCCATCGGAAGCCTTACTACCGTTATCTACGGCGATTACGGAAGAAATTCCGTTTCAAGAGAAAAGTTCAAGTTCAACCTGCAAAGCTATCTGGAAGATCTGAAAACATCGGTGCCTTCCATGCTTGCAGACGGCGCAAATGCTTACGTTCTGAAATATGCGGATCATGTTTCAAACGTTCCCCTCAGTTCAAGCAAATATGACGTTTTCGATCAGGAGATCCCGTTCTACCAGATCGTTATGAGCGGTCTGAAACCGGTTTCCACCACAGCGGTGAACGGTGACGCTCAGATAGCGGATCTGCTGCTGAGAGCAGTTGCAAGCGGTTCAAATATCCACTTCGACTTTACCGCCGAAGAAGCTAACGAACTGAAAGACACCAAGTACGACAACCTCTATTATGCGGATTATAAATATTGGGTAGAAGACGCGGCAGGCTGTTACAAATTCGTAAAAGACGCGCTTTCCGGAACACAGGGTTCGGAAATAACCGAGTACAATATCCTTTCCGACGATCAGATAGAAACAGTTTACGCTAACGGAACAAAAACCATCGTTGATCTGAAAGAAAAGACCGTCACAAATAACGGCACCAAGATCAGCATTTACGATTATGTGGATAAGGAGGTGATCGGCTGATGAAAAAGATCCATATGTCCTACGAAAAGAAAAAAGGTCTGTACGGCTACGGCTTTATCGCCCTATGGTTCGTCGGCGCATTGATGTTCTTTATCATACCGCTGATACAATCCTTCTACTACTCGTTCCATGACGTTGCACCTGAAACAGGCGCATTGAAAATAACTCCTCTGGTGGACGGTCTTACGGGTCAGAAAAATATGTTCCTGAATTACAAGAACGCATTTATGACAGACCCGAATTTCAGACAGTATCTGGTGGAATCACTCGGAGATATGGCGCTTAACCTGCCGGTGATCGTAATATTCTCCCTGTTCGTGGCAATAGTCATAAACCAGAAATTCCGCGGAAGAACTTTCGCAAGAGCAGTATTCTTCCTGCCGGTTATCATTGCAACAGGTCCTGTTTACGCAATAATCACAGGTAACCTCGAAACGAGCGGAAACAACAGCGCAGAACAGTTCTCAACAATGTTCGAGGCGGATATGGTGGATCAGCTGTTGGAGTTCATAGGTATATACGGCTTCGGAGATAAATTCACCGAATTGCTGACATCAATAACTTCCGACATACTGAACCTCGTTTGGAAATGCGGTATACAGATAATCATATTCCTTTCCGCATTGCAGGGTATCCCCGCATCTGCAAAAGAAGCGGCGGCGATCGAAGGCGCAACGTCATGGGAATTTTTCTGGAAGATAACTCTCCCTTACATTTCCCCCATGATCCTCGTAAACATAGTTTACACCGTTATCGACGCATTTACGGATCCTACCAACCAAGTAATGGAACGTATGCTCAGCGTTCAGACAGAATGGAAATACGGTTACTCCGCGGCAATGGCGTGGAGTTATTTCGGAATAATCCTTGCGGCTCTGGGAATTATCTTCGCGATAATGAACAAGCTCGTATGGTACGATGATTAAGGAGGTCGGAGAAAATGGCTGAAACGATAGCAAAGAAAAACGCGCTCTCCGACTTCTTGGCAAAACATAAAGCGGAGAAGCCCCCCAAGGAACCTAAAATGTCCCGTAAGGAAAGAAGAGAACGTTTCAAGAAAAGAATGGAATGTCTCACTCCCGAGGAACAAAGATATTTAAGGCGCAAACAGGTCATTGACGCTGTATGGCCCATATTCAGAGCGATAATAGTTTTCGGACTTTGCTTCATCATTCTTTATCCGCTGCTGTTCATGGTATCGGCGGCGTTCCGTCCGAGAGCAGATATGAACGATCCTACGATAATGTGGATACCGAAGCATTTTACCCTCAGCAACATCAAAGAAACCATGAGAGCCATGGATTTCTGGCATACGCTGGGCAATACGGCAGTGCTGAACATAGGCTGTTCGCTCGTACAGGTAATAACCTGCGCGATAACGGGTTACGGTTTTGCGAGATATAATTTCAAAGGCAAGAGCATATTGTTTTTCGTAGTTATCATGATGATAATAGTTCCGCCGCAGATCATACTTAACCCGCAGTATACGTTCTTCCGTTACTTCAACCCGCTGGGAATATATCATGCCATAACAGGCAATTACATCAACCTCATAGACCATTTCCCAACAATGTATATGCCCGCGCTTACGGCAAACGGACTCAGAGCGGGACTGTTCATATTCCTGTTCAGACAATCCTTCCGCGGACTGCCTAAGGAACTTGAAGATGCGGCGGCATTGGACGGCTGCTCACCGCTCACAACTTTTGTAAAGGTAATGATCCCGAATGCAGGTTCAACATTCCTTACAGTGTTCCTGTTCTCGATAGTATGGTACTGGAACGATTACTATGTAAGTACATCATTCTTTACCAATAACAAGACCATAGCGCTCATGCTGAAGAACCTTGACGGAAACCTTACGCGTATCATTTTCGGAAACGATGCAAGTTCGGTAAATGCCCGTGAACTTATCGTATGGCTCGAGTCGGGCTGTCTGATCTCGATACTGCCGATACTGATACTTTACATCTGTCTGCAAAAGAATTTCACAGAAGGTATCGCGCGTTCCGGACTTACGGGAATGTAAAATTTCAGAATACAAGAAAAAGCACCTTGGAATATTTCCGAGGTGCTTAGCTTGTTTATAAAGTTTTTAACAATTTTGCGCGCAGCGCAAAATTGAAAAGCTGGTCCAGCGCAGCCGCGCTGGTGGGGTCGAGGGGCGAAGCCCTCGTCGCCGTCCGCAGACGGCGAAATTCCCCTTACGAAGGCGCCTCTGCAAAGGGTGTGAATAAAACGACGCAAGCGTCGTTTCCGCTGCAAACGGCAAGAGGGGAACGCTCTGCAAGAGAGAGCGTTCCCCTTGGCATTGAGAAGTTTTTGCCATTTAAGCCTTGCCAAACAGCCCGGTGAGCTGTTTGGCAATACAGAACAATTTGTTTTTCTAAAAAATAATCTGTTGTTTACAACAAATTATACTATTTTTTGCAAATGCTTTTTCAACAAACACAGCCCCTCGGAAGTGCTCCGAGGGGCTTTTTATCTGTTCAGGATCAAACCTGACTGTTGTTGTCAAGGAAGTCCATAACATCATCAACTGTTGTGAACGCAAGAGATGTGCAGGTATCAGCACAGCCGTAATAAATGCAGATGCGTCCTGTGTCAGCGTCAACAAGATTTGCACATGGGAACGTTACCGCATCGGTATCGCCTACAAGTTCATATGTTGTCTGAGGGCTGAGAAGATAAGATGCACCTCTTTTAAGAACTTTCCAAGGCTCGTCCTTGTCGAGCAGAGCAGCGGAGAAGCTGTAAACATAACCGTTGCAGGAAGTCAGAACACCGTGATAGAAGATGAGCCAGCCGCGGTCTGTTTCGATAGGGATAGGACCTGCGCCCATTTTTGTGGACTCCCAACCCTTGGAAGGACCCATAACGTGTCTGTGTTCGCCCCAGTATGTGAGGTCGGGGGACTGACTGATGAACATATCGCCGAAAGGTGTATGACCGCTGTCGGAAGGACGGCTCATCATAACATATTTATTGTTTATCTTTCTGGGGAACATAACACCGTTCCTGTTGAAAGGCAGGTAAGCATTTTCAAGCTGTGTGAAAGTTTCAAAATCGTATGTATAGGCAATACCGATAGTAGGCTTCCAGCCGTAAGCGTTGCACCATGTAACGATATATTTATCTTCAAGTTTGCAGACTCTGGGGTCGTAACCGTACTGCCATTGAGCGACTTCGGGAATATCGCATTTGAACTTGATCCTTTCCTCGGCGATATCCCAGTTTATGCCGTCCTTAGAGAAGCCGACATGGAGTTCCATATTTCTTTCTCTGTCGTCAACGCGGAAAACTCCTGCGAATTTGTAATCGCCTTTTTCAAAAGGAACAACGGAGCTGTTGAAGATAGAGTTTGAAGGTTCTCTGTAGCCGTTAGCTTTTTTCACCATGATCTGATCTCTTTTGATGATAGGGTTAGCGTCATAGCGCCATACAACGTCTCTGCAGTCTGCGGGTTTATCCTGCCAAGGGATATTTGGCATAGACACGCCGTTTACAACTTTCACTTTCATTAAAAAACCAACCTTTCGATTTAAAAAATTTCTCTGAGTCTTACCGACCCACATTAAAATAATTATAACTTATTATTCCCAAAAAATCAATAGTAAATTTTCAACTTAAAGGTATTCGTAATAAAAAGTTTACACAAGGCAGGGGCGCGGCTGCGCCGGACCGGCTTTTCAATTTTGCGCTGCGCGCAAAATTGTTAAAAACTTTTTTTCCAAGCTCTTTACAAATTTATAAAAATATGGTAAAATCATAAAAAAGGGAGAAAGGAGTATGCTTGCCCCGCAAGCATAACTATGAATATGAAACTCGGATTTGGTCTTATGCGCCTGCCTATGCTCGACGAAAATACTATCGACATCGAACAGGTGAAAAAAATGGCGGATAAATTTATCGCCGCCGGAGGAACATACTTCGATACAGCATATCCTTACCATCAGGGAAAAAGCGAAACGGCTTTCAGAGAAGCAGTCGTAAAACGCTACCCGAGAGAAAGTTTTACCGTTACCGATAAACTGCCCATGTTCAGCATCAAAAAAGCCGAAGAAATGCAGCCGATATTCGATGAACAGCTTGCACGCTGCGGAGTTGAGTATTTCGACTATTACTGGCTCCATGCGCTGGGAAAAGCTACATATGAACTTTCCGAACAGATAGGCGCATTTGATTTCATCGCGCAGAAAAAAGCCGAGGGCAAAGTAAAACATATCGGATTTTCTTTCCACGACTCGGCGGAAGTCCTCGATCAGATCCTTACGAATCACCCCGAAATGGAATTTGTACAATTGCAGATAAATTATCTTGATCTTGACGATCCCGGCGTTCAGGCAAAAAAATGTTATGAGACCGCAGTTCGCCACGGCAAGCCCGTTATCGTTATGGAACCCGTAAAGGGCGGCGCACTTGCAAATGTTCCCGAAGAAGTGGAAGATATGATGAAAGCCGCCGAGCCTGATATGTCGCCCGCATCATGGGCGGTAAGATTTGCCGCCACCTATGAGAATGTTATGATGGTACTTTCCGGTATGAGCAATATGTCCCAGATGGAGGACAACCTCAGCTATATGAAAGACTTCAAACCGCTTTCCGACAAGGAAAATGAAATGATCCTCAAATGCGCCGATATCATAAAAAACAGTATTGCAATAAAATGTACAGCCTGCCGTTACTGTACGGACGGCTGTCCCAAGACCATAGCGATACCCGATTATTTCAAGATATACAACGATCTGAAGCGTTACGGACGTTCTCAGAAGGAAAAAGCGATCGTCGACTACAAGTCGTTTTCCGCGGAACACGGAAAGGCGTCCGATTGTATCAAATGCGGTAAATGCGAGAAGCATTGTCCGCAGCATCTTCCCATAAGGGAAATGCTTTCGGCAGCGGCAAAGGAATTAGAGATATAAAAAATGTGCAAGGAGCCATGCTCCTTGCACATTAATTTTATCCCACAGAATTTATGCCCGTAACAACACGGTCATTCCCCGCATGATCCTTAAATATCGCAATATGTCTATAACCGCTCTTTTGCAGGATATCCCGCACGGCTTCGCCCTGTTCATAACCTGTTTCAAAAGCGATCAGTCCGCCGTCTTTGAGTATCTCTTTCCATAACGCGGAAATAACACGGTAAAATCTCAGCCCGTCCGCGCCGCCCCGCAGGGCAATTTCCGGCTCGCGCTTTACTTCGCGGGAAAGTTCGGTCATTTCCTTATCGGTAAGATACGGAGGATTTGACACGACCGCATCTATCTTGCGGTATTCGCCCACGTCGTCCGGATCAAGGAAATTCTCGATAAGTCTGCCGTCCGTAACGTCGCCTTTTATTATCTTCACATCCGCTTCATTATGGCGGATATTTTTTATAAGATAGGGCATTGCATCGGAAGAAAGTTCAACAGCGTGAACGGCGGCTTTGGGCAGTTCTTTTTTAAGCGTTACGGCAATACAGCCGCTGCCGCTGCAAAGATCGCATATTTCCGGCGAGTAAATGCCCGCGTTCGTAAAATGCTCGATAACTCTTTCAACGAGTATTTCGGTATCGGGGCGGGGGATAAGCACACCGTCTCCCACAAAGAAAGTTCTGCCGTAAAACTCCCATTTCCCAAGAATATATTGCAGCGGTATGCCCGAGCAGCGTTTTTCCGCAGCGGACATAAGCTTATCCGCGTCAGGCTCGGGAACTTCCCTGTCTCCGTGGAGCAGCAAAGTCACTTTATCCGCGTCAAGGATATCTTCAAAAAGACAGTCGGTATCGAAACGGTGATCCTCAACACCTGCCGCCGCAAGCATATTTTCCGTAAGTTCATAAAGTTCTTTTAAGATCAAAATTTAAACGTCCTTTCAGAAAGAAATTATCCCCAGATGTTCCAGAAGGATCTTCGTGCCGATAAGTATGAGGATCGCGCCGCCTGCGATCTCGGCTTTGTTTTTATACTTTGCACCGAAGCGGTTCCCTAAGATCACTCCGCCAAGAGAAAGCGCAAAAGTCGTAACGCCTATAATGAGTATCGCAAAGAAAATGCTTACTTCAAGGAATGCGAAAGTTATCCCCACCGCAAGCGCATCAATGCTCGTTGCGACCGCAAGCATGAAAAGTTCGCCTATTTTAAGGGAATATTCTTTTTCCTCATCATCGTCTTTTTCATGCAGAGCGTCAAGGATCATTTTCCCGCCGATAAAAAGCAGCAGGATAAAAGCTATCCAGTGATCGAAAGATTCGATATATTTTGAAAATCCCGAGCCGAGGAAATATCCTATAAGGGGCATAAGCGCCTGAAACCCGCCGAAAAACA
>CANQPX010000018.1 GCA_947625915.1 uncultured Clostridia bacterium
GGAGTAGGGGGCTCGGGGGACAGAACCGCAGGGGAAGGGAGAACCCGTGCGAGCGTCCCTGTTAATTTTTCGGGTTCTCCCTTCCCTAAAGGTTCTGTCCCCCGAAAAATAAAACTAAGAAATTTTCACAAAGTAAAGTATAAGAAAAGAGAAATAAAGAACCCCACCGGTGAAAAGAACATCAAAACTTTAGGCGCAGGATTAAAACAGTAGAAAAACAAAACTACGCCCGCACGCCGGCAGACTCAGCCTGCCTCCAAACTGACAAAACTCTCAAAAGAAAGGATCTTTAAATATGATCGAATATATCGACTCCCATGCCCATTACGATAACGAACAGTTCGACCCCGACAGGGACGAACTCCTGCAGCATATACATAACGCAGGCGTGAAAAATATCGTGAATATGGGCTGCAATATGGAACGTTCAAAAATTTCAGTGGAATATTCCCAAAAGTACCCCTTCGTTTACGCCGCAGTGGGGATCCACCCCGAGGACGTGAAAGACACTCCCGATAACTATTTGCAGCAAATGAAACAATGGGCGGAACTCCCAAAAACAGTGGCGATCGGCGAAATAGGCTTGGACTACCATTACGAAAATTATAATGCGGAATTGCAGAAAAAATTTTTTGAGGCACAGCTTGATCTCGCGGCGGAACTCTCTCTGCCGGTAGTGATACATTCCCGAGACGCGACCGAAGATACAATGGAAATTTTACGCAAACGCGGAAAAGTAAACGGAGTCATGCATTGTTTTTCGGGTTCCGCCGAAACTGCAAAACAAGTGCTTGCGTTGGGAATGAACATAAGCTTTACGGGAGTTTTGACATTTAAAAATGCAAGACGTGCCGTTGAAGCGTTGGAAGCTGTTCCGCTTGAAAGACTCATGCTTGAAACGGACTGCCCGTACATGGCGCCCGAACCCAACCGCGGCACTCGCTGCGACAGCAGCATGATAATTTACATCATTCAGAAGATCGCGGAAATAAAAGGTGTTTCCCCGGAACTTGTTGCAAAGCAGACAATGGAAAACACGTTAAAATTATTTTACAAAATGAACTAAAGGTATAACGGCAAAAAATTTAAAATAGGGCGCGGACAAACTAAACAACGAAAAACAAAACTACACCCGAAAAGCTGGTCCAGCGCAGCCGCGCTGGTGGGGTCTGAGGGAAAAACGAATGCTTCGCATTCGTCTAAGCCCTCGTCGCGCAAACGAACGCAGTTCGTTTTTCGCAGTAGCGCGAAAACTCTTATGCTTTAGGAGCTCCGCAAGGGGTGAATTTACGCCGCAGGCGTAAAGAGGGGGCTGCCCTGCGATAGAGGGCGCCCCCTTAAATTAACAAATTATTTCTATTTTCCCCTTGTCAAACAACCCGGTGAGTTGTTTGACAACAAACTATATTTTAGACTTTTGACAAAATCGCGGGAAAGCATTTTAAAAACGCTTTCCCGCGATATTTTTATTTGTTTTATAAGATCAATAATTTTCCTTACGGACTTCAAAGAAGCTGCGGGGGTGATTGCATACGGGGCAAACATCGGGCGCGCTCTTGCCCATTACAAGATGTCCGCAGTTGCGGCATTCCCACATTTTCATCTCGCTCTTTTCAAATACCTGCTGCATCTCAACATTTTTCAGCAAAGCGCGGAAACGTTCCTCATGCGCTTTTTCGATCTGTCCGACAGCACGGAATTTTGCCGCCAGTTCGGTAAAGCCTTCCTCTTCCGCATCTTTGGCAAAACCTTCGTACATATCCGTCCATTCGTAATTCTCACCGTCCGCAGCCGCGGCAAGATTTGCCTTTGTATCGCCAATGCCGCTGAGAGCCTTGAGCCAGATCTTGGCGTGTTCCTTTTCGTTATCGGCAGTTTTGAGAAAAATTTCGGCAATTTGCTCAAAACCTTCTTTTTTCGCAGCGCTTGCGAAATATGTATACTTGTTTCTTGCCTGACTTTCACCGGCGAACGCGGTGAGAAGATTTTTTTCGGTCTTGCTTCCTTTAAGTTCCATAGTAAAAACCGCCTTTCCATGCCGCACGGGCATAATGTTATAATTATTATACAATATTGCCGCGCTATTGTCAAGATATGTCATGAAATTTTGTACAGAAGCGCAATTTGCCAAAACTTCGCCGCAGACTTTGCCCCGCAAGAAAAAGAAGGAAAATATTGTAATTATTCCTCCCTCAAATTGGTTACAAAGTGGTTACAATTTAACGCAGCTTCAGACGAAAATTCGGGAAAAACTGCGCAAATCACGCAAATACGCCAAAAATCCGCCTCAATTCTATCCGTTTTTCGTAATATTTGGACTGCCGCCATGCCTTGACTTTTTCGGCAGAATGTTGTATAATTTTTAGTGTCTCGATCTGTGCTTATTTGCATATGTGCGGGAACTGTTGATATATTTCATTTTTTGGAAGGAAGTTGATTATGGACTCTGACGGGTATCCCGGTCTGATAATTATTCTTGCGGCGGCTCTGATAAAAGGCTTTTATACCGTTTGTGAGACCGCTGTTACCGAAATTGACGACCGCAGGATAAAAAATAATGACAAAAACGTAAAATATAAGACCCTTTGTGAATTGCTGGAAAAACCCTCGCGCCTCGTTACCGCATTCGCGGTGAACAGAATGCTGACCGCTGTAATGATCGCATATCTTGCAGCATTTACCTATATTTCTCCCCTGTCGGACACTTTCATGAGCATATTTAAAAACAATACCGCGGCACATATCGTTTCCGCCGTTTGCATAATGCTCTGTACTGTGCTCCTGCTGACGGTCATATGCGACGGCGTGCCTAAAAAAATTGCCGCAGGCTGCAAAGAGACCGAAAAACTCGCCTGCTTCTGCGCTCCGTTCGTAAAATTCCTTGTAGCGATATTAACGCCGCTGACAGCGCTTTCATCATTGCTGATACGGCTGATATCAATGATCTTCGGCTCGGGCGGCAGCTCCGAAAAGGACGTCGTTACCGAAGAGGAGATCCTCATGATGGTCGATGCCGGGAACGAAACAGGCGTTATCGAAGAATCCCAGAAGGAAATGATAAACGGCGTATTTGAATTCGATGACCGCACAGTCTCAGATGTCATGACCCACAGAACGGATATCGCCGCAGTCAAAATGCCCGCCGATGTCCCCGAAATAGTGAACCTTGCCATCAGCAGCGGATTTTCAAGGATCCCCGTCTACGAAGATACGGTGGATCATATCATCGGAATGATATGCGTAAAAGACCTGCTCTGCTTCGTCGGCTCGGAAGCAGCCGAAAGCGCAACAGCTAAAAATTTCCTGAGAGATATAATTTATTTCCCCGGATCCGTTTCCTGCGGAGAAGCCTTTAAAAGACTTACCGCAAAAAAAATGCAGATGGCTGTCGTCATAGACGAGTACGGCGGCACTGCCGGTCTGATAACGATGGAGGACCTCGTTGAAACTATCGTGGGAAATATTCAGGACGAATATGACGATGAGGAAGAAGAACTCGTCCGCATTTCCGACGATACTTACACGATCGCAGGAACAGCAGACCCGGAAAAAATACTTTCCGAATTCGGCATAACCCTTCCCGAAGACAACGATTTCGACACCATGAGCGGATTTATCGTCGAACTCCTCGGACGTATCCCCGAGGAAAACGAAAATCCCTCCGTACAGTACGAAGACCTGCTTTTTACCGTGCTTGTCACGGAGGATAAATGCATAACAAAATTAAAAGCAACGATTCTTAAAAAAAATGAAAACGAAAATAATATTCAAAAGGAGAGCTCGGAAAATGAAGAAGAAACTTAGTCTCATTCTCGCGTTTCTTATGGCTGCTTCAATGACCATGGCAGGCTGTAAGAAAACAGACGATACCTCGTCCGGTATGCCGGATACCCAGACATCTTTGCCCACTATCACCCGGATGACAACTACTACGACCGAAGAAACTACCACAACTACAGCTGAAACTACCGAAACAGAGACTACCACCGAGACTACTGCCGAAACTACGGCGGAAACGACCGAAACTACCGCCGCAACGGTAACTGCCGCATCGGAAAAAACTTGGACAGAGACCGAAAAAGAACAGACTCTCTATGTAACAACAGACTGCTATTCCAGAAAACAAGCGATAGTCGGCTCCGAAGCAGTAAAAAAATATTCTGCCGGAACAAAAATAAATGTTGTCGCAACTACCGATACAGGCTACTATAAACTTGCCGACGGAACATTTATCCACTCGGATTATGTCTCCGATAAGGAACCTTCCGCGACTACCACCGCCGCACCGACAACGACTGCAAAACCTGCGGCAACTACCGAAAAAACCTCTTCGGCTACAACAGCGCCGAAGCCTGCCGAAACTACCCCCGCAAATACTCAGCCCGCTCCTTCTTCACCTTCTGCAAGAAGCTATACCGATAAGTACCCCTATAAACAGCTTGACAAAAACGGACAGCAGCTTTATGCAAATATAGTCGAAGCAGCGGAAAACTTCCAAAGATCCGTGACCGTGCCGAGCGGTATGTCCCTTGAAGATATTTTAAGAGTATATCTCATCGTTTTCAATAACGAACCCCAGCTTTTCTGGCTGGAAACTTCCGTTGTACCGTCAACGGGAACAATGAACCTCGACTATGCACTCTCTAAAGAAAGCGCAGAAACAGCAAAGAAAAATATAGAAGCTAACGCAAAAGCTGTTATCAATAAGGTGAACGCCTGCAGCAGCACAAGAGATAAACTTATGGTGATCCATGACTGGGTAATAACAAATAACGGTTTCGATGAAGCTAACTCTTTCGGCACCTGCGGAATTTATAACAGCCTTAACAACGGCGGTAAACTCCAGTGTCAGGGATACGCGAAAACAGTTCAGTACCTCTGCGACCTCGCAGGCATAGACAGCATGGTCGTAATAGGTGAAAACAATGCGGCTCACTCTCACGCATGGAACGTTGTTTATTGCAGCGACGGCTACTACATACTCGATACTACATGGGACGACCCCATATCCGATAATTTCAAAGCCGGTTTCGTACGTTATCTGTACTTCCTCACAAATGACCAGATGACAACAAATTCTCACCTGAAAATAAATAAGGTCAGCTTCAACGGCAAGACTCTTACTCTCTATACTCCTCCTGCCTGCACAAAGACCACTTACAGCTACTTCAAGACCTCAGGCAGAGAATACAGCGATCTTGCTTCGGCTGAACAGGGCATTTATGCCGCTCTTGATGAAGCTATATCTTCAAAGAAACAGGCTGCCGTCATAAAAGTAACGAACCACGATCTGTGGGAAACTCTCAGGACCGACGAGTATGCAGTTAAATTCCTTTCCCATGCCCTGTCCAAAGACAAAAACCTTAAACTTTCTAAGAGCACAGACGAAAAACTTGAATCCATACTCGTTATCGAATATGATATAGGTTACAAACAATAAAACAAAAAGGGGCGGGGCATTTATTTGACCCTGCCTCTGCTTGATATATAAATAACGAAAGGAGCGATCTGCGGTCAGATGTTCCCGCAGAAATAATAATGAAAAAAATAAGATCTAAAAAGTTATATGCAGCTGCTGCATTGATCCTTTCCATATCAATGCTCGCAGCAGGCTGCTCAGGCAGCAATGACGAAAACGACGGCAGCAGCGCCGAAGGCACCGAGTCAAGCGTTTCCGTCAACGTTATCGGCGGCACCGAAACTACAACTACGGCGATAGTAACAGACGATGCAGGACTTGAAGTGGAACAGATCCCTACCGAGACAGTATCGACTACAGCCGAACTTGAAACAGAACTCGTTCTGGACGAAAACGGAGAGACCGTAACAGGCGTCGGCGGAAATGCTATCACTCAGCCCGTTGTAACTACGATCAATACCGACCATACGCTCAGCGATGAAGATATCCTGAACGCTATAACTTCTCAGCCGAAAGAAGTAAATATCAGTAAATATACCGGAAAACGCTACGCTTACGATACCCTCACAAGCGAAGAAAAAGAACTCTACGACAACATAAAAAGCGGCGCGGAAAACCTCCGCTTCAAGATCTGCAGCAGCGATGCGTTCACTATCGAAGAATGGACAAAAGTATACGGTCTCGTTTTCAATCAGGAGCCTCAGCTTTTCTATCTCAGCGGAAAGATAAAAGTCGGAAAACTGTTCTACATCACCAAGGACGCCGATAACATAAACCAGATGCAGAAAGCTATAGATTCTACGGTCAATAAACTCGTAGATCAGGCTTCGGGAAAATCTACATACGAACAGCTCAAAATATTCCATGACTACCTTGTGTTAAATTCAACTTTTGAATCCATGAGTTCCGACGCGGACTATAACGCTTCTATCTACAACGCTTTCGGTCACCCCGGCGAACAGGGCGATATCCAGTGTGCAGGTTATGCAAAAGCTATGCAGTACCTCTGCGATAAAGTAAATATCCCCTGTATGGTAGTTACGGGAGAAAATACCGAAGGCGCTTCACACGCGTGGAACGTAGTTCAGGTGGACGGCGAATGGTACAACCTCGACTGTACTTGGGACGATCCTATCCTCGCCACCGCAAACTATAAAAACGTAAGATATAAGTTCTTCCTCGTTCCCGACAGCTGGATACACAATAAAACACATATGCACGTCAACGAGATACTCCTTCCCAACGGAAATTATGTGAAATATTTCGACCCTCCCGCTTGCACCGGAACATCACAAAACTATTTCGTCAAGAGCGGAAACGTCTATAATGACGCTGCAGCAGCCGAAAAGGCTATCAAAGACCAGATCAAGAACGCTGCCGAAAACGGACTCAGAACTACCAGCATAATGGCAGGTTCAAAAGACGTATATAAGGCGATCTATGACATAAGAGGAGATCTTAACGCTTATGCAAAAACTTTGTCAGGCGTAAGAGGAATAAGCGATGAATGTAACGAGAATATGCTCGTTATCGAATTCGATGTACTGTATAATTGATGATATAATAAAATGAAACTGAAAAGATCAGCGGCAGCGTGCGCCGCTTTGTGCGCCGCTATCCTTACGGCAGGCTGTATGCCCGTTTCCGAACGCCCCGCAGAAAGCCTGCCGCAGACAATATTGAACATGAACACAGCAGAGGGATATGTTTCCCCGGTGTATGACGCGCTTACGGAAGAAGAAAAAAACCTTTATGACACCATAAAAAATGCCGTTCTTGAATTCAATGAGTCGGCAGAACTGGGAAAAGCCGTGCCAAAAGATGAACTCCGTAAAATATATAAACTCGTATATTCACAGGAAAGAGACCTCTTCTGGCTTAGCAGCCTTTTCTATGCCCCCGATGACAAAATATCTACATTACGGCTGAATTATATTTACACAAAAGACGACGCCGCACTGAAACGCGCCGAACTCGACTTAAAAGCTTCGGAAATAATCGGCGAACTTCCCGAAAATATCTCCGATGCGGAAAAGGTCATATATTTCCATGACAAGATAGTGACAGGCTGCGATTTTTCACAGAGCGCGGAACACGTCAATTCCGCTTACGGGGTCCTTGTTGCGGGAGCGGGACAATGCGAAGGCTATGCCGCGGCAATGTCACTGCTTTGCAATAAAGCGGGGATCCCGAATTATACTGTCTGCGGAACAAACAGCAGCGGCGATACACACGCATGGAACAAAGTAATGGTCGGCGGAAATTGGTACAATGTGGACTGCACTTGGGACGATCCTATCCTGAACCACTACAATGCGGATTTTTTGAAGCATGACTATTGTCTTGTAAGCGATAAGGAAATAATAGGGATAACTCATTTCCCCGATGAGCTTTATAAGAACGTTCCTCCATGTACGGCGGAAGAAATGAACTATTTTGCCGTAAAAGGTCTTGTTTTTAACACAGCCGCGGACGCCTGCGCGGAACTTAAAGAACAGATCCGCAGCGCGGGTCTTTCCGGAAAACGTGAAGCGGAACTCCGCCTTTCAGGCGCAGACCCGTACTATGCGGTAATTGCAAGACTTTTCGACAGCGGCGAGATAAAACAGATGATCGAGGACATAAACGGCAATTACGGTACCAAAATACGTTCCGCATATGACCATAATAATGATAAACTCAATATAGTCCATATATCTTTGATCTATGAAAACGATGAATAAAAAATAATTTTGCTGCCAAACTGATCCGAACGATCATTCCTGAAGGGAGGATAATTCCGACAAAGGATATTTGTCCTGTCGGAAATATATCGGCTATGAAAAAATTTTACAGCGGTCTGCTGATGATATTGTCAGCACTTGTTCTTTCCTCATGCGGCGAGCGGCGTGCAGACTGGGAAAATACCCTGCCTACTGCCGTGACCACAAGATCCGAATATGAGGAAGATACTTACACCGAAGAAACAACTGCACCCACATTGCCCGATGTAACTACCGTTGCCCGTACATCACGCACAGCCGCTACTTCATCCACTCCCGAACTTGCCACAACTACCGAAACGGAAACTCCCGCTTTTCAGACTTCCGAAGAAACTGAAAGCGGATCGACTGTTTCCGCAGTTCCCGGCATACCGAAAGTGCCTTTGTCCGAATTTACAAGCACTACCGCTCTGCGCCCCGAAAGAAATACCATGTTCACTTCCACGGAAAGCAGCGGTTCTTCAGAAACGGCTCCATCGAACAGCACCGGGCTTTCTTCGGCAAATGAAAACACTTCTTCTTCCTCCGGAAATACTTCGCAAAATATCACCGAAACAGCAGTCGTATCCGATCCCGCAACTCCCTATGCCGCAAAAAGCACGGATCTCCGCCCTTACAGCTACAGTTCTCTCAGCGAAAAAAAAGTTTACATCTACGACGCGCTCATAACGGCAATTGAACAGAAAAAAACTTCTGTGCAGTTTTCTTCCGTAATAGTATTCAACTCCGAAGACTACCGTGACGTTTATCAAATACTTTACAACGATGAATGTTCACTGTTCTATCTGAATACAAAAATGCAGTATGCGGTAAATTCCGTCACCGATCAGGTAGCAGAAGCAAATATTTTCTACCGCTACAGCGACGAAGAGATCACCCGTATGCAGAACGCTATCGACAGCGAGGTAAATAAAGTTCTCTCCGGGATAAAGCCCGATATGTCGGAATACGATATAGTAAAACTTTTCTATGACTATCTTGCGGAAAATGTCGTCTATGACGAAAGTACCGAGAACTGCCGCGATATTTACGGAGTGTTCGTTGATAAAAAAGCCATATGCAGCGGATATGCAAAAGCTTTTGAATATCTTTGCAGCAAAGCAGGTATAGAAGCCATAACCATCACAGGCGATGCCGATGAGGTACCGCATATGTGGAACATGGTAAAGATCGGCGGCGAGTGGTACCATATCGACCCCACATATGCCGTTACCGATTCAAAAGTAGGGAAATATGTAAGATATGATTACTTCTGTACAACAGATGAAGTTATCGCCCGCAGCCGCGTTGTTTATGAACAGAATTATAAATACCCCGCCGCAGTTTCCACAAGCTGCAATTACTATGTAAAAAACGGTCTTATTGCCAACAGCTGGGACGAAGTACAGAAAATGCTCACCGACCGCATAATCGCTGTCTCCGCACAAAAAGGGCTCGTTGTCGAACTTCAGTGCGGAAACAAAGATACCTACGACCTTTCGGCATACAGGCTCTTTGACCGTTCTCAAGCACAGGCTCTGACCATTATGCAGGACGCTCTTGACAAAGCGGAAAATAAATACCAATGCGACAACATTTCATATAACTGTGATGAAAACACTTATGTTTTAAAGATCTTCCTTGAATATACGGAATGATCCTTTGAATTTTATTCAAAGCAAAATAGTGCTGCCTGCCCTGAAAGGGGGGAGAATTTTTGCGAAAAAAATATAGTTCTGTAAGGAAACATTTTTACCTTGGCTGCACCGCAGTGTTGATCGCTGCGGCTGTAGTTTTTTGCGGCTGTGAACGGAAAACAGACAGCTACAATGTCTTTTCCAACGGAACATCCACAGAAGTCGGCATAGAACAGCCTTCCCAAAGCAAAAAGACCGACAGCGCGGATTTCTATATCCCCGAAGGAATGGATAATGACTATATAAGCAAAAATTTTCTTAACGATGAGGAGCGCGAATATTACACACAACTCTTGAAAGACCTCGGCACGTTCAAAGAAAAAGTTCCCCTTATGATAGACGGAATGGAATACGGAAAACTTTTGAACGTTCTCCGTCAGGAACAGCTCGCATATACCCAAGTCGCAGGCTGGGACTGGGAATTCAATACAGAAAGACAAGGCTTCGATATCGTATTCAGGTACCGTTTCACCGCCGATGAGATAAGCAGCATGAACCTTGCCTCGGAAAGAGCCGCAAAGGAAATAATGAAAAATGTTACCGATGATATGGACGATTATCAAAAACTGAAATATTTTCATGATTACCTCGTCCTTAACTGCGATACCGACCAGAACGATGAATATGCCGATACGATATACGGCGCACTTGTCCGCAAAAAAGCCCTCTGCGAAGGATATGCAAAAGCCTTCTCGTACCTCTGCAATCTTGCGGGGATAGAGAATATCATAATCACCGGCGAAGCTTCCGTTCCGCATATGTGGAACATGGTGAAACTCGGCGGCAACTGGTACCATGTTGATATAACATGGGACAATCCCAACGACAAGCTTCATGAAGATTACCCCGATGTGATCCTTTATCAGTATTTCATGGTCACGGATTCCGTAATAGAAAATAACCATGTCATATACACCTATCCTTTTGAACCGCCCAAAGCAAACGGCAAGAACGAAAACTACTTTATCCGTGAGGGAACGGATATAACCGATGAAGAAGAATTCCTCACCGCATCGGAAAACGCAATAATCAGCGCTGTGAGCAAAGGCGAACAAAGCGCCATGGTAAAATTTGAGACCAACGATCTTTTCATATCCATAAGCTCCGAGATCTCAAACCGCTCCATCAATGAAATATTCGATCCGATAATATCCAAAGTTACCTCAACGTACGGAAAGAACATAAAACTCAGCTATACCGATTACTATGAACAGTACCGCATACTTACATATATAATCGAATACGACTGATGTAAGGGGCTTATTTTACGGCAAAAAAATTTTCATTTCTTTTTCACCATTACGCATATAAAATCTCTTGACAAATCAAAAACAATATGTTATAATAAAATTTATTTTAATTATAGAAAGTCAGGATCTTTTCATCTTTTTTACTTTTTTTTGCCCCAAATTGCCCTGTTTTTCTAACATATTTCTATGTTGGAATTGCGAAGAACACAATTCAGACAAAATATCAGGCGCATTTTTGTGCAAGCATACAAATTCCAAAAAACTTGCTAAAACCTGTTGACTATGTAATGTAAATGAGTTATAATAATGTTGATGTTAGAAATTATCTAATACATTCAATTAGTTTAACATCCGTTTTGTTGTCTCCTTTCTTTTGTTCTACACATATTATCTTTACTTTTACATCATCTTACTTGCAGGGCACCGTTTGCCCTGCTATTTTTTTGCCTTTTTGTCCTTTGCGGTAAATATTGTCAATTATTATATGCCCCGCATATAATAAATCGTACGGATCAAAACACAGATCATGCCGTACGAAAGGACTGATACATTTGGCAAACGTTTCCGATAACAGATGCAGCATAGCGGTAACGATAGAGGAACTCTTTACCGTATGCCCATGTAAACCTAAATATTTTACCATTGAAGTACGGAACAGCAGCGGAGAACTTGTTGCCCACGGTCAGGTAGCCGGCGGAAATTCCGCCGTATTTTCCCTGCCCTGCAACGGCGTATACGCCATTACGGCAATAGGCGACGCAAACTCATCTCCGAGATCCCAGACAAGACGTGTAAGGTGCTGCTGCGGCGAATCGGGCGGTCTGACGTTCATATTTACCGTTTATGAGCCTGTATGCTCGAACCCGCCCGCACCCTGTCCGCCGCCTTGCTGTCCGCCGCCTTGCTGTCCTCCGCCCTGTCCCCCGCCATGCCCGCCGTATCCTCCATGCAAGCCGAACTATCCGGTTCCGCAAGCGGAAGTACCGAGCGGCGCAGCAGACAATGATAAGCATTGCAAAGAAGCGGGAGACTGTTATGAAGTAACAGTGAGCCGCCGTTAGAGCGCAAAAAGACCGCCCGAAAACCGAGCGGTCTTTGCTATTTTTTATGCTCTTACATTAAGAATACTTCCGTTTGCTCCGGCAAAACTCGGCACAGAATCAAGCATTTGAAGCACGCCGTTCATCATATCAACGTTGCTGTCCATCGCTTTTTTAAGCACGCTGGTCTGTAAATTCTGCTGGAAGTTCGCCGCGCTCATGCTCATAGCCATCTGAGCGATAGAATTTACCATATCCATAATGCGATCCTCCTTCTGTTGAAGCATAAATGTTATTTAGATAAAACATCGGAACTCCCCTTGCTGCCTTGCCGTTCCGCACTTTGCCCCGTTGCGCCCCGTGACTCCGTGCAGCCCGCCGCGGCTTTAAGGAAAATTCTTATGTCTGATCTGCCGTAAATGCCTTTATCTCATTAAGCATAGTCATGAAATTATTAAGATCCGCAAGACAAAGATCAAAGGCTTCCTTGGTCTGAGCGACCTGCGCGCTCATGTCCTTAGAATGTGTACCGATCTTCTGCATAGCTTTTTCGATAAGATCGGCAGACTGCTTACTTGTCTCCGCAAGGCTTCTTACTTCCTGAGCGATAACGCCGAAGCCTTTTCCGCTCTCCTTGGCTCTTGAAGCTTCGATAGAAGCGTTGAAACCGAGTATTTTAGTGTTAAGTGCGATATCCTGAATTACCTTTACCGTACCTGTAGTAGCGGAGACCTCGCTTGCGGATTCGCCCGCGATCTTGTTTACATTATCAAAAGCCGTTGCAAGGGCGTTGATCCTTTCGGAACTGCGGTTGATAACTTCTTCCGCCTCGGAGATCTTCGACATCATGGATCTGTTTATGTTAGTGAGTCCGCTGTTGGACTGATTTGCAAGGTAGTTATTGTAAGCGGTCTGGGAAAGGACTTTTGCAATTGTGCAAAGGAAATCCGCAGCCGCGTCCACCTGACGCTTATCAATGATCTTGATCTTCCTGAGTGCGCGTATGTACTCGTCCGGATCAACGCCGATCTCGGAAGCTATCCTGCGGAATTTATCCTCATCGGGTTCTTCCGTAAGCACCTGACCGCCGATAAACGAGCCTATGAACTCGCCGTTGAGCATGATCGGCGCAGCGAAGTCCACAAGTCCCGCATGGCAGAAATACGCTGCCGCACGTCCTGTGCGCATAGTCTGTTCGCCGCCGCTCTTATCGCAGTTCTCGCATCTTGAGCAGCCGACGGGCGACTGTCTTGTATAATGCATACAGAAGTCGGTGAAATTACTGCCTTTTGTAACGGCATTTCCGTTTTCATCGGTAGTAAGAGCCGCCATTCCGGTAAGATTGGCAAAACCGTCCTGAATTTCCTGCAAGGTCGCCACATCTATAAGATCCGTAAGTTTAACACTTGCCATAAAAAACAACTCCGATCCGCAGCGGAAGAACGCTGCATAAACTGATGATCCGATATGAGAGCGGGGGTAAACGGAAAAAAGCTCTCATTCACACACATTTCTACTATTAAGGATACACTATTTAACTCAATTTGTCAAGAAAAAAAGGCGGCAATTTAAAAAATATGTTAATTCTGCACATATTTACGTGCCATTTATTTTCTATTAAGACATTACGGAAGGGGAAGCGAAAGGTTTTGTATAAAATTTATCAGCGGGAGAGCTTATTTTTGTCGTAATCTACAAAACCTCTATAAAATCCCGCAAAAAAAGCATTTTTTTCTCGGAATAACTGAAAATTCCTTGAAAAAACCTTTCCGCGCGGGTTGACATCAGCAAAAAAAAGGTGTATTATTATAAGGTATAGGTGTGCTTTGAAGCAGCCTGTATCAAATTTGTTGAAAAATTTTACATTATTTTCATAAAATTGTTAAATGCCATCGAAAGGAGAAGCGCTCCCCATAAATGAAATAAGAGCGCAGTCACGGTTATGTACTTCGGCAGCGTTAAGTTTTTTAAACATCTTATATACATCATAGTGTTCGGCTGGATAGCCGCTGCAACATTTCTTGCAGTCTTTTTCGGCATAAAATACCTGAATGAGACAAGAAAGACCACCGACGCTTACAGTTCCTCCGAGGATCTTTCCGAGGATAAGATCATTATCCCCGACGGAACAAGCTTTGAACGGCTCTTCCTCGTTATGGCCGCAAAAGGCTATTCCACCGAGGAAATGCTTTCCCTTATCGAAGAGACCGACAGGGACGCTTTCAGACAGTTCGTAAAGGATTATATATCCTCCGATGTCAGCCTCTTGGAAGATATAAACGCGGATAACGGGAACAATATTACAAACGGCGCTCCCGATCCCGACGCAACGGACAGCGCAGCCGAATATACAAAACTTTACCCCGATCTTTACGCTGAAGATCCCCCCACAAGTTTCAAGGAGGACAACGGCACCATTTACCTCACCTTCGATGACGGTCCTTCGGAAAATACCGAGGATATTTTAGCTATCCTCGACAGATATGACATAAAGGCTACTTTCTTCTTCTGCGGCGGGACCGATGATGCAGCCAAAGAACGCATGAAAGCCGTTGCAGACGCGGGTCATACCGTCGGCATACACTCCATTTCCCACGATTATAAAAAGATCTACGAAAGCGTTGAAAGCTACCTTGCGGATTTCAACGATACATATAACTGCATATATGAAGCAACAGGCGTAAAACCACAGATCTTCCGCTTCCCCGGCGGCTCGATAAATAATTACAACAGGTTCACCTATATGCAGATAATCGCCGAAATGACAAGACGCGGCTTCGTCTATTACGACTGGAACGTCAGCGGCGAGGACGCAACAAAAGGCGCAGACTGGACAAGTATCTACAATAACGTCCTTACCGGGATCGAAAATAATTCCGCCGACAGAGCCATAGTCCTCCTGCATGACAGTCAGGATAAATATGCCACCGTCACAGTGCTGGAAGATGTCATAGACGAACTGCTCGCACAGGGCTATACTTTCGGACAGCTCGACCCGACAGTCAGACCGATAAACTTTTCATATGTCGACTGATACACAAATTTCCGTGTAATTTCCGCATAAAATGCGTAAACTTAAACAGATACAGATAAAGTAAACCAAAGGATAGGAGCGTTTAAAATGAGTCTTAAAGACAATTTTAACCAAGCCGTAAAAGAGATACTCAGAAAAGACGGTCTTGTGGGCGAGGATCTTTCAAAAGAATCAAAGAAAAGATCCGAACTGGATAAATACATCGACCCGCCGAAACAGACCGATCAGTTTGAACAGCCTGCCGAATCTGCTGCCGATACTGCCGAATATGACGTTTCCGCACCCTCTGACGCGGCGGACAGCTTCAGCAGCGCCGAACAGCGTACCGCGGAAGCTTCCGGCTCGCCTATGAGCGACCCGATGGGAAACCCTTTCGCCAGATCGTCCGCTCCCCCGCCGAGCGGAAGTTCGCCTTTTGCGGCAAGACAACCTTACGAAAACGCTTCCCGTTCAATGCCGTCAGGAACATTCCCACAGCAGGGCGGCGGAGATCCCTTCGGAAGAACAGGCAGCGCCGACCCGTTCGCAAGAACTCCTTACGGCGGCGGAAATGTCCCGCCCGTTCCTCCCTCACCTCCCGCTCCCAATGCCTTTATGGGCGGCATGGGCGGCGGAAACGATGCCCCTTATTACGAAACAGAGGAAACTACTATCATTTCCAGAAATACTATCGTTAACGGAAGTATACGCTCTTTTGCCAACGTAAACGTTGACGGAAGCATCAAAGGCGATGTCAAGATAACAAAAAATATCAGCGTTACCGGAAAGATCGTCGGCGATATCGAATGTAACAATTCCGTCATGGCAGGAGCTTCCATGCAGGGAAATGTCGCTTCAAAAGGTCAGGTGCAGTTAGACAGGGATACGATACTCCTCGGAGATATCTCCGCTCAGTACCTTGATCTTAACGGCAAAGTAAAAGGCAACCTCGATATAGGCGGAAAAGCCGAATTCAAGACCGACGCCGTAGTGCTCGGAAATATAACCGCATCAACGATCACCGTCCTTGACGGTGCTACGATACAGGGATTTGTTAATACAACGTTCCTTTCGGAAAATTCCGAAAATATATTCCCCGAAGCAATTGCAGTTACCGAATGATAAGAGTGATCTTTGCAAAAGAGGTGATAAGCCGTGTCGGATGATAATATGGATATCGTTTACGGAGATGCTGACGATAATAACAGCAGCAAAGACTATAAACTTCCCTCCGAGAACCCCGTTCTCGAAGAGATCAGCGAAAAAAGCGTAAAACTCGAATCTATGCAGAATTCCCGCAATGCGGCTTCTTCGTCACTTAAAGCAATGATGATGGCTGACGAACTGGAAATAGAAATGAACGGTCAGCCAAAGCTTTACGAAATGTCAACAAAATACGGCAATTCCAAAAAGCGCGAAGAAGATATCCTCAAAAAAGATAAACTCAATAACGACGAAAAAGAACTTATCAAAAAACATTTGCAGGAAGAGATATCTTCCAAGCCACAGGGCTTCAACCAAAGAAAAAGTCAGGAAATGTACCGCAAACTTATGGCTGAACAAAAAGCCAGAGAAGCACGTTACGGATTTTTTATGGTACTGATCCTTACCGCACTGGGCTTTGCGGCATCGGCTTTAACTTACTTCGCGGGAATAGACGTGAGCAGAGACGATATCAGCGAACTTATAAAATATCTTCCCTATACCACAGCGGCGTTTTCACTGCTCATGCTGATACGTTCAAAAGCTTTCAGAATATTTTCACTGGTCTATTTTATAGGCTATACGATAATAATGATAGGTCCGGGACTCGTACTGTTCGCCCTTACGCCCGAAAATCAGAAAAGCACGGATTATCTTATGAAATTAGGCATATTTGCCGCAGCTATAGTTCTCGGCGCAATAATATGCTTCCGCCTTGCATCGGCAGATACCGTAAAAGCATATTATTCATATTCAAAAAAGAAATAATGCCGCCCCGCACGGAAATATAAATTCCCGCGCGGGGTTTTTTGTCAAGTCACCCCAAGACACTTGATTTTATTGATAAAATGTGGTATAATTGCATTGTATTTATCCCCGAAATAATTTTCCGAAAAGGAGGATATGCCTTTTGTCACGTCCTGCCGCAGTTAACGGCAGCGGACATGATCGGCATGAACTGTTAAAATGATAGTTAAACCTAAGATCCGCGGATTTATCTGTACAACAGCCCATCCGGAAGGCTGCAAGGCTATCGTAAGATCACAGATAGACTATGTAAAAAAAGCCGGAAAAATAAACGGTGCAAAAAAAGTTCTCGTTATAGGCGCGTCAATGGGTTACGGACTTGCTTCGCGCATAGCGGCAGCTTACGGCTGCGGCGCGGCGACGCTGGGAGTTATTTTCGATAAACCCGGCAGCAGTACAAAGACCGCTTCGGCAGGCTGGTACAACACCGCCGCTTTTGAAGGATTTGCCCATGCGGACGGACTTTATGCAAAGACGATAAACGGCGACGCTTTTTCTTCGGAAATAAAAGAACAGGTCATCGACCTTATAAAAAAAGATCTGGGAAAAGTGGATATGATAGTTTACAGCCTTGCCGCACCAAGAAGGACTACTTCTGACGGAACGGTCTACAGTTCCGTTCTTAAAACGGTAGACAAGGAGTTCACAAACAAGACCATCGATGTTAAAACAGGCGAAGTGTCCGAAGCAACTATCACCCCCGCATCTGAAGAAGAAATATTTGCAACGGTGAAAGTCATGGGCGGAGAGGACTGGAAAGACTGGATAGGTTCTCTCAAAGCCGCAGGCGTAATAGAGGACGGCGCAGTTACGGTGGCATATTCTTATATCGGTCCCGAGATCACACACCCGATCTATAAGGACGGTTCCATAGGAAAAGCCAAAGATCACCTTGCCGCGACGGCAAAGGAGATAACCAAGTCCATAGACGGCGTAAAAGCATATGTATCGGTAAATAAAGCGCTTGTTACACAATCAAGTGCGGCAATACCCATAGTTCCGCTGTATATTTCCATACTTTACAAAACGATGAAAGAAATGGGACTGCATGAAGGCTGCATAGAACAGATGCAAAGAATGTTTGCGGAAAAGATCTATGGAGACGGCGGAGTAAAGACCGATGAAAACGGGCTTATCCGGCTTGACGATCTTGAAATGAGGAAAGACGTTCAGGAAAAGGTACAAAATATCTGGAAGAACATTTCTTCCGAAAGTCTTGAGAAATACGCGGATCTTGATGGTTACAGAAAAGATTTCAGCAAACTGTTCGGATTTGAAGCTGACGGGATAGATTACGAAGCGGACACCGACACATCAATAGGCATAGAAAGTTTATCGTAAAAATGCAACAGGCGGCTTTTGCCGCCTGCTGCTATTTTACTATCGGCTGCACCTGCTCACCGTTCAGTGCCGCTGCGACCGCTTCGGGAACTGCCTTGAAATCCGTAACAAGCGATCTCGGCTTCGCCGCAGGATCGTCCTGCCCGAAGGGAACGATATAAACGTTCCTGTAATTCAGAAGTACCCCGATATTCTTCGCCGAACCCGATAACCCGTCATTCGTGGACGGCGCTATAACAAGCGGAGAACCATTGCGGAGATGCGACTTTGCAGCCATAGTTACAGGCGTATCGGATATTGCAAAACGGAAACAGAATGTGCTGTGGTATTACCAAATTGCCGAATTAACACCGATAAAATGGATAATATCTCCTTATTTTGCCAAAATGACGTTTCTGCCAATCAAAACATATGTACAAGCACTGATTATGATATTTCAGATTCACAACTCACAACAGATATTGGAAAACGTATGATTTTATTACGGCTGTCAAAAAATCTTACGGCTAAAGTAGTTGCAGAAAAAATTGGCATTTGCACATCAACGATTTCAAGATACGAAAATAATCAAATCACACCCGAACATACAGATTTGGAATTGCTGAAAAAATATGCCTTATGCTGCGAAGCGGACAAGTATTATTTGTTTGACGAGTATCTGATTTTCAGAAACTTCAAGGATAATATACTAAATGAGTATATTATCCAAAAAAATATTACAAAGACGCAGTTATCCAAAGAATTGTCTGTATCGAAAACATTAGTGCTATCGTGGTTCAATAAAGAAAACCGCAGCCCATCACGTGAAATGTGGCAGACTGCGTTTAAAGATTTTACATTAAGTTGGCTCGAGAAGAATTTTGATAGCTTCAAAAATTGATTTGGCAATTACTTCCTTTGATGTTTCTTCTTCTGTAATAATTATTTCAACAGGCATATTTTTTACGACTTTACTTTCATTGTTCTGAATTGGTATAACAATAGTATTAGTCATATGTAATTGATATGCCTCCTCTCTCTTTTTATTTTATGCAAATTGTTAAACAAATATCTATATTTTTGAAAATTTTACCTTGTATTAAAGTTTTGTTTCAAAGCCTTTTCACCCAAACATAGGAAAACGATCACCCATGATAGCCCACCACATCATATAGCTTTTCTTTTTACGGGACGTTCGGCAGCGGCGAGCTTGTCAAGGCGTTCCCGTATCTTCATAATATCCTCTCGGCAGCTTGAATATAGCTGTCGTTTTTCTTTGTCCGAACCGTAGGTCAGCACTTCCGAAAGATATTCTATGTAATCTCTTTTTGTAAGACTTTCCACAAACAGCGGGTTAGGCTGCTCTCCAAAATTTCGGGGAGCATAAATTTTCCCCCACTTTGCAAGTCTTGTAAGATACTCCGAAATAGTAACACTTGCCTTACGCAGCCACATACGATAATCATTCTCGGCTTGCAGACCCTTATTAACAGGGACGGCGATTTCCCTATTAAAAAGATTAAGACCAAAATCATAACTTATCTTTTTAGCAGCTTCAAATTGTGAGATACCAAACAGCTTTGCAACAAAGCCAGTGCAATCACCCGTTGCCCCGCAGCCGAAGCAATAAAAATGGTCGTCATAAACTTTAAGGCTCGGAGTTCTTTCCTCATGGAATGGACAGCACGTCATTACCGAACGGCTTATTTGCAATCCGTAAAATCTTGCAACGTCGGGCATTGATACGCTGTCCTTTATCTCCTTAAAAATATCCGTCAGTTATCACGTCCCCCTCATTTTTAATTTTTGAAATGGATAATTATTTGGCGAAGTGCAGTATCAGCGGCGAAGATGATACTGCGGAATTATGCCCTTTCATAAGTTCTTACACTTAACCGCATTTTTGGAAACCATTAAATTAAAATATAATATATTTTCGTTATAATTGCTTTTTGTGGACTTAATCCAAAACTCTTTTTGTGCAATTTAACAATATTTTTTCAATCGGTTTCCGAAATGGTTTGTTACTGTAATTACTTAGTAGAGGGGAATATTTTCTGCTGTTCGCCGCCGCAGAAAATTTTGGAGGAGGGGTATGCCCACACGGGTGAACCGATTGAAAATCGGGAGTACATATTTTTGTTTTTGGGTATGTTTAGCAAGCAGAGAAAGAACCGTATTCTTTCAAGATTCGCCAATTTTTAGGAAGCTGCCCCTCCTAAAAATTATTTGTTCATTGCCGTCGAACAAACGGCTTATCCCCTTTTTAGGTTGCACCTAAGACCGCTTAAGAAAATTGGAGGTATAAATTCAGTGAGAAAGTATAAACAGGTAAAACGTAAGGAAGTCGTATTTAATCTTGATGAATGGAAAGCTATTGAGGAAAAAGCCGAACTGCTTTCTATGAAAACAGGAACGTTCATTAAAAGAATGTCCCTTGAGGGACAGATAACCTGTTATACGGCAAAAAATGTCGCCCCAGTAATGAACGCTTTGCGTATCATCGGGAACAACATCAATCAGATCGCTAAAAAGGCAAATGAAACAAACAACATTTACGCCGAAGATATTGAAAAAATCAGAAAGGAAAATTTACTGCTTTGCCATACGTTAAATCAATTTCTCTCCGCACTACCGTCAACAAAAGCTTAGCATACATACTCAATCCCGACAAAACCGAGGACTTATTATACACCACGTCCCTGAATTGCCTTACAAATGCTAAGGACGCATATCTTTCGATGAAAACAGTTTTCGAGCATTTTTCGGGAGAAAAATTTAACGCCCCCTTGCCTACCGAAGGCAAGGGCAGCGTTAAGGCTATCCACTATATTCAATCCTTTGATCCGCATGATAACATTACTCCCGAACAGGCTCATCGAATTGCAAAGGCTTTTGCAAGAAAGACCTTCGGTGATGATTGTCAGGTGGTTATTGCAACGCATACAGACCGTCGGCACGTCCATAACCATATTATAATAAACACATACTCACTGACGGGACAAAAATTCAATGACAACTGGACTACCCGCAAAAAAATCCGCGAATATTCCGACAGGGTATGTCTTGCTTTTGGTATTCAGCCGATAGTCACGAAAAAGGGATATGGCAAAAATCTTGCGTATAATGAATGGGAGAATAAGAAGCAGGGTACTTCTTGGAAAGAAAAAATCCGTTTGGAAATCGACCGTCTTATCGGTACGGTTAAAAACTTGGACGAGCTTTTGTCCGAACTTGAAGCGTCAGGATATACTATTAAAAAAGGAAAGTACATTTCCGTAAAAGCTCCGAAACAGGAACGCTTTGTCCGCACAAAAACTTTAGGCGAGGACTATACCGAGGAAAGCCTTATTTCCCGTATTCGTTGGCGTGATGTGGGAACAAGTATTACATTGTCGGGAGAGCCTGCTCCGATTCGTGATGATTATGTCCGAACGCTTAACGACGTTACCGAGCTTGCAAGAACGGGTAGGAAAATCCAGCGCAAGCGTTATCATTCCGAGCCATACTCTCCCGAAAACGACCTTGATGTTTACAAAATTTCCGCACAGCTATCTATAATAAATCGGGATAATATTCATTCTATCGGGGAATTGGAGGGCAAAATCCAGCGGTTAAAATCCGAATGTGAAAACGCCCGTAGAGAATTAAACGCACTTATTGTTAAACAGGAAAAGCTGGAGGGTCTTATGGAGCAGGCAGAAACTTATTTCAGCCTTGCGGACAAGTCCGAGCTTTCGGATACCGAACAACTTAGTCTTAAAATTTGCAGGCAGACGTTACAGAACAACAGTATTTCTGATCGTTCCGATTTTGAACGTCTGAAAGCTGTTCAAAAGGAAACGGATAAAAAAATTGCAGTCCTCAAAAAAACATTCGAGGACTGCAAACAGATGTATGATATTTATATGGATATTGCAAAAAACTATTATGATATTTCTAAGGGGGATTATGTTTCTAAGCTTATTAAAGAGCAGAAAAAGCAGACAATTAAGAATATCAATAAAATATAACCCACACGGCTGCCAATTTTGACAGCCGTTTAACTATTCAGCATTAAAACTTTTCGGTACAGAACATTACGCCCGTTTCTTTGAGAACATCTCTTGCAATGTCCTCTGCAAGACCGTTGAAATTTCCGTAGTAGTCCGACATATCATCATTCCAGAACTGAACAATTTCACATGAGAATATACAATAATTAAAATTCATTCCCATTATTGAAGCTGAAACAACTTTGGAAAAAATTGAATTGCCGCTGAAAGCAGTTTCATACGTGGAAATATCCGCTTCAATGTCATTAACACCGTTTTCATCAGGGCCTAAAACAGTTGCCGTAATAGTAACATTGCCCATTTCAATCTTGTCATTAATAATTGCCTTAATTGCCTCTGCCTTTGCTTTGTCAGAAACAAGTATTATAAACGAATAGTTTCCGTCGCCGCTGTCAGCCAATTCTCTCACATTGACTTTATCATCCTCTTTGAAAAGCGCCTGCACCTTTTTGTGGTATGTATACCACGGCGGCTGAAGTTTTGTCATTGTTGATTTTTCCATAAAAACATCTCCTAACAATTTATTTTATACCGATAATTCGGTATAATTTACTGTGCTAATCTTTAATTGTTTTAATGATATGTCGTTCAATAAATGGTGTCGATAATTTCGCCGTCAAAAGTCGAAACGTGTAGGATTCCGTCGGTTTCTTTTACCCAAACATTAAGAACCTCTTTAAGCTCGGTTTCACCAGTTTCGGGATTATATGCCCAAACTTCATCGCCTACCTGAACATCTTCAATGCAAACCAAGCCATTATTGGTATAAACTTCCGTATCTCCCGTAAAGCAGGTCGGATTGAACATCGAGAATACAATAGTAACAAGGTTAATTACCTGCGCTATTCCCATTCCCGTATTGCCGTCCGCAAAGTTTGCCATAGCAACTATACCGACTACAAGCGCCGCAACGCCCATTATGACATACCCGATAGGTCTGAGACTTGTCAGCATACAAGAGAAGTTTGAAACCAAACTTGTTACCAGTCCTGCTGCTACATTAGCAACGATTTCTTCCTTACTTAAGCCCTGCTCCTTACCGTCTTTTATGGTTGAGATAATGTCCTGTGCAAAGCCGAACACGCCCATAACAGCATCAAACAAAGCCTTACCGTTGGGAGTAGCAATGTTGCCGAGTATTCCCTGAATACCCATGCTTGCATTCATATCCGCAAGTGTAAAATAGCCGCTTGGGTCACTGTTTGAAACAGGGTTAGCGTTTGCATAAAGATACTTGTGCAAAGTATCAGGGTCATACGCAGAACCCGCATAAGAATCCTGCGAAATAAATCTGCCTGTGGAAGTATCCATATACCTCGCCCGCAGATAATACAGACCCGTAGTACTGTCAAACTGCTCGCCGCAATAACGGTAATTATTCTCAGTTCTACCCGTAGATTTCAGCAGATTACCGAAAGCGTCATAGCTGTAGGTATCGGTAACCTTGCCGCTCTCATCGGACAGTGCTGTAACAGAACCATGCCCGTCATACAAATAAGTGTAAGTCCTACCGTTACGCTCCTGTGAAATAAGATCAGCACCAATTGTGTAGTAAACAAGAACATTCCCCTCGGAATCAAGCTCCGCAAGAACATTTGTAAGGCTCGAATTGTCATTGAGATACTTAACAACTTCAAAATCGCCCGTAATCCTGTATGTTTAAGTTGATTAGTATTAAATCAACATTTGACAAAACTTTTCATTTAAACTCATATTTTTTTAAAGCAATTTATTCCATAGTCATCATATTTTTTCATAAGACCTTTTTTCATATTAAATTCATTAATATGTTTTTTACCATATGAGTAATTAGTCCTTACATATCTTTTACAATATCCACTTTCGCCATAAATAAAGTCAAAATCAGCATAATTGCATGGATTCATTTTTGGAAGATTTGTATCTAAAACAGCACTTACGTTTTTATACAAAGGGTTATCAAACAAAATTATATCTTTGTCACTTGCAAAATTATCTATGGTTGCAGCTTTTACAATATATCCATCAACATATGTATACATTCTGCTTTTTATATTCCAAAAAGGATTTTTGGATAATTTTGCTCCAAGCGTATAGCGTTCGCCATCATATGTATATATTCTCCCGTTACTCAATGTCAATTCATCAGTTCTTTTTCCTTCACTATATTCAATTACGTTCCCAAATTTATCATACTTGATAATACATACATTCCTCAAATATATATTATCCATATTAAATACTGCATATTCTGCTGCAACACATTTATCATCGCTATAAACAAAAAACTTTTCGCTCACTAAATTGTCAATTTCTCCCCACTGCAAGGATCTTATCAAGTTATTGCTGATAAAATAATGTTCAGAAACATACTGTTTTTTAGCCGGTATTTTTTTTAATATCTTTCTTTCATTTACTGTATTGTCATTTATTTCCGTTATATAATCAGGATGATATGGTTCAGTCCAACCACTACACCAGATTATTCTATCTGCTGACGTGATTTCACATTGTGTTTTTAATATAAAATAATCATCTTTGTATCTATCATATGTGCTAAAAACTTCCATCAAAACCTTATTTAAATTATTTAAATTACAGATTTCCATAGTTTCTCCTATCTTATAGGCATTGCGGGTTAAATAACCCGCAATGCCAAAACTTATAATATTAATGAATCAATAGCCTGAATTTCTAATCCCATTGCCGTTAATACACTTGCAACTACTGTCTGACATATTGGGGTTCCAAGCTTATAAGTTGCTAAATAAGATGGAACTATCGTTCCGTTTACCCATTCACAATATAAATAATTATTACTATGAATAGCAACATGTGTTTTAGTTTTTATTTTTACAAGGTTCAACGTAGAAATAGCTGGATTGTAATATGCGTTTTTATAATTTTTCTCATATACACTAATACCAACCGCTTTTAATACCATTACAGATGGAATTGCCTGAGTCAGTCCTTTAGGCACAATATGGTGTATTGCGTAAGGATACGGATAATCATCATTAGATTTTGTATTTTCTCCTGCCGCATTTAGGACATAACTTGAAATTCCTGAAGTCATCAACATAATTGCTAAAAAGGTTCCTTTTTGCTGTGGGTCGGTAAAAATCTCACTTAAAGTTGATGAAAGGATAGAATTACTGTATGTTATAGCCAATTTTCCACCAAGAAATACCGCAAAAGGTATCATGGCTAATGCTATAATATTTTCAATACCATATGTTGCAACTGCACCTTTAATAGCGGCAACTAAAGTGCGAAAAAGATTAATATAATTAGGTGTATTAATATTGTTTATAACTGCTCCACCAGCAGTACCTGCATTTAATGAATTTAAATCATAAAAATACCCACTTGGATCAGAATAAGTAATAGGATTACTGTTTGCATAAAGATATTTATGCAAAGTATCAGGTTCAAAGGTATTACCTTGATAAGAATCCATCGAAATAAACCTGCCAGTAGAAGTATCCATATACCTCGCCCGCAGATAATACAGCCCGGTAGTGGAATCAAACTGTTCACCACAGTAACGATAATTGTTAGACGTTCTACCCGTAGATTTCAGCAGATTACCAAAAGCGTCATAGCTGTAGGTATCGGTAATCTTTCCGCTCTCATCGGACAGTGCTGTAATAGAACCGTGACCGTCATAGAGGTAAACGTAAACCTTACCATCACGTTCCTGCGAAATCAAGTCAGCGCCAATGGTGTAGTAAGCCTGAACATTACCCTCTGAATCAATTTCCGCAAGTACATTTGTCAGCGAGGAATTATCATTGAGGTACTTAACAAATTCGATTTTGCCGTCGCTCGTGCTTGTGGACTTGGAAGTCCTGTTGCCTGCATAATCGTAAGTGTAGCTTTCCTCGATAACAAGCGAACCATTTTGAACAGTAGCCTTAACAAGCTTGTTATCGGAGTTGTACTCATAAAGAGCCGACTGCGCACCGCCGATAACACGAACGAGATTGCCGTTAAGGTCATACTCATAAGTATTATCAGAATCTGCAGCAAGCTGATTAAGCTCGTTGTAGGCATAGACAGTTTCCTTGCCTTTTTCAGTTTTCAAGATACGGTTGCCTACATTATCATAAGCATAAGTGTAAGCAGTAACCTTTTCACCCTCGGTAATAGTCTCACCCGTCAGGCGGTAAAGATTATCATAAGTATACTCAACAGTCCGATCCAGTTCAGCAACTGAAAGCCGCTCGCCTGATTCCACTAAAGCAGAGCATAAACACATTATGCAAAGTGTACAAAGATATTGCTAATATTTTTTCAGTATATTTCGCTATAGGATTTTTTTCAAAACTACTTATAAAACCTACTAATTTAATGTATAGATTCATATAGCTTATTTAATTCCGAATGTGTCTGAGATAATACTAAATCTACCACTCCCTTTTTAATAGTAAATTCATTCACGATATTATCTGATTTCCTTTTAAACATCAAGTATCCATATTGAGAATCTTCAATATAAAAAACTTTATAATGTCCTATACCAGTTGGAATATTAATAGAAATATCATATCTTGCTGGACAAGAATAAAATGTGTCAGATTCATAAATGTTTTTATTAATTTCATGAAATATTTCATTCCAGTCATTAGTTATCTTTTCAGAATATATCCTATTGCCGATATCATGAATTATCCATATCATACACATTAAAACATCATTTAAGTAAACTAACTCGCTATCATTTCCAACTTTTTTTGAATTAATCCAATATGAAAATGTTCCTTCAAGCAGTGATGTGTAATTATCACACAATGTAAATTCTGTAGCAAATGTTTCTTTATTTCCTATTATCAATAATCGTTTGCCTCCTCATTAATTTAATCCTAATTCTCGTCTTATCCAAACTGGAATATCCTGAATTTCTGAAGAATTTAAAATTCCGGCAAAATGCACTGTTCCATCGCCATAATTGGCACCATTACTAAAAAATTGATACACACCCTTTTCACCGACTCCAAACCATGTATGATCATTTCCACGTAAAGCATTTTCATATACTGATTGTGCATCAATCGGCTCAGGGGTTTTAGCTGGATTGTAATTACTTGAAAATGTATTGTGTGCAGGATTGGATTCATATGGTGGTTTTACTCTTTTAGCTACTTCATCAGGATTATACGGGCTATCATCTAACGCAGGAGAAGGTTCGCTATTATAATTATGAACTAAAATTCCAAACTCACCAACAAAGTAAGTATCAAAGTCAGCTACATCAAGATTGTAAACGAAAATTGGTTCATCAAGTTTTTCAACTTCAATATCTGTAACTTCAACTGTATCACCATCAACGGTATACAGCATATCACCAATTTCAAGGTCACCTGCAGCTACCCAACCCTTGTCCTCAACATAGAATGGGTGGTTAGTTGTAGTATCAATAATTTCTCCGTCAGAAGTTTCAAGGTGCAGTAATTTGTCAGTTTCCTTGACCCAAACGTTCAGAACCTCTTTAAGCTCGGTTTCGCCGGTTTCGGGATTGTATGCCCAAACCTTATCTCCGACATTAATTTCGTCTATACGTTTCTGTTCGTTTTCAAATGCAACAAGTGTATCACCTGTAAAGCATGACTGAAATGTTAATCCAACCATAACCATAAGGTGTGCCGACCTTAAAACAGCCAGTGCTAAATCGCCATCGTCTAAAGCTTCGGCAATTGATTCTGCTTGGAATATTAACCCTAATGCTGCAGCAGCCTTTAAAATATACCTCAAAGCGCCTTCCATTAATTTTATATCACATATTTTATTCAGCACTTTGACGTTTATCAGACCAGATATTAAGCCTTTTCCTAATGCCGAGAAAAAGCCATTCCAATCTTCAGCATTTTGCATTTGATATAATGTGTCAATTACTGAAAAGGCGTTATTTAATGATTTTAACACCCACATACATGCGTTGGCATTAATACTGTCTAACTGATTGTTCATCCAACCGGCAATACTTACATCCGCCAAGGCAAAGTACCCACTCGGATCAGAATACATGACAGGATTAGAATTAGCATAAAGATACTTATGGAGCGAAACAGGGTCATAAACGCTGCCAGCATAAGAATCCTGAGTAATGAATCTGCCTGTAGAGGTATCCATATACCTTGCACGAAGATAATACAACCCCGTAGCGCTGTCAAACTGTTCCCCGCAATAACGATAATTGTTAGCCGTTCTACCCGTAGATTTCAGCAGATTACCAAACGCGTCATAAGTGTAAGTATCGGTTACAGAACCGTCCTCACTCATAAGCCCAACAACAGAACCGTGACCGTCATAAAGGTAAGTGTAAGTCTTACCGTTACGTTCCTGCGAAATCAAGTCTGCGCCGATAGTGTAATAAACCTGAACATTCCCCTCGGAATCAAGCTCCGCAAGTACATTTGTCAGCGAGGAATTATCATTCAGATACTTAACAAATTCGGTTTTGCCGTCACTTGTGCTTGTTGACTTGGAAGTCCTGTTGCCTGCGTAATCGTAGGTATAGCTTTCCTCGATAACAAGCGAACCATTTTGAACAGTAGCCTTAACAAGTTTGTTTTCGGAATTGTACTCATAAAGAGCAGACTGCGCCCCGCCGATAACACGAACGAGATTGCCGTTAAGATCGTACTCATAAGTCGCGTCGCTGTCGGACACAAGCTGATTAAGCTCATTGTAAGAATACTCGGTTTCCTTGCCGTTTTTAGTTTTCAAGATACGGTTGCCAACGCTGTCATAAGCATAGATGTACTCTGTGACTTTTTTGCCCTCGGTAATAGTCTCACCCGTCAGGCGGTAAAGATTATCATAAGTATACTCAACAGTCCGATCCAGTTCAGCAACTGAAAGCCGCTCGCCTGATTCCACTAAAGCAGAGCATAAACACATTATGCAAAGTGTACAAAGATATTGCTAATATTTTTTCAGTATATTTCGCTATAGGATTTTTTTCAAAACTACTTATAAAACCTACTAATTTAATGTATAGATTCATATAGCTTATTTAATTCCGAATGTGTCTGAGATAATACTAAATCTACCACTCCCTTTTTAATAGTAAATTCATTCACGATATTATCTGATTTCCTTTTAAACATCAAGTATCCATATTGAGAATCTTCAATATAAAAAACTTTATAATGTCCTATACCAGTTGGAATATTAATAGAAATATCATATCTTGCTGGACAAGAATAAAATGTGTCAGATTCATAAATGTTTTTATTAATTTCATGAAATATTTCATTCCAGTCATTAGTTATCTTTTCAGAATATATCCTATTGCCGATATCATGAATTATCCATATCATACACATTAAAACATCATTTAAGTAAACTAACTCGCTATCATTTCCAACTTTTTTTGAATTAATCCAATATGAAAATGTTCCTTCAAGCAGTGATGTGTAATTATCACACAATGTAAATTCTGTAGCAAATGTTTCTTTATTTCCTATTATCAATAATCGTTTGCCTCCTCATTAATTTAATCCTAATTCTCGTCTTATCCAAACTGGAATATCCTGAATTTCTGAAGAATTTAAAATTCCGGCAAAATGCACTGTTCCATCGCCATAATTGGCACCATTACTAAAAAATTGATACACACCCTTTTCACCGACTCCAAACCATGTATGATCATTTCCACGTAAAGCATTTTCATATACTGATTGTGCATCAATCGGCTCAGGGGTTTTAGCTGGATTGTAATTACTTGAAAATGTATTGTGTGCAGGATTGGATTCATATGGTGGTTTTACTCTTTTAGCTACTTCATCAGGATTATACGGGCTATCATCTAACGCAGGAGAAGGTTCGCTATTATAATTATGAACTAAAATTCCAAACTCACCAACAAAGTAAGTATCAAAGTCAGCTACATCAAGATTGTAAACGAAAATTGGTTCATCAAGTTTTTCAACTTCAATATCTGTAACTTCAACTGTATCACCATCAACGGTATACAGCATATCACCAATTTCAAGGTCACCTGCAGCTACCCAACCCTTGTCCTCAACATAGAATGGGTGGTTAGTTGTAGTATCAATAATTTCTCCGTCAGAAGTTTCAAGGTGCAGTAATTTGTCAGTTTCCTTGACCCAAACGTTCAGAACCTCTTTAAGCTCGGTTTCGCCGGTTTCGGGATTGTATGCCCAAACCTTATCTCCGACATTAATTTCGTCTATACGTTTCTGTTCGTTTTCAAATGCAACAAGTGTATCACCTGTAAAGCATGACTGAAATGTTAATCCAACCATAACCATAAGGTGTGCCGACCTTAAAACAGCCAGTGCTAAATCGCCATCGTCTAAAGCTTCGGCAATTGATTCTGCTTGGAATATTAACCCTAATGCTGCAGCAGCCTTTAAAATATACCTCAAAGCGCCTTCCATTAATTTTATATCACATATTTTATTCAGCACTTTGACGTTTATCAGACCAGATATTAAGCCTTTTCCTAATGCCGAGAAAAAGCCATTCCAATCTTCAGCATTTTGCATTTGATATAATGTGTCAATTACTGAAAAGGCGTTATTTAATGATTTTAACACCCACATACATGCGTTGGCATTAATACTGTCTAACTGATTGTTCATCCAACCGGCAATACTTACATCCGCCAAGGCAAAGTACCCACTCGGATCAGAATACATGACAGGATTAGAATTAGCATAAAGATACTTATGGAGCGAAACAGGGTCATAAACGCTGCCAGCATAAGAATCCTGAGTAATGAATCTGCCTGTAGAGGTATCCATATACCTTGCACGAAGATAATACAACCCCGTAGCGCTGTCAAACTGTTCCCCGCAATAACGATAATTGTTAGCCGTTCTACCCGTAGATTTCAGCAGATTACCAAACGCGTCATAAGTGTAAGTATCGGTTACAGAACCGTCCTCACTCATAAGCCCAACAACAGAACCGTGACCGTCATACAAATAAGTGTAAGTTCTGCCGTTGCGTTCTTGAGAGATCAAATCTGCACCTAATGTATAGAAACACTTCTCTGTGCCGTTGTAGTCCATTTCCGCAAGCACATAAGTCAACGAACCATTAATGTCAAGCAAATACTTTGTATATTCACCCTCGGATTTTTTCGCCGTTCTGTTACCTGCATAGTCGTACTCATATTCCTCAACAGAAACATTGTTTCCGCTCTGAACAGTTGCACGAATAAGATGATTTTCACTATCATAGGTATACAGCGCCGCCTGCGCCTCGCCGATAACACGAACGAGATTTCCATTGAGGTCGTACTCATAAGTATTATCAGAATCTGCAACAAGCTGATTAAGCTCATTGTAAGTGTACTCTGTCTCCGTGCCGTTTTTGGTTTTCAAGATACGGTTGCCAACGCTGTCGTAGGCATAGGTGTACTCTGTGACTTTTTCGCCCTCGGTGATAGTTTCGCTTGTCAGTCGGTAAAGCTCATCGTAGGTATAAGCAACTGTGCAGTCAAGCTCTGCAACGCTAAGCCTCTCACCTGCCGCGCCAAGAGTATACACATATTGTACCACAGGATTGCCGTCAATGTCAATCATATTACCGCCCTTAAAAATTAACTTTAGTGGCGGCAAGTCAATTTATGGTGGTGTTAATTTTCCAATATGGTTTACAAATTTTATTGATAAATAATGTATCAGAAATTTAACGAAATAAATTGTTACTCGTTATACTCCTCGTATGTATAAACATTATTTGGATTTGCAATACCATCCATTTCCCCGTTTAAGAAATTATACAGGAATTCTGAAAAAGACATATCAAATTCATAGAAAACATTATCTTCCAGATATACAATTACAGTATATCCATTCTCATAATAATTCCAAAAGAAATTAACATCATCAGTGTGACCCCAATATATAAGACCAACACCATCATTATAAAATTCATATGGGTAGCCTATACCGTATTTTTTTATTTTTAATTGTGTTTTTTCAGGAAAAATATCAAGTGATAGGTTACTAAGTTCATCATAATTTGAAAGAGAACCTTTATTTGTATTACCTTTATCAACAGATACAACTTCTCCGTTTTCAACATATACTACAGAATCATTCATACCATACATTGCTCTTAGTTTTTTTAAATCATGTATTACTTCTTTATTATCTTCGATTTCCAAGAAATACTCATCAACTCCGTCTGTGCGGAAGAAATTGAATACTTTTACATAATTACTGAAACTTCCATAACCAAACGCATTAATGTAATCATAATAATCCTCTGGCAATGTTGCACGCAAACGATTTTCAACAGTTGCTCTTACATCATTATCGACTACACATTTAGGGGCATGTGGTGGATTATATTTCTGAACAAGCATATCTACAAAGTTTATTTTTTTATTGAATGAATTAATCATATCATCACTCTCCATTTCATTGTTATAGTAAACGTCATAAATATTGCGACTTTGATAAGCAAGATCGCCTGTGTTCAGGTGCAAGCGATGCCAGCCTTTAAATATAATGTCTTAAAATTTATGTCGTTTACTATATCTATTTTGCATGAACTAGTAATTAACGTAAATATGCATACAATAATAAATAATATTTCCTGTTTTCATAAATACCTTTATTATTTTGTATTTAATAACGATACATTTAAATTGAAATTTCCACTTAAACTGAACGCTGTTATGTTAATAAACAATGGCACACCATTATCTCCAACATAAAATGGTTTAACTTGTAAATAAAGACCTGAGTTATACAATATGTCACTTTCTAAAACAGCTAAGGCTATTCTATTTTCATATGTTCTCATTTTACCATTATTAATCCTACGATAAATTGGTGTTAAATTACGCAATGTATCACCACTTCCACCTAATTGCCTTGCAATTAGGTGACCACGTTCTAGTGAAGAATCTGTATTTATGCCAACAGGATTTAAATTACTATTAGCTTTTGTACCAATTGTATCTCCTGTTATTATATTATTAGATAACATATCTGATGTTATTAACCCAAATGCGCGTGTAGCTCTGCCAGCAAAATCTAAAGGATCATAAAGGATATATCCACGTGTTTTCCTTTTTGTTTTTGATTTCTCAATAGTTTCTTCTTTTGACATGGATACTGTTGTAGCTGAATCCAACGCACCAGATGCAATGGCATCTGCACATGATTGAACAAAAGATGTTATAGCATCTCTATTGGAATAAATAGCTAAAGTAGCTACAAGGAGAGCCATAATTGATAATGCTAATGCCATATATGGAACAGCAACTCCAATATCAATTGCTGCATAAGCTATAGCTGCAACACAATACCCACTGGGATCGGAATATGTTACAGGATTAGAATTAGCATAAAGATACTTATGCAAGCTCACCGGGTCATAAACATTACCCGCATAAGAATCCTGAGTGATAAACCTACCTGTAGAGGTGTCCATATACCTCGCACGGAGATAATACAGCCCGGTAGTGGAATCAAACTGCTCCCCACAGTAGCGGTAATTGTTTGCAGTTCTACCCGTAGATTTAAGCAGATTACCGAAAGCGTCATAAGTGTAAGTATCGGTTACAGAACCGTCCTCATTCATAAGACCGACAACCGAACCATGCCCGTCATACAAATAAGTGTAAGTCCTGCCGTCACGTTCCTGTGAAATAAGGTCAGCACCAATTGTGTAGTAAACAAGAACATTACCCTTGGAATCAAGCTCTGCAAGTACATTTGTCAGCGAAGAATTATCATTCAGATACTTAACAAATTCGGTATTGCCGTCACTTGTGCGTGTGGACTTGGAAGTCCTGTTGCCTGCGTAATCGTAAGTGTAGATTTCCTCAATAACAAGCGAGCCATTCTGAACAGTAGCCTTAACAAGCTTGTTTTCGGAATTGTACTCATAAAGAGCCGACTGCGCGCCGCCGATAACACGAACAAGATTGCCGTTAAGGTCATACTCATAAGTCGCGTCGCTGTCGGATACCAGCTGATTAAGCTCATTGTAAGAATACTCGGTTTCCTTGCCTTTTTCAGTTTTCAAGATACGGTTGCCTACATTATCATAAGCATAAGTGTAAGCAGTAACCTTTTCGCCCTCTGTAATTGTCTCACCAGTCAGTCGGTACAAATTGTCATAAGTATACTCGACTGTGCGGTCAAGCTCTGCAACGCTAAGTCTCTCACCAGCCGCGCCAAGAGTATACACATATTGTACCACAGGATTGCCGTCAATGTCAAGAGTTTCCTGTCGAATTAAACGGTTCAAAAGGTCATAGTCATAAGTGGTGGTGTAGCCGTTTGCGTACCGAACCGCAGTTCTATTTCCGTTAGCGTCGTACTCGTAAATTGTTGCGTAACCATTTCTGTCAACAACTCTCGTCAGGCGGTCAAGCATATCGTACTCATAAGCAGTATCGCCGAAAGGCGTTGAAACCTTTGTCAGCCTGCAAGCATCGTCATAATCGTAAGCAACATAGCTGCCATCGGGATAATCCACACGGGTCAGACCGTCCATGTTGTCATAAGTAAACATAGTAACGCCCGAATTATCGGTAACGGAGGAAAGCTTGCCGTCCGTCGTGTAGGTATAGCTTACCGTGCCGTCATTGTTTGTCTTGCTTGAAACTCCGTCAAAATTATCATAAGTGTAGGTCGTGACATTTCCCGCATAATCGGTGGAAGTCAGAACGCTTCCGCTTTCATCATATGTGGTGTAAGCAGAATTGCCAAGAGCGTTTGTTGTACTGATAACACGTCCGAAATCGTCGTAGGAATAACGTGTAACATTGCCGTTTCCGTCCGTAAC